>JABHVE010000036.1 GCA_018658465.1 Alphaproteobacteria bacterium
CGGACTGCAAATCACGATCCACCAACTGGCGTGCCTGGGCCACTTGGCGCAACGTATCTAGCTCCACCCGAAACGGCCCCTGGCCCAACAATCGGTCACGCAGCTGACCGGCGGCCAATACCAAAGCCGAGGCGCTGCCCCGACTGGCAGCGACCGGCCCCAGTGACCGCACGGTTTCTTCCACCGCTGCGACGCGGGCCTCAATTGCTGACAGATCCACGGGCGGGGCCAAATCCCCTTCGTCGGGGATTGTTTCCACGACCGCCGCCAACGCCGCGTCCAAGGCCCGAATTTCTTGTTCCAGTTCAGCCAGGCGCGTGGTGAGTGCTGGGTTGGGTGGCACCACCCCACCGTCGCCGGGACCGGCTTCAGCCAACGCACCAACATCTTGGGCAAAGGTTTCCATCACCGCGATCCGCGTCGCCAGTGCCTGCAACCCATCCAAGCGATCGGAAAGATCCGCCAGCGCGGCGGCGTTGTCTGCCTGGATTGCCGGATCGGTTTGGGTATTTTCCAAAGCGCCCAGGCGGGTTTCCACATCCGTCGCCAGCACATCAAAATCCGCCGCCGCCGTCACGCCCCCCAGGACATCGGTGACAGCCGCCAGCGTTTGATCCACCGCATCAAGGCGTTGGGTTAAAGCCTCCCGGTCGGCTTCGGCCGCCGTCAGAGCAGCGCGCAAACTGGCCCGTTCAATTTCCAAAGCGTCAATGCGCGTGGCTTGGTCCTGTATCGCAAATTCGTCGCCACCAAAATTGTTGGAGATCCAAACCCCCGTGGCAACCAATCCGGCACCCACGGCCAACGCAACGACGGCCCGCCACCCCCAATTCCCGGTCGGCGCACGGTCGGGAATTTGCTGCGCTAATGCCTCGGCTGGCTCGTCTGTCAGCGGCCCGTCATCGGGGGCTTCGGCGGAGTCTTGTGCGGGATCAGATTGATCGGTCATGGGCCCGCCAACAGACTAAGCAACGAGTCTTGATTTGGTTCGTCCCCCGCGCGCATATGGGCCCAGGGCAAATCCGATGCGGCATCTGCCACTGCCGGGCTGAGACAAAACGCGTCGATGGTTTTGCAGGAGTTTTGCAATTCAGCCTCGGTCACCACGTCAACAAACGTCCGCGCCGTTTTCGGCGAGAAAAATAAAACCGCATCCAGATCACCGGAGTCCAGGGCCGCACGCCCGGCTTCGGGAAGCGTTGTTGTGTGCATTGCATCGTAAAGCACCGGCGCCCGCACGGTAAATCCGGCAGTGGTCATCGTCGCCTCTAAATCCCCCGCCACCGTGGCCCCACGCGGGTGAACAAGGGCCCCGGCTTTTGGGTCCAATGTATCGATCATCAAAGCCTCCAAGGCACCAACATCTCCACCGCCAATGTGCACCGCGTAATATCCCATGTCCTGGGCCGCCTGGGCGGTCGCCGAACCCACAGCATAGATAGGAAGACTGCGGTCCTGATCCAACCACCCCAGAGCGCGAATCGCGGCGGCGCTGGTCACGGCAATGGCTTGGGCCCCATCCAAATCCACAGAAACATTCAGGCGCGGTTTGATGATCAACATTGGGCAAGAAATGGTTTCATGGCCCATGGTCGCCAACCGCGCTTCCAGGGTAGTCGCCTCGGATTGCGGCCTGGTGATCAAAACATTCATTTAGGATTGCCACGACTCGAACAATTCTGGCCCTGCGGTTTTTCGGAGTTCAGATCCGGCATCCGACCCAAGGGCAAGGGCGTCCCCCACCGATCCCCTACGTTCTGTATCAAACCGCTGGCGACCATCGGGAAACAGCACGGCGGCACGCAGCCACAGGCCATCGCCATCGGGGATCGCCAGGGCGGCAATGGGGGTCCGGCATGATCCATCCAATGATGCCAGCAACGCCCGTTCCGCCGATACCGCCACACGGGTCTGATCGTCATTCAAGGGGGCCACCAACTCGCGGACGAAAGTGTCGTCGGATCGGATTTCGATTCCCACGGCACCCTGGGCCACTGCCGGCAGCATTTCAGATGGCTCCAGAATTGATGCGCTGCCATCGTTGATCAAAGTGTCTGCCAATCCCAGCCGTCGCAATCCGGCCAAGGCCAGCAAAGTGGCGTCGGCTTCCCCCGCCTGCAATTTTTTCAATCGGGTTTGAACATTGCCGCGCAAGGATGCGACGGCGACGTCCGGGCGCAGATGTTTGATTTGTGCGCCGCGCCGCAAAGACGATGTGCCCACCACCGCCCCCGCGCCAAGGTCGCCGATGGATTTGGCCCCGAACAGCACATCCCGGGGATCTTCACGGGGCAATAGGCAGGCGATTTCCAAACCATCCGGCAATTGGGTGGGCACGTCTTTCATGGAATGCACGGCCATGTGGATGGTGCCATCCAACAAGGCCTGCTCAATTTCTTTTGTGAACAACCCTTTGCCACCGACCTCGGCCAGGGGGCGATCTTGGATCCGATCACCAACAACGCTGATCACGGAGACTTCGGCCCCGCCGGGTGCCACCGACCCCGCGGCAATCAGCCGCGCGATGACGTCGTTTGCCTGGGCCAAGGCCAAGGGGCTGCCCCGGGTGCCGACCCGGACAGTACCGCCATGTTGGTTGTTCATAGATTGTGTCGCCATGGTCCTTAGTGCTCTAAATCCCAGGATCGGAAAACGCAAGAGCCCTGGCCGCCCATGAACGTTCTAGGAATTGAAACCAGTTGCGACGAAACCGCCGCCGCCGTGGTTGGCAGCGACGGCGTTGTGCGGTCCAGTTTGATTTATTCCCAACTGACCGACCACCAAGCCTATGGCGGCGTGGTCCCGGAAATCGCCGCCCGCGCCCATGTGGAACATTTGGACGGATTGGTGCGCGGTGCCCTGGACCAAGCCGATCTGGCCCTGGGCGACGTGGACGCCATCGCCGCCACCGCCGGGCCCGGGTTGATCGGCGGGGTGCTGGTGGGCTTGGTCACCGGCAAGGCCTTGGCCATGGCCGCGGGCAAACCGTTGATCGCGGTCAATCACTTGGAAGGCCACGCCCTTTCAGCCCGGCTGTCTGACCATATCGAATTTCCATTTCTGGTGTTGCTGGTGACCGGCGGCCATTGCCAATTGGTGGAGGCGGTAAGCCTTGGACACTATGAACTCTTGGGGACCACCATCGACGACGCCGTGGGCGAAGCCTTCGATAAAGCGGCGCGGCTCATGGGATTTGGTTATCCCGGCGGTCCAGAAATCGAGAAGGCCGCCCGGGATGGCGACCCCAATCGGTTTCCGTTGCCGCGCCCCATGGCCGGGCGTCCGGGGTGCGATTTTTCGTTTTCCGGTCTGAAAACTGCCGTGCGGCGAACGGTGGAACAGGCCGAGCCCATGGACGATCAAAGCATCAAAGATTTGGCTGCGTCTTTCCAGTCGGCGGTGGGCGACGCCCTGGCTGACCGCACATTACATGCCATGGAAATTTTCACCGACCGCCATGGCGGGCCACACCAGTTGGTGATCGCCGGGGGTGTTGCCGCCAACGGGGCCTTGGCTGAACGCTTAGGGGATTTGGCCGAGGCCCAGGGCTTTTCCCTCACCGTACCGCCGATGGAATTGTGCCCCGACAACGCCGCCATGATCGCCTGGGCGGGGGTTGAGCGTTTGCAGGCCGGGTTGACCGACGATTTGGATTTTCTTGCCCGTGCCCGGTGGCCTTTGGACGAGTTGCCAGGTCCCCCGGCTTCTGTTGTAGGCTGACGGCCATGACCAAATCCTATTCAAAAATCGGCGTTGTGGGCGCTGGCGCCTGGGGGACCGCCCTGGGGTTGGTGGCAATCCGCGCCGGGTCGTTGGCGACGATTTGGGCCCGGGAAATGGATACGGTCAGCGCCATCAACGACGAACACCGCAATCCGTTTTTGGCCGGCGTTGACTTGGACCCCGCCCTGACTGCCACGGCAGCCTTGGCCCAAGCGGCGAAATCCGATGCCCTATTGTTGGCGGTTCCGGCCCAATTTGTGCGCGCCGTTTGCACCGCCTTGGCGCCGCACTTGGAAGACGGAACACCTGTGGTGATTTGCACCAAGGGCATCGAGCAATCGTCGGGCGCGCTGATGACCGAAGTGGTAGGCGATGCCCTGCCCGGTGCGGTCTTGGCGGTAATGTCCGGCCCGACGTTAGCGCCCGAAGTCGCCGCCGGGTTGCCCACCGCGGTGACCCTGGCCTGCGCCGACCCGGAAGTGGGCGAACGCCTGACCCAAGCTTTGGGATCCCCGGCGTTTCGCCCTTATGGATCCAGCGATTTGATCGGCGCGCAAATTGGCGGGGCGACAAAAAATGTTTTCGCCATCGCCTGTGGCATCGTATCCGGCCGGGAAATCGGCGAAGACGGGCGCGCCGCTGTGATCACCCGGGGCATGGCGGAATTAATGCGCATGGGCCGCGAAATGGGGGCCCAAGCCGACACGTTAATGGGCCTTAGCGGCATGGGTGATTTGGTGCTGACCTGCACATCGGCCCAATCGCGAAACCAAAGTTTGGGCGTGGCCCTGGGCCAAGGGCAATCTCTTGAGGAGATTTTGGCGGCGCGGTCGTCGGTGGCCGAGGGCGTATTCACCGCCGGCGCCGTCATGACCTTGGCAGAAAAATTAGAGATCGAAATGCCCCTGTGCGCAGCCGTGGATGCCATCGTCAATCATGGGACCGATATTGGCGAAGTGATCCACGGGTTGCTGTCTCGTCCTTTTCGATCTGAATCCATCTGACCCCAACGTCTGGGTTTAGGCGGGGCGTTGAAGGCGTCGAATTTTTTTTGGAAATCCACCAGGAGCAAACACATGTTGTACGTGATCACAGCCATTGACCGGCCGGGCCAACCCGAAACCCGGGCCGGGGCCCGCCCCGACCATTTGGCCCATATCGCCGAAAACGCGGGATCAATTCGTATCGCCGGGGCATTTTTGACCGAAAAAGACGAGCCAAGTGGCAGCATGATCGTGATCGAGGCGGACTCATTGGCAGATGCCGAGGGCTTCATGGCCAAAGATCCCTATGTTGCCGCCGGGGTGTTCGAATCCATCACCATTCGCCGGTGGCGCGTGGTGGCGGGCACAGGGTTGGAAGCCAAAGCCCTGTAGGCACGTATTGTTGCGCCGTTGATGATCCCGTTTCCCCACCAAAACTTGCCCGATGCCGGCACAGTCTTATGTCGCCTGGATGACTTGTCCGATCCGGGCGGCCAAGAATTCATGTTTGGCGACCCGCCCACGCCGTTTGAGATGTTTGTGGTGCGACGGGGCGAAAACGCATGGGGATACTTCAATTCCTGCCCCCACGCCGGATCCCCACTGAATTGGACCCCCGGGAATTTCCTGGATCCGTCCAAAACATTGATTCAGTGCGCCACCCATGGGGCCCAATTCAATATGGACGATGGGGCCTGTGTCAGCGGCCCTTGTCCTGGGTCGCGGCTGACCCCCGTACCGGTCGTAATCAGGGACGGGAAGATACTGATCGCCGGGCCCGGTGATTCATAGGATACTAACGCCCCAAATCCCGACCGCGACACCCGTTGGGATGGTTTTTAGGCAAAGGGCTCCCTATGTCCGATGATCAAATTTTTCCGGTTCCCGATGGATGGGCTGATCGGGCTTGGGCTAATTCCGAAAAATACCAGGAAATGTACGATCGTTCGGTCGCGGATTCCGATGGCTTTTGGGCCGAGGAAGGCAAGCGCCTGGATTGGATCACCCCGTACACGAAAATTCAGAACACCGATTTCAATCGTCCGGTGTCCATCAAATGGTTTGAAGATGGCACCCTGAACGCTGCGGCAAATTGCTTGGATCGGCATTTGGAGACCCGCGGCGGCCAGGCGGCGATCATTTGGGAAGGGGACGACCCAGCTGACTCCCGCACGCTGACATACAAAGAACTGCACGAAGAAGTTTCCCGACTTGCTAACGGTCTGAAATCCATTGGCTGTGGCAAGGGCGATGTGGTGACCATTTATATGCCGATGATCCCCGAAGCCGCGGTGGCCATGCTGGCCTGCGCCCGGATCGGCGCGCCGCATTCCGTCGTATTCGGCGGGTTTTCAGCGGATTCCCTGGCCAGCCGCATTCAGGATTGTCAGTCCACTTTTGTCATTACCGCCGACGAAGGGGTTCGAGGGGGCAAGACAATTCCCCTGAAAATCGCCACCGACAAAGCCGTGGAAAATTGCCCAACCGTCAAGCATGTGGTGGCTGTGCGGCGCACAGGCGGCGACGTTCCATGGGCTCAAGGCCGCGACGTTTGGTACCACGATCTGGTTGGCCAAGCTTCCAATGATTGCCCGCCCGAGGTCATGGGGGCCGAAGACCCCCTGTTCATTCTTTACACGTCGGGCAGCACCGGAAAGCCCAAAGGGGTTCTGCACACCACCGGGGGCTACATGGTTTATGCCGCCATGACCCACCAATACGTTTTCGATTACCACGACGGCGATGTGTATTGGTGCAGCGCTGATGTGGGCTGGGTCACCGGCCACAGCTATATCGTTTACGGGCCCTTGGCCAACGGCGCGACCACCTTGATGTTCGAAGGCATTCCCACCTATCCCACCGCCTCGCGGTTTTGGCAGGTGTGCGACAAACACCAAGTCAACATTTTCTACACCGCCCCCACGGCCATCCGCGCCCTGATGCGGGAAGGCGAAGAACCCGTGGCCCGCACGTCGCGCAAAAGCATACGACTGTTAGGTTCGGTGGGAGAGCCCATCAACCCCGAAGCTTGGCTGTGGTATCACCGGGTGGTTGGCGACAGCCGATGCCCCATTGTTGATACCTGGTGGCAAACCGAGACCGGCGGCATTCTGATCACCCCATTGGCCGGCGCCATCGATTTGAAACCCGGATCGGCGACAAAACCGTTTTTTGGCATCTCTCCAGAAATCGTCAATCAGGCGGGGGAAGTTCAAACCGGCGCATCAAGCGGGTTGCTGTGTATGGCGGATTCCTGGCCCGGGCAAATGCGCACATTGTTCGGAGACCACGAGCGTTTCGAACAAACGTACTTTTCCCAATACGCCGGAAAATATTTCACCGGCGACGGTGCCCGCCGGGACGAAGACGGATATTATTGGATCACCGGCCGGGTGGATGACGTGATCAACGTGTCCGGCCATCGCATGGGAACGGCCGAAGTGGAAAGCGCGTTGGTCGCCCATCCAAACGTGGCGGAGGCCGCCGTGGTGGGCTATCCCCACGACATCAAGGGCCAGGGGATTTACGCCTATGTCACCCTGAACGCCGGTGTGGAAGCCGATGACGCCCTGCGTGGCGAACTGGGGAAGTGGGTGCGCAAGGAAATTGGCCCTATCGCCAAACCAGATTTGATTCAATGGGCCCCGGGGTTACCCAAAACCCGTTCCGGGAAAATCATGCGGCGCATTTTGCGGAAAATCGCCGCCGATGACTTCGGTAATCTCGGTGATATTTCGACACTCGCCGATCCGGCGGTGGTCGAAGATTTGATCGAAAACAGAGTGAATAGGAGCAATTAGATTGGCCGGCCAATTGATTGGAGCCTTGAAAAATAGGCCGATCGTTTCCACTTTAATGAGGAGAGCTTGATCCTGGTCGATCTGGTTGTGAACGGGCGTTCGTGCTAAACGAGGTGTACAGTGTGGGTAGTACGAACGTTCTGCCCTTTTATTGGAGCGCCGACGGAAGACAATGGGCAAGGGTGCAAAAACACGCGAAGCGATTTTAGAACGGGCGGTCAGTATTGCCAGCCAGTTCGGGTTGACCGGCCTGACCATCGGCGGGCTGGCGAAGGAACTCGAGCTTTCTAAATCAGGATTGATTGCCCATTTCGGCACCAAGGAAGCCTTGGATCTGGCCGTGCTTCAGGCTGGCGCAGCGCTGTTTTCCGACCATGTGTTGGTCCCCGCAGGTCGATCAGACCCGGGGGAACCCCGGGTGCGGGCGTTGTTCGATGGTTGGCTGCGATACGCCAACCTAAAACAGCTGCCCGGAGGGGACATATTCTTCGCCGCCACCGCAGAACTGGACGACCGTCCGGGGGTTTGCCGGTATTACCTGGCACGGGTGCAAAAAGACTGGCTACAGTCCATCGAAAACGCCACTAGGGAAGCCATGGGCGAAGGCCATTTCCGCGGAACATTGGATCCCGGGCAAATTTCCTTCAATGTCGTATCGATCCTTCACGGCTATCACGTCTATGCGCGGCTGCTGAACGATCCCCTTGCCACAAAGCGATCCCAGGCAGCTTTCGAAGCCCTGATCGCCCGGGCCAGGGACCCAGGGTACACCCCACCGCCTGCAAATTAGTCCATAAAATCAATTGGTTAAGGTGGCTAGAGCATTAGGCTCCGTCTACCGGCTTTTCGCACCATGACTGCCGGGCCCCGCCATCGTACGGTCGTGCTAAACCAGCGTGAATAAGTTCAGCTCCCAGATCCAGGCCGTTGGCCAGGGTGACCCGCGCGGTGATTCTTCCGGCGTATTTGCCGTATCCGGTTTCCCACATTTGGATTTGCTGGCCCAATGCCAGGGCAACCACCCGGTCCCGTGCTGCAATGGCTAACGATCGTTCGGTTTCGCAATCGCCTCGGATTTCCGGGGTATCGATGTCCAAAATGCGCACCCGTATCTCAACGTCCTGGCCCAACCAGATCCGCGCCCGAACGCCGATGGTATCGCCATCGACGACCTCCGTCACAACAGCGGGAATTGGCCCGGGCAATATTTCCGCCGCCCAAACCACCCCGGCAAAGGTGATTAGTCCCAGGGATGCGATCCATGCACTTCGCCATCGACTTCGATTGGATTGAACCGTAGATTTGCCGGGAATTTCCTGCATTTTTCACGGTCGCCAGTCCGACCGCACCACCTCTACGTTGCAAAACTCATGAACATATAACGATTATACAATGTACGAATCAAGAACATTTACCAATTGGGCCGCTAATTGACCGGCGCGCGGGTGGCGGCCTTGGGCGTCCTGGCGTCGGTTGACGCGGGGAATCCATTGGAGATCGCCTTTGATATTTCCGAGGAAAAGCATTTCGCCGGGATGGAACAGCGCGACCGTGCCTTCGCCCGGTTGATGGTTCTGACCGCCCTGCGCAGACGCGGGCAAATCGACGACGCCCTGGCCAAGTGCCTGGATCACCCCCTTGCCCCGAAATACCGCAAAGAGCGCAACATTTTGCGCCTGGGTGCCGCGCAGATCTTATTTCTGGGGACAAAGGCCCATGGGGCTGTGGATCAGACCGTGGCCTTGGCCGGGCGCAGCACCTTGCGCGGGCTTATCAATGCCGTATTGCGCCGCCTGACCCGCGAAGGTGCCGCCATTGTAGAGGCCCAAGACGCCCCCCGACTGGCCACCCCGGATTGGCTGTGGGCCCAATGGACCAAGGGTTTCGGAGAATCGAACGCCCGTGCGATAGCCGCCACCCACCTGGCCCAGCCGCCCCTGGATGTGACCGTCAAATCCGACCCAGATGCCTGGGCCCAACGGCTTGGTGGGACCGTGACCCCCACCGGCTCGGTGCGCATTATGGATGCCGGTGCGGTCCCCGGATTGGCCGGTTTCGACGATGGCGATTGGTGGGTCCAAGACACCGCGTCCTCCATCCCCGCGCAGCTGTTGTTGGGGGCCCTGGAAAACCCCAGTGAGACCCGCATCGCCGACCTGTGCGCGGCCCCCGGGGGCAAAACCGCACAACTGTGCTTTTCGGGCGCAACCGTTACCGCCGTTGACCGTTCGGCCAATCGGTTGAAGCGATTGCGCAAGAATTTGGCCCGCCTGGGATTGTCGGCAACGGTCATCGCCGAAGACGCCGTGGACTGGCGACCGCCTAATCCCATGGACGGTGTGTTGTTGGACGCCCCGTGCACCGCCACCGGGACTATTCGTCGTCGCCCCGACATATTGTGGGCCAAGGACCCGACCAGCGCCGACAAAATGTCTGGGGTCCAGGCAAGGTTATTGAAGGCCGCCGCCGCCATGGTCGCCGCCAAAGGGGTGTTGATGTATTGCACGTGCTCCCTGGACCCACGGGAAGGCATCGAACAGATCGAGGGGTTCTTGAGGAACCACCCGGACTTTGCCCGGGAAGCCATCCGTCCTGACGAAGTCGGCGGACTAGCGGAATTGGTGACCCCTGAGGACGATCTGCGGACCCTTCCCAGTCATTTGGCAGACCTGGGCGGCATGGACGGATTTTATGCTGCGCGCCTGCGTCGCAGCCCATAAATCCAAGGTCTTCTTGCCGGTCCCACACATTGCTGGTACAGACTGCGCCCCATGCAGCAAAACATCAGAATCGCACCATCCATTTTGTCCGCCGACTTCGCCGAATTGGGCGAAGAGGTCCGCCGTATCGACACCGCGGGGGCCGATTACGTCCATGTGGACGTGATGGACGGCCATTTCGTTCCCAACGTGACCATCGGCCCGGGGGTCACCAAAGCCTTGCGCCCCCATTCAAAGAAGGTGTTCGACGTTCACCTGATGATTTCGCCGATCGATCTGTTCCTGGAAGACTTCGCCGACGCCGGGGCGGACATCATCACGGTTCACCCGGAAGCCGGGGCCCATTTGCATCGCACCATCCAAGAAATCAAACGCTTGGGCAAAAAGGCGGGTGCCGCCTTGAACCCCGGAACCCCCATTTCAGCCATCGAACATGTTTTGCCGGATCTGGATATGGTGCTGGTCATGAGCGTCAATCCTGGGTTTGGCGGCCAAGCGTTCATCGCCAGCCAATTGGACAAATTGCGGGTTTTGCGGTCGATGATCGACAGCCTGGACAAGACAATTGATCTGGAAGTCGACGGGGGCATCAATTTTGAAACAGCGCCCCTGGCGATCGAAGCCGGTGCCGACGTCTTGGTGGCGGGCACCGCAACATTTACCGGCGGGCCGAACGCCTATGCCGGAAACATAGAGCGCCTGCGCGGCGCCGCTTGACCGGACCAGACGACCCAACCGAAGACCCCCGCCCGGCAGCCGCCGGAGCCGAGCCAGACCCATCTGGCCTGAAACCAACTCTTACCGCAGGCCCGGCGCCATTGCGGCCGCCTGAGCCCGGACGCGCCGCCGCTGGAAAACCGGGTCCATTGCGCCAAGTGCGCGATGGGCTGATGCGCAATTTGTTCGCCACATCCCTGTACAGATTAAGCCTGCCACGATCCGGCCCCACCGATTTGGCGGCCCAGCCCGCCGACCCATGGCCCGGGGATACATCAGTGGCCAACGACATGTTCCAGGGACGGTACCGGTTCGCCGGGCAAGAAATTCACCAATCCAACCAGCCCCCGTGGACTCAAGCCCCGCCATCAGCCCAATGGCAGCTTGAGGCATCCTCGTTTGGCTGGTTACGCCATTTTGGCGCAGGCGGCGGTGCTGCCGCCCGCCAAGGGGCACGGGAACTGGTGCGATCGTGGATCGTCGCCAATGAAGACTTCGACCCTTTGACGTGGGCGCCCGAGGTCATGGGGCGCAGGCTGATGGCTTGGACCAGTCACGCCGCCTTTTTGTTGGAAGACGCCGACCCACCATTCCGCCAAGTATTCCTGAGCGCACTGGATCGCCAAGCCCGGCATCTGGGCAGAGCCTGGTCCATGGCACCGCCGGGGGCGGACCGCTTGGCGGCGTTGGCGGGACTGATGCTGGCATCGGCGACGTTGGACCCCACCGGCCGACGGGCCAACAATTTGATCCACCATGTGACCGCCGAAGTCTCGGCCCAGGTCATGGCCGACGGCGGCCATGTTTCCCGCAATCCTTCTGAATTGTTGGAGACCTTACGGACGTTGATCTGGCTGAATACGGGCTTGGAGGCTGCGGCAGTCCCCGTGCCCACCGGGGTGCCGGAAGCCATCGCCCGGATGGCGCCGATGCTGGCATTTTTCCGCCACGGAGACGGGGGCTTCTGCCTGTTCAATGGATCGTCGGAAGACGATCGCGCCCGCATCGATCAAACCTTGGATTTGTGTTTCGGCAACGCCGCCAAATCCAAACGGCCGTTGGCGGTGGCCACCCACAGCGGCTTCGAGCGCATGATGGCGGGCAAATCTATCGCCCTGGTGGACACCGGCAAACCGCCCAACCCACCCTTCGATGGGGTCGCCCACGCGGGAACCTTGTCGTTCGAATTTTCCGTCGCCAAGCACCGGATCATCGTCAATTGTGGCCACCGACCCGGTGCCGATTGGTCCCAGGCTTCACGGGCCACCGCTGCCCATTCCACGGTCACGGTGGGCAACACCAATTCATCGCAGATTTCCGGCGACGGCGTGGCCGCAGGGCCCATGGCGGTAAACGTCCATCGCAAAGAAGACGAAGGCAATTTGTGGCTGGATTTGGAACACGATGGCTATGTGGCGCGATCCGGTCTGTACCACCGTCGCCGTCTGTATCTTTCCGCCGATGGCGGCCAACTGCGGGGCGAAGATGTGATCGAAGGGGCGCGAACAGAAGGACGTGTTGGCTTGCCCATCACCGCCCGGTTCCACCTGCACCCCGATGTCCATGCCTCCCACACATCGGATGGGGCCTTGCTGAAACTTGGCAACGGTCAGGGCTGGCAATTCCGCGCCGCCGGCGGCGTCATCGCCCTGGAAGAAAGCATTTATCTGGGGGGCGCGGGCGAGGTCCGCCGGGCCGAGCAAATTACAATTTCAGCCGAGGTCGAGGCCGGTGGCACCAGCCTGAAATGGGCCCTGGCAAAAATCTAGACGTCAGAACAAATGGAAGGTGCCGCCCATAACCGAGATGGGCCAACGGCCCGCTTCGAACAGGGCGAATTTGTGGACGAAGGCGTGGTTGGAGCCTTCGCCCGCCTCATCCTCCACACCAAAGTCATTTTCCGCATCCAAGTCTTCTTCGCGGATTTCTTCGTCTCCAACGCTTTCGGTCGCTAGATCAACCAGGGCCCGCAGGTGACAGGCCTGGACGGCACCCCCCGCGGCAGCGCGGATCAATTCGGGGTCTGACACCCCCGACAAGGCGATGGCTTCTTCGGCCGCCATGGTCGCGGATTTAGACGCCCGTTCAGTGAGCCTGGTCAGGGCTAAATTGAATTCACTTTCGTCGACGATTTCCAAGGCATGGGCCGTCAGCCCGGCCCGCAGCATTTCTTCGGCTTCCCACCACGGTGTGTTGAACCCCGGGCTTTCACCGGCTTCCGCCGCGGCCTCCCAATCGGGGACCAAGCCGATGGTGACATCGACGGCCCCCATGGCGGTTAAATAATTTTCCGCCGCCCGGATGTCGGTGGCCTCCAACGGTCGGCCGACGTTGGCGAACCAGTGGACATGGTCCAGCCCGGCGGCAAATCGTTCCACCGCCAACAATCGTTCCAGGCCATCCAGGGCCGCGTCTTCATCGTCACGGAGAGGGGTCAGGGTCGGCCTCCTCGTCCGGGGCTTCGACCCCTGGTTCATTGAAAATGAACAATTCCGGTTCCAAATCCGGATCGATGCGCATGCCCGATAACACCACCACAGTTACCAACCCCTGGGGGTCGGTCACTTCCCATTGGCGCAGTTCTAACGGATCGTCTTGGAACACCAGGGTAATCGAGCCTTCGTCGGGGCGATCGGGATCAACCAAGGTCAGGCGCAAAATTCCGGGCTGTGAAATCACCGCCTGGGCATAGCCAGATTTGATCAAATCGACGGTGCGGGCAACCAGGGGCCCCAAGGGCGTGGCGGCCACCGGCCAAGCATTAACCTGCCCCAATTCGTGGTCATAAAAAATCAGGCGAAAGCCGTCGGCAACAATCAGCAACGGCACCGGCGGTGCGTATTCAAACCTGAGCCGACCCGGGCGGCGCATATAGAATTCACCCATGGCCACCTTGCCATCCGGGGCGATTTGCGAAAATTCTGCACTGAGTGTGGTAATGGCGTTGAAGTACACTTCGATGCGGGCAACATCGGCCAGGTCTTGTTCAGACATTTCGGCCTGGGCCTGGGCGGGTGGGATGGTAATCCCCAAGGCCACCACCAAGGCAAATCCCAGTCGCGTCAAGGAATTCACGGGATCTAGTTGCCCATCAAGATTTCACGTTTGCCGGTACGATTGGGCGGACCCAAAACCCCTTCGGCTTCCATGCGTTCGATCAGCCGGGCGGCGCGGTTATAGCCGATTTGCAATTGCCGTTGGACGAAGCTTGTTGATGCCCGTTGGTCGCGCAACACCAAGGCCACGGCATCCCGGTACAAGGCGTCGCCATCGTCGTCTGCGCCGGCACTTGATGTGTCAGGATCGGTCTCGGGTTCTTCGGTGACTTCGGCCAGATAGTCCGGCTGGCCTTGGCGCTTCAATGCCTTGACCACCCGATCGACCTCTTCGTCCGAAACAAACGGCCCGTGCACCCGTTGAATGCGGCCACCGGATTCCATGAACAACATGTCCCCCTGGCCCAACAATTGTTCGGCGCCTTGCTCGCCCAAAATCGTCCGGCTGTCGATTTTCGAGGTGACCTGGAATGACACTCGGGTGGGGAAATTCGCCTTGATGGTGCCGGTGATCACATCCACCGACGGCCGCTGGGTGGCCATGATCAAATGAATGCCAGCCGCCCGGGCCATTTGCGACAGCCGTTGGATGGCGGCCTCCACATCCTTGCCCGCCACCATCATCAGGTCGGCCATTTCGTCCACCACCACCACGATGAACGGCAGGTGCTTCATTTCCAGGTCTTGTTCTTCGTACACCGGCTCGCCGGATTTCGGGTCGTATCCGGTTTGCACCGTGCGGGTCGGCTTGCCGCCGCCGGACAGCGCATCGGCAACACGCTGGTTATAGCCGGCCACATTGCGGACCCCCAGCAACGACATGGCGCGATAGCGGTTTTGCATTTCCCGCACCACCCATTTCAAAGCCACCACGGCCTTGCCCGGCTCAGTCACAACGGGGGCCAACAAATGGGGGATGTCGTCGTACACCGACAGTTCCAGCATTTTGGGATCGATCATGATCAACCGGCATTGCTGGGGTGTCAGGCGGTACAGCAACGACAAGATCATGGTGTTCACGGCGACCGATTTGCCCGACCCGGTGGTCCCGGCAATCAGCAAATGGGGCATCCGCGCCAGGTCTGCGACGACGGGTTCACCGGCAATATTTTTGCCCAATGCCAAGGACAAATTGCCCGAGGTGCTTTCATATTCCGGCGTCGACAACAGCTCGCGCAGCAACACCATTTCGCGGTTGGAATTCGGTAGCTCGATGCCAATAAGGTTTTGTCCGGGGATCACCGCGACCCGGGCAGAAATCGCGCTCATGGACCGGGCGATGTCGTCGGCCAAGCCGATCACCCGGGACGTTTTTGTCCCCGGGGCCGGATCCAATTCATACCGGGTCACCACCGGGCCAGGATTGACTCGGGCGATTTCCCCGTGGACGCCAAATTCCCCCAGCACCGTTTCCAGCAGCCGGGCGTTTTTTTCCAGGGCGGCGTCGTTCATGGAGTCGGCGCGCCGGGTGGTGCGCCCCGTGGCCTGTAACAACGACAAGGGCGGCAATTGGAATTTGCTTGATGCATCCAAATCCAACGCCGGTTGGGAATCGGTTTTCGCCCGTTTGGATTTGCGCAACAACGGCGCCCGAGGGGCAATCCGCGATGGCACCGGGGCAGTGGCGGAATTGGCGGACGCAGGCGATGGCGATGGCGCGGGCGCGGGGGTTTGGCTCTGGAACACCGGCGGCTCTACCCGGGGAGCATCCCCACCAAATCGTGGCTCGGCTCGGGCGGGGGTTCTGACCAACGGAGCCTGAACCGGTTGATCTGATTTTTCCCCTCGGACCATCTGCCGTGCCTCGACTGCGGCGGCCCTTAAACCGCGGCCACCAAGGCGGGCGACGGCACGGACCCCGCGGCCGACGCCTGTTGCCATGGCCCGCCATTCCCGCACAGCCAATCCCAGACTGACGGTCAAAAATCCCAATCCCAAGACGCCCAGCACGCTACCCCAAACGATTGGCGGCACACCTGGCACAGCCTTTAAACCCATAGCAGCCGTGGATGTGGACAAAACGTCACCCAACCAGCCGCCAAGACCGGCGGCGATGGGCCAGCCGTCGGGGGCCGCCAGGGACGACGCGAAACCGGCGGCGAACAGCAACGTCGGCGGCACCAGGGTCAAATTCAGCCACACTCGTGGCAGGCCCTGGTGGGAAAATAATCGCCATGCCCAGGCCGCCAACAACACCGGCGCCAGGGCCCCGGCGACCCCCAAGGTTTGGATCACGATGTCGGCCACATAGGCCCCGGGCGTACCGACGAAGTTTTCCGCCGCCCGCCCGGTGGCGTTGTTCCAACTGGGGTCGTCAGGGGAATAGCTGCCCATCGACAGCGCCAACAGACCGCCTGTTATGGCCAGGGCCGCGCCGGTGATTTCCAACGCTCGGCGGCGGAAAAATTCCGTGGCGCCAGCGGGCAGCAGGGAGGATGAGCGGCGCTCAGAATCTTGGGTCATGACCTATGAAAGCGTGCTGTTGATGCGTTGCAGGGCGTCGGCGGTGGAGTCCATGTCGGTGACCATGGCCAAGCGCACATAATCATTGCCGGGGTGTTTGTCACCGTTGCCAAGGTAGCCCCCGGGCATGACTTTTAGGGAGGCATTTTGCCACAGGGCCGTGGCGGCGGCCTCGCTGTCGCCAGTGCGTAGCCACAAAAACATTGCCGCCTGGGGCCGATAGAATTCGAACTTGCCCGCCAGTTCCCGCTCCGCCAAATCGAATTTGTCGCGGTAGGATTGGCGCGCCGATTCCACGTGGTCATCGTCGGACCACAAAGCCGCCGACGCCGCCTGAACCGGCAAGGAAACCGACGCCGCAGCATAGCCCCGCAATTGCACGAACGCGTCGATGACCCGTGCATCACCCGCCACAAACCCCGACCGCAAGCCGGGGACGCTGGATCGCTTGGACAGGGAATGAAACACCACCAGATTATCTAACCCCAGGCCCAAATTTGCGCAAACTTCCAAGGCCCCGACCGGCGGCGTGCTGTCATAGATGTCGGCGTAACATTCATCCACGGCCAGCAAGAAATCGTGTTTGCGGGCCAAGCGGATCAAGACTTCCAAATAGTCCGCCCCCGCCATGGTCCCCTGGGGATTGGCCGGGGAACACACATAACAAATCGCCGTGCGATCCAACGTTTCTGTGGGCAATCCGGCGAAGTCCGGCATGTGACCTTGGGCGGGATCGGCGTCCACGAACACTGGCTCGGCACCGGCGCTGACCGCCGCACCGGCATAGGCCGGGTAATACGGGTTGGGGATCAGCGCAGCCGCCCTGGGGTGGCTACCGGGATCGGGCACCACCACTTGGGGGATCAAAAACAAGCCTTCGCGGGAGCCGGATAGAATCACCAAGTTGCGATCAGGATCGATGAAATCTTGGGGCAGGGCATAGCGCCTGTTCAGCCACCCGGCTGCCGCCTGGCGAAATTCCGGGGTGCCCCGCAACGGTGGATACCGCCCCAACAGGGCGCGGTTTTCATGAAGAATATCGCCGACGAAATCCGGGAACGCATGGCGCGGCTCGCCCAGGGACAAATCCAACACCGCCTTGGATGGGTTCGGCGGAATCCCATCAAGCAGGGTGGCGATCCGCGCGAACGGCCCATCGCCCAAGACGTCCAAACGACGGCTCAGCACGCGCGAGGCTCAATCAGTAGCCTGAATGTGTGCATCGACCGCAGGATATGGTGGTCACAGGGAAATTGGAAGGGGTTGGGGTGAGAGTTAATGCGTCCTCAGCAGGGCGAAGAAAAAAGGGCCGAGCAATGATGCCCGGCCCTGTGAGTGTGGAGGCCTAGTGCCCTTTGGGGCCTCCATGGAGGGGGATTGAGCCCTCACATCTTAAAGTAGTCCGATTGCGTCCTAAATCACGCTTTCTCCGTGTAGGGCGATATCCAGGCCTTGGCGTTCTTCGTCATCTTCGACGCGGATGCCCATGGTGGCCTTGATCACCAGCATCAGCACCGCGGTCGCCACGGCGCAGTAAATGATGGTGGAGCCGATCCCATAAATCTGGGTCAACACTTGGCCCCAATTGCCTTCCAATCCGCCCGGTGTTCCGCCGATGGCTTCGACCGCAAACACCCCGGTGAGAATGGCACCAGTGATGCCCCCCAAACCGTGCACGGCAAACACATCCAGACTGTCGTCATAGCCGAACATGTGCTTCAGGGATGTGGCACCCCAGTAGCAGACGATACCGGCAATCACGCCGATGGCCAATGCCCCCGCCGGGTCCACGTACCCGGAAGCCGGGGTGATGGCCACCAAGCCCGCGATGGCGCCAGAAGCCGCCCCCAAAACGCTGGGCTTTTTCTGGGAGAACCATTCAACGAACATCCACGACAACACAGCGCCTGCGGTGGAGATTTGTGTGACCAACATGGCCATACCTGCCGCACCGTCGGCTGCGACGGAAGACCCGGCGTTAAAGCCGAACCAGCCAACCCACAGCAACGACGCGCCGATGACAGTGTAGCCAACATTGTGGGGCATCAGGTTTTCTTTGCCATAGCCCAGGCGTCCACCCAAAATGATGGCCGCCACCAAAGCCGCGACCCCCGAGTTGATGTGAACCACAGTGCCGCCGGCGAAATCCAGAACACCCAGATCGCCAAGGAAACCGCCGCCCCAGACCCAATAGGTGATGGGCGCGTAGACAATGATCGACCACAGCACGGTGAACACCAGCAGGGACGAAAACTTCATGCGTTCCGCCACCGCCCCGGTGATCAGGGCCGAAGTAATAATTGCAAAGGTCATTTGGAACATGATGAACAGGCTGTCGGGGATACCTTCGCCGCCGGCCACGTCCAGGTCTTTTAGGAACATCATGTCCAGGTTACCGACGAAACTGCCGCCGCCGGACGAAAACGCCAGGCTGTAACCGATGACCATCCAAACGACGCTGATCACGGCGGTGATGACAAAGCTTTGCATCAAGGTCGCCAACAAATTCTTTTTCCGCACCATGCCGCCGTAAAACAGCGCCACACCGGGGATGGTCATCATCAGGACCAGCGCCGTGGCGGTTAGAAGCCAGGCGGTATCGCCAGAATCAAGTGTGGCTTCTTGGGCCCAAGCTGGGGCCGCCAAAAACAGCGCCCCCAATCCGAAAAACACGGCCAAAGCCCGCGCGCCTGATTTACTTAATGCGGCCCCTGGGGCCGCTTTCATTAATTTGCTCATGATCTTCTCCCTACAACGCTTCTGCGCCGGATTCCCCGGTGCGAATGCGGATCGCCGATTCGATGTCTTGCACAAAAATTTTGCCGTCACCGATGCTGCCGGTACCGGCCTCTGTTTGGATGGTTGAAACGGCGGCTTCGACCAAGTCGTCAGAAACCACCAATTCGATTTTGACTTTGGGGACGAAGCTGACTTCGTATTCCGCGCCCCGATAAACCTCTGTATGGCCTTTTTGACGGCCAAATCCTTTGACCTCGGTCACCGTCATTCCTGCGGCACCAATGTCGACCAGGGCCTTGCGTACGTCGTCCAATTTGAACGGTTTGATAATCGCCATGATGTTTTTCATTTTTCGTCCTCTCCATGACGCATGGGGATTTGCCCCCAGCGCAGGCCTTACACTTCACATCCCGTGCCAGTTTTCTGTGTATGGTCTAAAGCGTTGAAATTCCTATGGAATTACGGGTTTGGCCGAAAACCCGCCGCAGTCCACGGGCGATATATGGCTAAATTTTAGGCATTGATTTTAGCAGTGGCTAAAAATTAGGCGTTTGTAATTTGGGGTTGGGCAACCACCCCACCGACTGGACATTGCCGCCCCCACGGTCCAACCTTTCCCAATGGAATTTCCAGTGGAAACCGGCGAAATCCCTGGCTTTGATACCGACGTGTTGGTGGTCGGCGGCGGGCTTGTTGGCCAAAGCTTGGCCATTGCTTTGGCCCAAGCCGGAGTATCCGTTCACGTGGTGGACCGGGCGGTCCCAGAAACCACCCTGGCTCCCGAACACGATGGCCGAGCGTCGGCGATTTCCTTTGCCAGCCAACAAATGCTGCGGGCCATTGGCGTGTGGAACGACATTGCGGAGTCACAGCCGATTTTGGGGATCCGGGTGACCGACCGGAATTCGCCCCTGCACATTCATTTTGATCATAAGGGCCTGGGTGGGGAGCCGTTTGGCGCCATGGTGGAAAACCGCCATATGCGCTTAGGCTTACACACCACCTTAAAACGAACGACCGTACGGAATACTGCCCCAGAGTCTCTGAAATCGTTTGTGACCAACCCGTTTGGGGTGGAAGCGACGTTAGAGAGCGGCGACGTGGTGCATGCCAGGATGCTGGTTGCTGCCGACGGGGCGCGGTCCCAGACCCGGGATATGGCCGGGATCGGCACCCGCGGTTGGAGCTATGACCAGTGGGGGATTGTCACCACCGTGGCCCACGAACGGCCCCACGAAGGCATCGCCCACGAACGATTTTTGAACCCTGGGCCTTTTGCCATTTTGCCACTGACCGGCAACCGGTCGTCGCTGGTGTGGACCGAAGCCCCCGCAATGGCGGCGGAGATGGTCAAACTAGGCGATGAACGGTTTGGCGAAGAATTGCGGGCACGGTTTGGCGACTTTTTGGGGGAAATCCGGACCATCGGCCCACGATGGCGCTATCCGTTGCACCTGCGGTTGGCTGACAGCTATGTGGCCGATCGCTTTGCCTTGGTGGGGGATGCAGCCCACGCCATGCACCCCATCGCCGGTCAGGGTTTGAATTTGGGTCTGCGCGACGCCGCCGCGTTGGCCGAGGTCATCGTCGACGCCCACCGGCTGGGCCTTGATATCGCCAGCGCCGATGTGCTGGCCCGGTACGAACGCTGGCGGCGGTTGGACGGCCTGACATTGTTATCGGTGACCGACGGCCTGAACAAACTGTTTGCGCCGAATTCCGGCCCCGTTGCCTGGGCCCGGGACTTCGGCCTGGCCGCCGTGAACCAAATGCCACCGGTGAAGCAGTTCTTTGTGAACCACGCCCGAGGCACCGTGGGAAAATTGCCGAAGTTGCTGCGTGGAGAGCAGATCGCGCCCTGAAGGGGTGCGTGAATCTGATCGTCAGAAAAAAGAGCAGATCGCGCCCTGAAAGGGCGCGTGAATCTGATCGGCCTAGTCAAGACTTCGGGCTTCGTCCACCAACATGATCGGGATGCCGTCGCGGATGGGATAGGCCAGCTTGGCTTTGTCGCTGATCAGCTCTTGGGCCTCCGCGTCATACCTCAATGGCCCCTTGGTCAGCGGACAGACAAGAATTTCCAAGAGTTTGGGGTCAACCGGAGTGGACGTTTCTGACATGTGCTCTTTCTCTGTCGTTCAGATTCACGCGCCCGACAAGCGTCGGCCACGATCTGCACTTGGTCTTTTCTTACCGTTCAGATTCACACGCCCGACAAGCGTCGGCCACGATCTGCACTTGGTCTTTTCTTTCCGTTCAGATTCACGTGCCCGACAAGTGTCGGCCACGATCTGCACTTTCTTACCGTTCAGATTCACGCGCCCTCAGTGGGCGCGATCTGCACTCAGGTTAATGCATGACCCCTGGGCCGCCTTCGCCGACCAGGGATGATAATTCCAACAAGGTGGTCAAAACCTTGGCCCGTTCCGCCAAAGTTCCGGCCTCTAATAAAGCCTGTTTTTCCCGCGGCTCGAACGGGCACATCATGGCCAGGGACGTGACCAATGCCTCGCCGGGGAACTTTTCCAGGGCATCCCATTCGGTGCCAAAATCATGGACTTCGAAATAGCCGCGCAGGGCGTCGAACAGGCCACCTCGGTCCACGGGGCCTGAATCTTCCGGTTCCAAATCCCGGCGGTACCGAGCATAGGACACCAACGCCCGGCGATAGCCGCGCTTTACCGGCAATTCATCGACAATGGAAAATCGGCAAATCCCGGTCAGGGTAATGTGCTGGGTGCCGTCGTCGCCGGCTTCGTGCATCATGATCCGCCCCACACATCCCGCGCGATAGGTGGCAGGGGCCTTGGAGCCATCCAGCATGTCTTCGTTGGCGTCCGCCGGTTGGACCATGCCAATCAGACGATCGCCGTCCATGGCATCGCTGATCATGGCCAAATAGCGCGGCTCGAAAATCCGCAAGGGCAGATTGCCGCGCGGCAGCAGCAACATCCCAGTCAGGGGGAAAGGTGGGATGGTCCGGGACAGCTCATCAAAGCCAACGCCGGCCAAATTGGCGGCAACCACATTGGGATCAACGTTTTTGGGATAAACCGGATTGGTCATGAAAACAGCAGTGACGACAAGCGTCTGCGCCCCGATTGGGTCAACTCGTCGGTGGGGCCAAATGCGTCAAACAACGTGACCAATTGTTTGCGGGCCGCATCATCATCCCAGGTGCGATCCATTTCGATCATGTCCAATAATGCTTCGACGGCATCTTCCCGGCGGCCATCAGCCACATAGGCCGAGGCTAAATCAAAGCGGATTTGCTGATCCTTTGGATTGGCCTGTACCGCCGCTTCCAATTCGCTGACTTCCGCGCTGTCTGCGCCATCACCACCGGTTTCTGCGGATTGTAGGCGCAATGTCAGCTCGGCTTGAGCCGCCAAAATAAGGGGGTCGGTGGCGTGTTCACGGGAAACCAGGGCCAAAGTTTGAGCGGCCAGGTCCAAATCGCCACCTTCGATGTAGCAATCGGCCAATCCGGCGATGGCACCGACGTTTCCGGGCTCGGACTTCAAGGCCATGGCATAAATACCGATGGCGGCCCCCAAATCGCCTTTTTCGCGCACGATTTGGGCTTCTTGGACCATTTCATCGACCGGGGACGGCCCCAAATCGCCAACGATCTTTTCGACGAAATCCTTGATTTGGCTTTCGGGCAAGGCCCCCACGAAGCCATCCACCGGCTGGCCGCCTTTAAAGGCATAGACCGCCGGAATCGATTGGACCCGCAGTTGCTGGGCCAGTTCTTGGTTATCATCCACATTGATTTTGACTAGGCGTACCGCGCCTCTGGCGTCGGTGACGACCTTTTCAATGATCGGGCTTAAGGTCTTGCAGGGCTGGCACCACGGGGCCCACATATCCACAATAACCGGCACTTCGTTGGACGCATCCACCACATCCGCCATGAATTCGGCGGTGCTGGAATCCTTGATCAATGGGCCCCCAGACGGCGACGGCGCGGGGGTCATATTCATTTCGTCAGTCATACGTACTCCTTGGTGCGCGTGGCGCACACTGTTGCCTCTAACATGGAGCCATCGACCCAGCGCTTCAAGCCTGGACTTGCCCACCTTGCAAACCCGTGAACGGACAGTATGATCGGCGCCCGACAAATATACGGAGCGCGGGCGTAGCTCAGTGGTAGAGCATCACGTTGCCAACGTGAGGGTCGTGAGTTCGAATCTCATCGCCCGCTCCATATTTTTGTCGGTCCCACCGCACATCCCCTACGCCGGGCGAAAAGTCTTGCCGTCGTTGACCAGATCCACGGGGGTGAAGGCGTTTGATGTGATCCGCACCGTGCCAGGCTCGGCGGTTACAGTGCCGATGACCTGGGCCGGTTTGCCCCTGGATTTGGCCAATGCCACCACCGCGTCGGCGTTTTCCGGGCGGGTGATCAGGCCCATGCCCACCCCCATGTTGTAAATGCCATAAAGATCAGACCTGGGCACACCACCCTGGTCAGCCATGACCCGAAACACCGCGGGCACGTCGGGCAGGGTATCCAGCACAAAGCCCACGGGTGCTTCCACCCGGGTCAAATTCAAGAATCCTTCGCCGGTGATGTGGATCAGCCCGGTGACTAGGTTTTGGTCCAACACATCAACGGATTCCCCTACATAAATGAATGTGGGTTCCAGCAATTCTTCCCCCACCGAGCGGCCGAAATCGGCGATTTGGCTGTCCGCCGTCATCCCCAAGTCATCAAAGAACACTTTGCGCGCCAGAGTCATGCCGTTGGAATGAATGCCGTTGGAGCCAATGCCGACGACCACGTCCCCCGGCGCCACATCCGCCCCCACATTGACCGCATCCAAGGCCACGGTGCCGGTGGCCATGGCCGCCAGATCGAAGCCCAGACCCGGTTTCCAGCCGGTGATGACCCCAGGCATTTCGGCGATTTCGCCGCCGGGAATTGATGCCCCCGATTGGACGGCGCCATCGGTCAGGCCAATGGAGATTTGGTCCAGCACAGTGGGATCGGTGCGTTCCACCGCGATGTAATCCACCAACGACAGGGGCTTGGCCCCCACGCACACCAGATCGTTCACGTTCATGGCCACGCAATCGATACCGATGGTGTCGTATTTACCCAGCATTTGGGCGATCAGGGCCTTGGTGCCCACCCCATCGGCGCAAATCGCCAAGCCCTGGCCGCCAGCCAATTCAACAATGTTGGCGTATTTGCCGAAATCCAACGCCACCCGGCCCGGGCCCGATTCCGGCCAGGTGGTACGTAAGCGTTTGGTTATGCGGGTGAGGGCGTTTTCGGCCTGGGCCACATCGACCCCGGCCGCCTGATAGGCGTCGCTATTTTCGTCTGCCATCCCCGGCCCTGCCTGTGCATTGTGTCACCAGGGAATATCACGCCAAGGGGCGCTTGTTAATCAGATGTACGGGGTGTGCCCCAACTTGAGGTTAACCAATCCGGCGAAGCCAATATCGACCAGCGGCGGGCGGAACCAAGCTTCGAAACAGTCCGACAGATCGGAGCACGCGCGAAATTCGTTTGGTCACGATATTCCCTCGTTTGATTAG
Source organism: Alphaproteobacteria bacterium (assembly GCA_018658465.1). Taxonomy (GTDB): domain Bacteria; phylum Pseudomonadota; class Alphaproteobacteria; order UBA2966; family CAIVPW01; genus JABHVE01. Next base: position 24,753 of record JABHVE010000036.1, read on the forward strand.
AATTGGAGGATCGAGGAGAAGACCAGCAACGCCGCGAGGTTGGCTGCCGTCATCGCCGCAATCAGCGTTGCCCAACCCAGGGCGTTCCCAGCCATGCGCATTGGAATGGCTTTGGCAGTGATGCGCCGGCGATCATTTGCCGCGCGACGGTCAGGGGAAACACCCCCGGACGCCATAGTTGGAAAATCTAAAGGGGTGTGTTGGCTGGCGGTGCGCCGTGCCGTTCCGCGATCCACCTGGGCGTCGCCCGACGCCTGGTCATGTGCAGTGTTGGCCATGTCAGTTCCTCCCGAAACCGTGACGCCATTTGCGCCATGACCAAACGATAGCCCCCACCCGTAAACAACACATGAACCAGCACAGTAAACAGAAAATTAAATCGCCGAATTCGCGCGGACTTTTTTTGGAAATTACATGCGGCAAATCGCCACTGGGGAAACGAAATTTTGTTGCTGATTCGCTCACAAATTCAACCCGAAATTTGTCAGATCCGCAGTGTCCATTGCGATTGTTTCCAACCATAGGATTTTGTGATCAATCCAATAGCGCAAACAGCAAACGATCCTTTTTTTCAATGGGTTGGATAGGTTTTTTCGGTCGCCCACCGACACTAAATATAAGACATAGCCCCGCCGCAAAACAGGCTGGGCCCACAAATTTGAAAGTGAGGACATCATGACAATTCAACCCCACGACGATCACAACGAAAAGCACACCGGTATGAATTTCACCATCGTCTTTGGCATGGTTGCCGTTTCCACAATGGCGTTCCTTGCTGCGATGGCATACCTGTCCAGCGTCGCTTATTGATCGACCCGCCACCCCGCGATCTTGGGTAAGTCCTGTCTGGCAGAAATGCTGCCAGCGGGCCTTGCCCTACCGACCATCATTGTGACTAGACTGGCCCTGTTTTTCTGACATCCCCTGGATCTTCCTGGAACCCCAGATGGACCCTGCCAGTTCCCAATCTGCCGAATTTTTCTTATACGAGCTGCGTGTCGTCGCCGAGGCGGCGGCACGGGCGGCTGCGCGTTTTGCTGGCCGTGGCCCCGGCGAAGCGGGCCCAGCGGCGGCGGGTGCCATGCGCGACGCCCTGAATCAGTTGTCGTTGGATGGCACGGTGATCGTCAGCGACGCTGGTCGCGAAGGCGCTGAATTCATGGTGGAAGCCGATCGGGTGGGGGACCCAAGCGCCGCACACAAACTTGACCTGGCGGTGGACCCAGTTGAAGGCACGCGGTTTTTAGCCCGGGGCATGACCAACGCCATGTCGGTGATCGCAGTGGCGCCAAAAAACATGCTGTTCCAGCCGGGCCCCGCTTTGTATATGGAAAAAATCGCCGCACCCGTGGCGGCGTTTGGCAAAATTGATTTCAACGCGCCTATCCCTGACCGTTTGGCGGCCCTGGCCGACGCCCTGGACAAGCCAATTCAGGACTTGTCGATTTATGTGCTGGAGCGCGACCGCAACAAAAAATTGGTAAAGCAAATCCGCAAGGCCGGGGCCCGGGTTTCGTTGTTCGCCGCGGGGGACATCGCAGGCGCCCTGATGGCGGCCCTGCCCGGCACCGGGATTGATGCGTTGATGGGCACCGGAGGGGTGCCCGAAGGCATTTTGGCGGCCTGCGCCATGCGCGCCCTTGGTGCCGAATTTTTGGGCCGGTTCGACCCCCAACAGCCCCAGGAAGCAAAGGCGTTGAAAGACACCGGGATGGACAAAAACCGCTGGTACACCCGCAACGAAATAGTGGCGTCCCACGATGTGCAGTTTTGCGCCACCGGAATCACCAGCGGATCCTTGTTGGATGGGGTCCAACGGTTAGATGCCTATGAACGCACCCAGACGTTGTTGCTGTCAGGACTGAACGATGGCTATGAAATATTGACGGCCTATCACCGGCGCGAGGACACCTAGGTCGACGGCCTAATTTTCCACCAAGGTTTTTGATTGCCACAGGGAAACAATGATCGCGATCCCAAATGTGGTGGTCGACGTGTCTTTGAACAGCGGGCTTTGGTCGTTGGCGGCACCCTTATAGAAGTCAAAACGCAACGCCGACAGAATGCGAACGCGCGGGCCAAATCGACGGCTGGCGGAAATTGCCAATTTCGATCCCATGTAGCCGCTTTTTGCCACATAGGCAGACCGGGTGCCCGTGGCGAAGGCGGTTGGCACCCCATAAAACAGCGATTGCAATTTGGCGTCGGCAAATGCTGCGGATACGCCAATTTTGAACTTGATGTCCGAGGCCAGAAAATCGTCGTGCTGATAAGCCAGCTCAGGCACCGTGATCAGGCCTTGGTAATCGAAACGACTGCCAAAATTTGTTGAAAATACACCGCGCACCGGTAGCTCGAATTCAATGCGAACGTCTCCGGCCTGGGCCAATGTGAATTCCAAACGCGGGCCGATTTCCCCCAACCAATCCAAATCCGGCATGCCAGCACGGGCGCGGTTATTGGCGGAGTCCACATCAAAGGCCGCCGACAGACTGATATCGATTTCCGCCCGATCGGATTTGAACAGGCGGCCCCGCAACAAGCCCTTGTCGTCGGACCGGATCACCTCGCCACGGTAGGCGAAGTACGGCAACGGCAGAATTTCGAAGGTTGTTTGATCCGCCGCCGGATAGGTCGGCAGAATCCCAACCCCCACCAATGCGCCAATTTCCCACAAGGGCAGGGGGTGCTGATCGGCGTGAGCCACCGACGAGAACCCAACGGCAAGAACAAGCCCAAGGAACCACCCGCCGACACCCACAAACTTTGCTGGAAAATCTGGAAATTGCACCGTCGGGTTATACATCGAATTCATGGCCGCAGCCAAAGCGTCCCAATGGTCTTTGATCTTTTGTTAACCATACGCCGCGCATTGTTTCGTTGAATCCCAAGGCCGTGGCCCAGCCGCGGCGCTGTCCCCGGGGGGACGCCCATGGCTCGCCAATCCCGCACGCCGACCGAAGCACACATCGACAAGATTGTAGGCCATTTAAGAAATCGATCGACCAAGGCCCAGGTGGGACCTTTGGAGCGATTTGTCCGACTGATGTACGCCCGGGCCAGCGCCCAGGATTTATTGGAAGCCGAAGTCGACGATTTGTACGGCGCCGCTGTGGGCTTGTGGAAATTTTCCGAGGTCCGCAAACCTGGAAAAATTGGGTTGCGGGTGTTCACCCCTGAAATGAAAAAAGACGGCTGGGCAGTGCCCAGAACGGTGGTCGAATTGGTCACCGAAGATCAGCCATTCTTGGTCGATTCCGTCGCCGCACGTCTGGCCAGTGCCGGACATTCTGTGTTGTTCCGGGTGCACCCAGCCATGGACGTGTTGCGCGGCCGCGACGGCAAGCGGCGGGATTTGTTGGACCAGCAATCCCACACCCCGGGCAAAATCCGCGAAGCCGTTTTGCACCTGGAAATCCAAGGGGTGGTAACCCCCGCCCGCGTCAAAGAAATCACCGGCCTGATCCGCGAGGTGGTCGCCGACATCCGCAGTGCGGTGGAAGATTGGCGTCCCATGCTGGACGTGCTGGACAGCACAATCGATGAAATCAAGCGGTCACCGCCGCCCTTGGGCGAAGAAGGCGTATCAGAGTCCATCGCCTTTTTGGAATGGATGCGCGACGGACACTTCACCTTTTTGGGCTGCCGGGAATACGCCTATTCGTTCAAAAAAGGCTCGGAGGCCTTTAAAGCCACCGAAAAAATGGGGCTGGGGATTTTGCGCGATCCCAAGGTGCATGTTCTAGCCGGAGCCACAGGGCTGGCTGCGGTTTCCGAAGAAGTGCGCGAATTTTTATCCCGGCCGGAATTGTTGATTGTCACCAAAACCAAGGCGCGATCCCGGGTTCACCGGATCGTCCCCATGGATTACATCGGCGTCAAACGCTACGGAAAAAATGGCCAAGTCATTGGCGAAATGCGGTTTGTCGGCCTGTTCACCGCCACTGCCTATAACCGCACCGTAGAGACCATCCCTCTGTTACGCAGCAAGGTCGCCCACACCATTCGCCGGGCCGGATTTGCCCCGGAAAGCCACGACGCCAATGCCTTGCTTTATGTGTTGGACACCTTCCCCCGGGACGAGCTGTTCCAGGTTTCTGACGACTATTTGTTCCACACCGCCTTGGGCATTCTGGATCTGCGCCAACGGCCGCGCATCCGCGCCTTTCCCCGGTTGGATCGGTTCGAACGGTTTGCCTCGGTGCTGGTTTATGTGCCCCGGGAATTGCACACCACGGCCTTGCGCGAACGCCTGGGCGGCATATTGGAAGAAGCCGTCAACGGCGAAGTGTCGATCGATTACACCCAAATCAGCGACGACCCCCTGGCCCGGATCCATTACATTTTGCGTACCAAACCGGGGACCGGAATTGATCCCGATCCGGTGATCTTGCAGCAAAAATTGACCCAAGCCGCCCGCCGTTGGGAAGACGGTTTGGCCGACGCCTTGGCGGAACAATGGGGCGACGGCGAAGGCGCGCGTCTTGCCGCCCGGTACGACGCCACAAGCTTCTCGGCCGGATACAAGGACATGTTCACGGCCGAAGAAGCCCTGAACGACATCACAAAAATGGAAAGCCTGACCGGCGCCGACGACATGGCGATGATCCTGTATCGGCCCGGCGATGCCGCCGCCAGTTCGTTCCGATTGAAAGTATTCAACCCTGGCACCGCCGTGGATTTGTCAGACATGCTGCCCATGCTTGAACACATGGGTCTGAAGGTCATCGACGAGCGCCCCCATCGGGTGTCGCCAAAGAGCGGCGCAATCCCGGTGGTTTGGGTCCAGGATTTGGGCGTTGCCGACCCCGATGGCAAAGCTTTGGATTTGTCCAAATTCCGCAACCAGTTCCGCGAAACTTTCGCCCGGGCTTCCCAGGGCCAAATTGAGAGCGATGGCTTCAACCGGCTGGTTTTGGCGGCAGGCCTGCAGTGGCGGCAGGTGGTGGTCATCCGCGCCATTTGCAAATACCTGCGCCAAGCCGCCATCGCCTTTAGCCAGGAATACATGGAAGGAACCCTGGCGCGGAACCCCGCCATCACCGCGCTGCTAGTGGATCTGTTCGAAGCACGGTTTGACCCGGCAGTGGGCAAAGACCGGGCAAAGCGCGTCAAATCCATTGAACGGCGCATCACCAAACGCCTGGATCAGGTGCAAAACCTGGATGAAGACCGCATTTTGCGGCGCTATTTGAACGTCATCCAAGCCACCTTGCGAACCAATTTTTATCAGTCGGCTGAAGACGGCGGTCCGAAATCCTATGTGTCGTTCAAAATCAGCAGCGGCGAGGTGGATGAATTGCCCCTGCCCCGGCCCCATGTGGAGATTTTTGTGTACAGCCCGCGCATGGAAGGAGTCCATTTGCGCGGCGGCCGGGTATCCCGTGGCGGCATCCGCTGGTCAGACCGCCGGGAAGATTTCCGCACCGAAATTTTGGGGCTAATGAAGGCCCAAATGGTCAAAAACGCGGTGATCGTGCCCATCGGTGCCAAGGGCGGGTTCGTGGTCAAACGCCCGCCAACCACCGGCGGCCGCGAAGCTTTTCTGGCCGAAGGCATTGCCTGTTACCAATTGCTGATGCGCGGCCTGTTGGACGTTACCGACAACCAGGGTGCCCGTGGCGCTAAGGCCCCGGCCCAAGTCACCCGTCACGACGGCGACGACACATACTTGGTGGTGGCCGCCGACAAGGGCACCGCAACATTTTCCGACATCGCCAACGCCATGTCGCGGTCCTACGGGTTTTGGCTGGATGACGCCTTCGCCTCGGGCGGCTCCGTCGGCTATGACCACAAAAAGATGGGCATTACCGCCAGGGGTGCTTGGGAATCGGTCAAACGCCATTTCCGCGAAATTGGCCTGGACACTCAGCGCGAAGATTTCACCGTGGTGGGCATCGGCGATATGGCCGGGGACGTATTCGGCAACGGCATGATGCTGTCGAAACACATCCGCCTGTTGGGGGCGTTCAACCACATCCATATTTTTGTCGATCCCGACCCGGCAAACCCGGCCAAAACCCTGACCGAGCGCAAGCGGTTGTTCCGCATGCCGCGATCGGCGTGGACCGATTATGACACCGCGCTGATTTCCAAAGGCGGCGGAGTGTTCGAGCGGGCCGCCAAATCCATTCCCATATCGCCGCAAATGAAAAAGGCCTTCGGCATTACTGCGTCGGCCATGGCCCCCAACGATTTGATCCGCGCCATGCTGGGTGCAAGCGTGGACTTGTTATGGATCGGTGGCATCGGCACCTATGTGAAAGCCAGCGACGAACGGGACGCCGAAGTGGGCGACCGGGCCAACGACGCGCTACGCCTGAACGGTGTGGATTTGCGCTGCAAGGTGGTGGGCGAGGGCGGCAATCTGGGCTTCACCCAGCGCGGCCGTATCGAATTCGCCGAAGCCGGTGGCCGCATCAATACCGACGCCGTGGACAATTCCGCCGGGGTCGATTGCTCGGATCACGAGGTCAATATCAAGATCCTGTTCGGCCAGATCATGGCCAAGGGCGATTTGACCATGGCCCAGCGCGACAAAGTGTTGGCGTCAATGACCGATGAAGTCGCCGATTTGGTGCTGCGCGATAACTATCTGCAATCCCAAACCATTACCGCCATGGAATTGCGGGCTCCGGCGTTGCTGGAACCCCAAGCCCGGTTCATGCGCGAACTGGAACGGGATGGGCGTCTGGATCGCGAATTGGAATTTCTGCCCGACGACGAAGTGATTGCCGAGCGGGCGGCCGCCGTCGCCGGACTGTTCCGACCGGAAATTTCGGTGGTCATGGCCTATGCCAAAAACACCCTGTACGAAGCGTTGTTGGAAAGCGATCTGCCGGAACAGCCGTATTTGGCGGGTGTTCTGCGGGATTATTTCCCCACCCCCATGCGCAAAAAATATGACGGCGCCATCAAGGCCCATCGCCTGCGTCGGGAAATTGTCGCCACTGCGGTCAGTAACGGCATGGTCAATCGGGTGGGTGCCACGTTCGTTAGCCAAATTTCTCAGGAAGGCGGCTTCACCGAGGCCGCCATCGCCCGGGCATATTCCGTGGTTGTTGAAGCCTTCGCCTTGGAGGATTTGTGGGCCGGGGTCGAAGCCCTGGACAACAAGGTGCCGGCGGAATTGCAGACCACAATGCTGCTAGAAGCCGCCGATCTTGCCTACAACATGACTCTTTGGTTTCTCAACAACGAGGCTCAACCCATCGCCATCGGCCCCACCATCAAGGCCTATCGCCCGGGGATCGCCGAATTGGAGGCGGGCCTGGACGCAATGCTGTCGGATCTGGAAGCCGACGCCTATGACAAGCGCCTGGACTCCTACACCGCAGGCGGTGCGCCGACAGAAATTGCCAAGCGTGTCGCAGGGTTGGCGGCCATGCGGTCGGCCTGTCACATTGTCTTCGCCGCCAATGCCGCCAAACGCCCGGTGCGCGAGGTGGGCGAGGTCTTCTTTGGGGTCGGGGCCTTGTTGGGGTTGGATTGGCTGCGCTGGGCGGCTGAACAAACAACGTCAGACACCCATTGGCAGCGCATGGCCGTGGCCGCCATCGTCGACGATTTTTATGGCCAGCAGCGGGCACTGGTCACCCGCGCCCTACGCACCGGCACACCCACCTCGGCGAAGAAGGCCATCGAGGCGTGGGCAGAGGAAAACCGCACAGAGGTGGAGCGCACCAGCACCATGATCAGCGAATTTCGCGCTACCGGGGCCGTCGACATCGCCCGCTTGGCCTTGGCCAACCGCATTGTCCGGAGCATGCTAACCGCCCGATAAATCGCTCTGGGCGGCCCATTTAGGGGTTAGGGGGGGGGTAATTTAGCCTTGGAGTACCCATATACGGGGTTGGCTCCGCTAATTCGCATGTCTTTGATTCACACAGAACGCCTTTGAAACGGCGGGAAGGGAAGAAGTATGGACGTTACATCAGCATTTGTTTTGGCGTTTGTTGTTTTCGCAGTTGTCTTGGTCTTTTCCGGGGCCAAATCGGTCAAACAGGGCTGGGAATTCACAGTCGAGCGTTTTGGCCGGTACACCCGGACTTTGCGCCCCGGATTCCATTTGATCGTGCCATTTATCGACCGCATCGGCGCCAAAATGAACATGATGGAAAACGTTCTGGACGTGCCGCCCCAAGATGTGATCACCAAGGACAACGCCATGATCCGGGCGAATGGGGTGCTGTTTTTCCAGGTGCTGGATTCCGCCAAAGCGGCCTATGAGGTCAATAATTTACAGCGGGCCACCCTGAATTTGGCCCTGACCAACATTCGTACGGTCATGGGGTCCATGGATTTGGACCAATTGCTGTCCCAGCGCGAAGTGATCAATGCCCAACTGTTGTCGGTGATCGATGAAGCCACCCGTCCGTGGGGGGTCAAAGTCACCCGCGTGGAAATCAAGGACATCGAGCCACCCCGGGATTTGGTGGACGCGATGGCCCGGCAAATGAAGGCAGAACGGGAGAAACGCGCCAATATTTTGGAAGCCGAAGGGTTCCGCCAAGCGGAAATTCTGAAAGCCGAGGGCGAAAAACAAGCGGTGATCTTGGATGCCGAGGGCGCGCGCGAAGCCGCGTTCCGCGCCGCCGAGGCCCGGGAGCGTGAAGCCGAGGCCGAGGCCAACGCAACACAAATGGTTTCAAACGCCATCGCATCTGGGGACATTCAGGCGATAAACTATTTTGTCGCGTTGAAGTATGTGGAGGCTTTGGGGCAGTTCGCTACCAGCCCCAATCAGAAAACCATGTTTTTGCCCATGGAGGCGACTGGGGTGATGGCAGCCATTGGCGGTATCGCCGAAATTGCCAAGGAATCTTTGGCAAAGGATCCGTCATGATCGCATTGACCGATCTGGTGTTCTGGCACTGGTGGATTTTGGCCGCCGTACTGGTGGGCCTGGAAATGGTGGTGCCCACCACCTTGCTGTTGTGGCCCGGGTTGGCCGCAGCCGCGACCGGGTTGGTCCTATTGCTGGTGCCGGGCATGGAATGGCAGCCCCAAGTTTTTGTGTTCGCCATTCTGTCGGTCATCGCCGTGGCCTTGGCCCGGGTGTATTACCGCATGCGCCCCCAGGCCACCGAAGACAGCGGCCTAAATCGCCGGGCAGACCGGTATATCAACCAACAATTCACCTTGGACGCCCCCATTGTGAATGGCCAAGGAAAGCTGAAAGTGGACGACACCACCTGGCGGATCACCGGCAATGACATGGCGGCTGGGGCCCGGGTGCGGGTGACGTCTGTGGATGGGGATGTTCTGCGCGTTGAAGGCTGAACCCCCGCACATTTCATTGGTTGCGCCGGGGTCTGTAACCCTTCAACATATGCGAGAACTTCGGTATGAGGGGGGCTCATGACCAAAACCTTTTTCGCCGCCGCCACGGCCGTCGCCACATTGGCTGTGGGGCTGATGTTCGCCAGCGCGGCCATGGCCCAGGGCACCGCTGTTGGCACATGGGTCACCGAAGGCGGCCAATCCCGCATCGAAATTTTCGATTGCGACGGCCTGGTGTGCGGCACCATTGTTTGGCTGGAAGAACCCAACGAAGAAGACGGCACCCCCAAGATTGATGACGAAAACCCCGATGAAGCGTTGAAAACCCGTCCGTTGATGGGCCTGCAAATGCTTGAAGGGTTCAGCGCCAGCGGCCCCACTGCATGGGGTGGCGGCACCATTTATGACCCGGAAAGCGGCAAAACGTATTCCAGCACAATGGAGCTGGGGGACGACAACACCATCGAAGTGCGCGGATACGTGCTGTTGCCGATCTTTGGTCGATCCCAAACCTGGACCCGGTACACGCCCTAACTTAGAATTTGGTCCGAAATGACGGACCAAAAACCATCCTCCACCCGGGGATTAATTGGCTGGGCCCTGTTCGATTGGGCCAATTCGCCGTTCACCACCTTGATCGTCACCTTCGTTTTTTCCGTTTATTTCAGCCTGGGCATCGTCGGCGACGAAATCCGCGGCACCCAATTGTGGGGCAACGCGGTCAGCATCAGCGCCCTGATTATCGCCGTGCTGGCGCCCATTTTGGGGGCAATCGCCGATTCTGGTGGCCCACGAAAGCCATGGCTGTTGGGGTTCACCGCCCTGTGCGTGGTGGGGTCCGCCATGCTGTGGGGGGCGGGGCCGGAAGAACGCTTCATCGCCTGGGCGCTGATCTGGTTTGTCATTGCCAATATTGGCTTTGAATTCGGCGTGGTGTTCAACAACGCCATGCTGCCCGATCTGGTGCCCCACAGCCGCCTGGGACGGTGGTCTGGTTGGGCTTGGGGCCTCGGTTATATCGGTGGCCTGGGGGCCATCGTTGTCGCCCTGGTGGCGTTCGTCCAAGCCGACCAGCCCCTGTTCGGCCTGGACAAAGACGCCCAAGAACATGTGCGGATCGTGGGGCCCTTGGCCGCCGTGTGGTTGGCGGTGTTTGTCATTCCAATGTTTTTGTGGACCCCCGACCGACCGCGCACCGGCACACCGTTGGCCGGGCAAATTTCAGGGGGATTGCGATCCCTTTCCAACACCCTTGGCCACCTGCGATCCCAGAGCAACATCGTGCGATTCTTGATTGCCCGCATGCTGTACACCGACGGCCTAATTACGGTGTTTGCCATGGGTGGTCTGTTCGCCGCCGGCACATTCGGCATGGAGATCGAACAGGTTTTGATCTTTGGCATTGTTCTGAATTTGACCGCCGGGCTGGGTGCCGCCGGGTTCGGTTGGATCGATGATTGGATCGGCGCAAAACGCACATTGCTGATTGCGGTGGCGGGATTGTTGATCTCCGCATCCGGTGCGGTATTCGCACCGACCACCACCTGGTTTTGGATTTTTGGATCAGCCCTGGGGATTTTCGTCGGTCCGGCCCAGGCCGCCAGCCGGTCAATGATGGCGCGCCTGTCCCCCGCCGCCCATCGCACCGAATTTTTTGGGATCTATGCCCTGACCGGCAAAGCCACCGCCTTCATGGGCCCGGCATTGGTGGCAGCGATCACCGCCGCGACCGACAGCCAGCGCCTGGGCCTGTCCATCACATTGGCGTTCTTTTTGGTCGGCGGCGTGCTATTGCTGGGGGTGCGCGAAGATGTGGAAACGCCAAAGGTATGAGGCGGCGTTAACACTTTATTATCCATAATCGCTGAGGCTTGGGGCCATGGTGGATCGACCCCCCACAGAAAAAGAATTGGCAGAAATCCTGGCCAAATTCCGCCGCGTCGGGCGGAGCCAGATCATGTCGGGTGGGGCGGTAAATAAGCTGGCCAACGAATTCGACCTGGACGAAAAAGAGGCTGAGGCTGCCGATTCCGGGTCTGAAAAGCCTCCGGCTCCAGACCCGAAGGGTTCATAAAATTTGCCGATCAGATTCACGTGGCCGAAAAAAACCGGCCACGATCTGCTCGCGCGACTAATTTCTCACCCTTACGGAGCCCCAAGAGCCGACCGCCAAGTTCTGCCCACGTGAATCTGATCGGCAGGAGTAGCGTGAAGAACTGGTCGCGCGAACAGATCGTGGCGTGACTTCACGCCACGTAAAGCTGATCGGCAAACTAGTGCCTGAAATGCCGCATGCCGGTGAAGACCATCCCTAGGTCGGCGGCGTCAGCGGCGGCGATGACTTCGTCATCACGCATGGATCCCCCGGGCTGAATGACCGCTGTTGCTCCGGCTTCGGCGATGGAATCCAGACCATCGGCAAAGGGGAAAAAGGCATCGGATGCAGCGACCGAGCCGACGGTCAACGGCTGGGCCTCGCCTACGGCTTTTGCCGCATCGGCGGATTTGCGCGCGGCAATTCGGGCGGAATCTAGGCGGCTCATTTGGCCTGCACCAATGGCCGTGGTGGCGGCGTTCTTGGCGAAAATGATGGCGTTGGATTTCACATGTTTTGCCACCGACCAGGCAAACATCAGGTCGCGCATTTCGTCGTCTGAAGGCTGACGTTTGGTGACCACCTTTAGATCATCCAGACCCACGGTTCCGGTATCCTTTGATTGGGCCAAAATTCCCCCGGCAATCGAGCGAAACACCAAGCCGGGGCGATCAGCCACGGGCATGGACCCGGTCAGCAAAACCCGCAGATTTTTTTTGCCGGCGAAAATTTCTAGCGCCTCGGCGTCGGCGTCCGGGGCGATCACGACCTCGGTGAAGATTTTTGCAATCTCTGTCGCCGCCGCCCCATCCAATGGCATGTTGGCCGCGACGATGCCGCCAAAGGCGCTGACCGGGTCACAGCGCAGGGCGTTGGCATAAGCTTGCGATAATGTGTCGCCCAGGGCGACGCCGCACGGGTTGGCGTGCTTGATGATGGCGATGGCCGGCCTGTCCGACCCCAGTTCCGCCGCCAGGGCCAGGGCGGCATCGGCATCGGCGATGTTGTTATAGCTGAGCGCTTTGCCCTGAATTTGGCGGGCCGAAACCACCCCAGGTGCCTTGTCGTCGGTGGCGTACAAGGCGGCTTGTTGGTGGGGATTTTCGCCATAGCGCAGGGACAGAGCCTGGGTTCCTGTGGCCACCAAGTTGGTAGGCAGGCCATCTTTGCGGGCCGCGAACCAGGCGGCAATGGCACCGTCATAGGCGGCGACCCGGGCAAAAGCCTTGGCCGCCAGGTGTTCGCGGAATTCAGCGGAAACCCCGGTGTCGTCCCCCGACATTTCCTCGATCAATTGGCTGTAATCACCGGGATCAACCACCACAGCCACATCCCCGTGGTTTTTTGCCGCAGCGCGAATCAAAGTCGGGCCGCCAATGTCGATATTTTCAATGCATTCGGCGAACGTGCCGCCGCCGGCCACGGTTTCCTGGAACGGGTATAAATTCACCACCACCAGATCGATTGGCGCGATGGCGTGGTCTTCCATGGCTTTGACGTGACCGGGGTTTTCGCGCACCGCCAACACACCCCCGGCAATGGTGGGGTGCAAGGTTTTGACCCGGCCATCCATGATTTCGGGGTAGCCGGTGTGCTCGGAGACTTCACGAACCGCAACTCCGGCGCTGGTCAGAGCCGCCGCCGTGCCCCCCGTCGACAGGATTTCAACACCCCGGCTTTGCAAAAATTTGCCAAGGTCAGCGATTCCTGATTTGTCGGAAACGGTGATAAGTGCGCGGGATATTGAGGATGACAATGAACACCGTGGGGGGCTGATTTGATGGACGGAACGCGAGCCTATAGCACGGCTGATGTGACCCCGCCATGGAAGTCGTTGGGATGGGCGCGGATGGTTTGACTTTCCCTAGTGCGGCGGCTACTCCACCCTTACCATCCCAATCAATGATCGAAAATCGTGCCCTTAAATTCGCCCCAAAAAGTAAGCGTCATCGGACTTGGCTATGTGGGTCTGCCCTTGGCCGTCGCCCTGGCCGAGCATTTTAACGTTCTGGGACTTGATATCGATCACGGGCGCACCGAAGAATTAGCCGAAGGCCATGATCGCACCGGCGAAGTCACCCCCGACTCCTTAAAAAAATCCAGATGCACCTATACCAGTGAGGCCGCCGACCTGGCCAACTCTGACATCTTTATCGTTGCCGTGCCAACCCCGGTGGATGACGAAAAAGTGCCGGATTTGGGGCCCTTGCGCGGGGCCTGCGAAAGCGTGGGTCCCCATGTGACCGGCGGATCCGTTGTGGTGTTCGAAAGCACGGTGTTCCCCGGAGCCACCGAAGACATTTGCGGGCCAATATTGGAGCGCCTGTCAGGATTGGTTTGCGGCAAGGATTTCTTTTTGGGGTATTCGCCAGAGCGCATGAACCCCGGCGATACCGAACACACCGTCGCCAACATCGTCAAAGTCGTGGCGGGGCAAACCCCGGAAGTTTCCGATCTGCTGGAGAATGTATACGGGCGCATCACCAAGGCTGGCGTCTTCATGGCCCGTGATATTCAGACGGCCGAAGCCGCCAAGGTCATTGAAAACGCCCAGCGCGATATCAACATCGCCTTCATTAACGAAGCCACCCAGATTTTTCACAAGCTGGGGTTATCCATGTATGACGTGTTGGAAGCGGCCAACACCAAATGGAATTTTTTAAATTTCCAACCGGGATTGGTGGGCGGCCATTGCATCGGGGTCGATCCCTATTATTTGGCATACCGCGCCGCCCAAATTGGCCATGACCCAGACGTGTTGTTGGCGGGGCGGCGGACCAACGATGGCATGGGCGCATGGATCGCCCAACAAATCACCACCGCACTTGGCGGCCCCGCACGGGTATTGGTTCTGGGTCTGACGTTCAAAGAAAACGTCCCCGATTTGCGCAATTCCGGTGCCTACGGGTTGATTAAGGCCTTGGAAAAATTGGGCAACGATGTGGTGGTGCACGATGCCTGCGCCGATCCAGCCGAGGCGAAGGCGATCTATGGAGTTGAGTTGATCCCGGACATTTCAGGAAGCGATTTTGCCTGTGTGGTCGGTGCCGTTGCCCACGATGTATACAAAGATTTATCCGCCGACGCGCTGACAGCATTGATGAAATCAGGCGGAATTTTGGCGGATATCAAGGGAATTTGGCGGGCGAAATCTTTTGACCCCAACATTCGCCGCTGGGACCTGTAGACATCGCCAGCGACCCGGCGAAATGTCGGTAGTTCCCCTGACTCTCACTGGACCGGCAAATATGCAGTAATGTTAGGCACCCCGTTTTGGGGTCGCCTAACCTGGGTTCTGTCTTCCTCGAAGACCGAGCACCAAAGCTGGAAACATGGTCATGGGATCGTTTGGAAATTCGCGTACCTCTTTGATGTGGGCTATCGCCTTTTGCGCTGGGTTTTTGACGTTTTTTGGCCCCGGTGTCGATGCCCTGGGTCAAGAGGCCGCCCCGGCAATGCCCATGCCCGAGGGCGAGCACGACGAACACATGAACATGGCGATGCTGGACATCGAAGTGGACGTCAACGATGCCATGCGTGTGGAGAATGTAACCGGTGGCGCGGCGCCGACTGTGACCGCTGGACTTAAACGATCAGCCGACGGCGGATGGGATCTTTCCCTGACCACCGAAAATTTCGTTATGGCAGGCCACGATGCCGAAGGACCCCATATCCCTGGCCAAGGCCAAATTGCCCTGCATGTTAACGGCGCATTCGTAGCGCACCTTATGGGCACCAGCCATCATTTGGATCCCCTGGACGAGGGCGTCAACGAGATCGCACTGACCTTGGTCACAATTGATGGGCGCATGTACGCGAACGCCGGGGTCCTGGCCATGGAGCGGTTCTCGGTTCTGGTTTTAGACCGCGACCCCAAGCCGGACGCGCCAAAAGCTTCCCTGGCGGTTGATGTCGTCGATGGAATGGAGCCGGAGACGTACCGGATTAATCAAGGCGACCTGGCCGAAATGCGGTGGACTGTCGCCAGCCCCTTGGTCATTCATCTGCATGGGTATGATGTTGCGGCCCAGGCGCTGCCCCATGCGCCGCTAATTATGGTCATCGAGGCTTATGCAGCCGGGCGGTTCGAGATCATGTCCCATTCCGACGAAGGTGAGCTTAACCCGCTGATCTATTTGGAAATCCTACCCTAGTCCGCACATCCCCCGGTTCAGGCAAAAACATGCGTAGATTCCTTCACTACTTTGGTGCCGCATTAGCGTCGGCGATTGTTGTTTGGCTCGCATCGCCAGCCGCCGCCCATGGGTTTGGTCAGCGCTATGATTTGCCGTTGCCGTTGGGGCTTTGGGTGATGGGGGCTGGGGCGACGATCGTACTGACCTTTGCCATCACCGCAGTGTACCTGCGGGATGTCCGCACAGATTGGGGGCACCTGGAATTCAACTTGCTGCGGATATCGCTGATCCGCTGGATCGCCCACCCCGGGGTGATCGCGGCAATCCGCGCCCTGTCTGTCGTGGCCTTTTTGTTCACAATTTATGCCGGGCTAGCCGGCAGCGACAATCCGTACGAAAACCTGATCACAACGATGGTTTGGATAACCTGGTGGGTGGGGTTCGCGTTCACATGCGCACTGGTCGGGAATTTGTGGGCGCTGGTCAATCCCATACGAACAATTTTCGTTTGGGCGGAGTGGGGATTTTCTCAAGCGACCGGGGGTGGATCGCTAGCCCGGAACAGGCCCTATCCGCGTGGGCTCCAATCTTGGCCGGGCGTCGTGATTTTTATCGGATTTGCCTGGGCGGAGTTGGTGTGGGGGGCGAACGATGTGCCGCGGAATTTGGCGATCGCAATTCTCACCTACAGCGCAGTTGCCTGGATAGGAATGTTTATTTGGGGCCGTGACGTTTGGCTCCGGTATGGCGAGGCGTTCTCCATCGCCTTCGGTATTTTAGCGCGGTTCGCACCGCTGGATGTGCCAATCAAAAGTGATCCGTCCGCGGCACCTGAATTAAATCTGCGGCCGCCTGGCGCTGGGCTCAGCGCCGATCGCGCGGTTACTTTTTCGCTTCTTGTTTTCGTCCTGTTGATGTTGGCGACCGTGACATTCGACGGCTACCTCGAGACACCTTTGTACCGATCAACCGCAGTTGCCCTGTATACCTCCCAATCCCTGGCACCCCTTTTCGAATCGGCCTTCGAAGCCGGGTTTCCGGTCAATCAAACAGTTCTGACCGGCCAAATGGTACTCATGACCCTGGCGTTTTTGGCCGCCTTTTGGGCGACCAGCTGGGCCATGGTCCGCGCAGCCTCGCGACGCCCGGGCGCCATCCTTGGGGTTACCACTTACCAGGCAGCCATGGCGTTTGTCTTGACCCTGGTCCCGATTGCGGTGGCGTATCACCTGTCCCATTATTTGTCCCTGCTGGTGATCAACGGCCAACTGATGATTCCATTGATTTCCGATCCCATGGGGCTTGGGTGGGACTTGTTTGGCACCGTTTCTTATCGGGTGGATATCGCCGCCATCAGCCCAGCGGTGGTGTGGTACACCGCAATGACGCTGATCGTTATCGGCCATGTCATTGCCGTTGTTTTGGCCCACAGCGTTGCGATCAGGGTGTTTGGCAGTCGCACTGCCGCCCTAGCCAGTCAAATTCCAATGGTGATCTTGATGGTGTTGTACACGATGCTGAGCCTGTGGATCGTTGCCCAGCCCATCGTCGGTTAAGCCGCTGCCGTGGAATCGGTTGATTTAGGGACGCACCGCAGGCGACTCGACGAACAGGCCACGGCCCCGCCAGCGCACAAAAAAGGTTAAATCCAGCATATCCTCGCTACCGAATTCGAGCGGTTCTGCTTGAACCAGCTCGTTGCACCAGCGGATTTGACGCTGGACCGATGCCAATGACTCCCAACGAAGACGGTACGAGGGAAATCCGTTGGACTGGCCTTCCGAAAGTCGGTCTTCCAACCAAGCATTTCCTTTTTGATCTTCATGGCAATCAGCGCAGGACAAGCTGAGCTTACCGCGTTGCTCTTCGTACAATTCCTGACCATGGTTATAAAACCACTGGGAAATACCCCTGGTATCAACTTCGACCGGCAGAAGCCGCGACTGATAGGCGACGTATGTCGCCAGCGCCAACATTTCATCCGATTCGTAGGCATACGGTTCGGCTTCCATTTTCCGTTCCCGCATCCAATTTATCTGTTCCTCCAGACCGACGATTTCGCCAAATCCAGGGATATTTTCTAGGTACTTCGGGTAACGTGCGGCGATCTTCCACATGCGATCCTCGGCATCGAAATGGCAGTCCCCGCAAGATTTTTCCGCGGCACCCTCCACCTTGTTCCAAAGTTCCTCGCCGAGGGCGAGCACAGTCATGCCGGGATTCAGCGAGTCGTCGTCTTGGAGTGCCTGAATTTCAGGGGTCAAGTATTGGTAGCCTGACATTCGGCCATCCAATTTGGTGTGGTCAACGGCCAGCACGGACGTACTGGCGACCGTCACAACGGCAATCGCGGCCAGCAGCGCCCGCTTTGGGATCAAACCTGCCACGGATTTGTGCACCAGAAATCCAGTTAAGGTGTCACCAGCTCGATGGTCATGTCGTAGTGCGCTTGCGGCATCCCGCCATGACCCGGCGAGAAACCCAGCACCAGGTTCTGGGCGGCCGGCAGCCCCCCAACCGTGTCGAGTTGGAACGTCATCTGGGCACCATCAATGAAATTTTGCTGCATGATCATGTAGGCCACGCCGTTGATCATGTCGCCCTCGACTTTAAAGTACGGTCCCATCGGTTCGTCCTCGGACCGAACCCAAAAAGTGCGGCTGTACTGGGTGACCCCATCTGGCAGATCTGCTAGGCCGGGGGCTGGCCCGTTGGCGACGTCGGAAACCAAATTGATTGTGAAGTCATAGTGGGCTTGGGACATTCCGGCATGGCCGGGGGAGAAATTCATCATAATATTTTGGGCGCCTGGCAGCCCGGCAATGACGTCCAGCGGCAAGGTGATTTCGACGCCATCAATGAAATTCTGCTGCATGACCATGTAGGCCACGCCGGTAACTAAGTCATTCTCAACCTGAAAATACGGCCCCATGGGTTCGTTTTCGGGCAGAACCCAAAATGTACGGCTGTACTGGGTGACCCCATCTGGCAGATCCCCGATTCCTGGGGGCCCCATGGTCGCTTCCGCCATCTCGCCATCGACCGCAGCGGTCGTGCAAGCGGCAAGCAAGGCGAAGGACGAAACAAGGAAAATTCTGCTAAGCATGTTCATATATTTGCTCTCGGGTGTCGGGCGTTGCAAGGGCCGACAAAAAAGAATTTGGGTAATACCTGGGCGGGCAACAAATGGTGCGCTCTGATGCTGCACACAACAAAAAAACAACAGGTTACGTTGAGTTTTAGTCCCTCCAAAGCAGTGGGCAACCCCATGTCCCGGCAGGTTTCAAAATCCCATCGGTACTGTCAGCCGCTAGGCATTCAGATGGTGGCATGCCACCCGGTGTCCGTTTGCAATCTTGGTTAAGACTGGGACTTCAGCGGCGCAAAGGGCGTCGGCCTTGTGGCACCGCGTTCGGAAATGGCAGCCGCTGGGTGGGCTAAGAGGCGACGGCAATTCGCCTTCTAGAA
>JABHVE010000076.1 GCA_018658465.1 Alphaproteobacteria bacterium
ATCTGCCCCCCAACAAGACCGCATCGCCCGGGCCTTCGCCGCCGCCGGTGACGATGCCGTGGCGGCTTACCGGTCCGTGCTGTTGGGATTGGTGGACGAAGCCGACCGCGACCATGTCGCCGCAACCACGGACGGGGGCTAGACCCGTGGCAAGCCCCGCCGACGCCCTGTCCCACGTGCTGGTGGTGGATGACGACCCCAGGCTGGCGGAGCTGCTGCGTAAATACCTCACCGACAACGGCTATCGGGTGACCACGGCGGGCGACGCGGCAAAAGCCCGCAAGCAGCTATCCGGCCTGACCTTTGATCTGATCGTCTTGGACGTGATGATGCCCGGCGAAGACGGCATCGCCCTCACCACCGACCTGCGGCGCACATCGGATATGCCGGTTTTGTTGCTGACCGCCCGCACGGAAGCAGAGGATCGCATTGCCGGTCTGGAAGCCGGTGCTGATGATTATTTGGCCAAACCGTTCGAGCCCCGGGAATTGCTGCTGCGGATCGAGGCCATCCTCCGCCGGGCGACCCCGCCGCCGGAATCCGGCACATTGATCCTGGGCGCGATGCAATTCGATCCTGAACGCGGAACTCTCACCCAAGACGGCGCGCCGGTGCGCCTGACCAGTGCTGAGGCCGACCTGTTGCGGGTGTTCGCCCGCCACCCCCGCACGGTTTTGTCCCGGGCCGATATTGTCAGCCTTGGGGTCAGCCCCGGCGAAGAAGTGGGCGACCGGGCCATCGACGTGCAAATCGCCCGGCTCAGACGTAAGATCGAAGCGGACCCCAAAAACCCCCGGACCCTGCAAACTGTGTGGGGAGAAGGCTACGTGCTGTGGCCGGACTAGGCTTGAAACGCTTTCTGCCACGCGGCTTGTTGGCGCGGACCATTTTGATCATCGTCACGCCCATGGTGTTGCTGTTGTCCAGCACGACTTATGTCTTTTATGAGCGCCATTGGGACACGGTCACCCGGCGCCTGTCTTTAAGCGTCGCGGGCGAAGTCGGCATGGTCATCGACAATTTGCAGTCCCTTGCTGATGCCGGAAATCTCCAGCCGTTCTTGGACTCGATCCAGGATCACTTGCTGATCTCCATCGCATTCCAGGACGGTGCCACGTTACCCGCCGCTCCACCTCCATCGACAGTGCAGAACCGCATCTTGGACCGCACCCTCACCAAAGCTTTGTCGGAACGTTTGGCGCAGCCGTTCCAGATCGACACCGCTAACCTCGGCGAGGCCATGGCGATCCTGGTGCAGATGGACGATGGGGTACTCACCGTCACCACATTGCGGGAACGGGTCACCAGCACCACCACATTCATCTTCATCATGTGGATGGGGGTGGTGTCGTTGGTGTTGTTGGCCATCTCTATTCTGTTTCTGCGCAACCAGGTCAAACCGATCCGCAACTTGGCCATCGCGGCGGAGGCATTCGGCAAGGGCCGGGACGCCGAGGACTTCAAAGCCTGGGGCGCCACCGAAGTCCGCCAAGCCGCCCACGCGTTCCAAGACATGCGCGCCCGCATTCAGCGGCATATGACCCAGCGCACGGAAATGTTGGCCGGCGTCAGCCACGATCTACGCACGCCCCTGACCCGCATGCGCTTGCAATTGGAAATGCTGCCCCAAGACAAAGAAGTCGGCGATCTGCTGGCCGACGTGGTGGAGATGGAAGCGATGGTCGAGGGCTATTTGGCCTTCGCCCGCAACCAAGACACCGAGGTCGCGGTGGAAACCGATCTGCCGCAGCTTTTGGAACAGGTCGTCCTAAACGCCCGGCGCAGCGGTGCCGATATTGATTTGGTCGCCGACGAAAATATTTTGATCCCCCTGCACCCCAACGCATTCACCCGGTGCATCACCAATTTGGTGGACAACGCCCGGCGCTATGCCACCCACGTGGTGATTTCCGCAAACCGCGTCGGTGCCATGATCGAGATCACCGTGGACGACGACGGCCCCGGTATCCCCGCTGACAAACGCGACGAAGTGTTTCACCCGTTCCGGCGTTTGGAAGAATCGCGCAATCCGGAATCCGGTGGCTCTGGTTTGGGCCTCGCCATCGCCCGGGATGTGATCCGCAGCCACGGCGGCGAAATCACTTTGCTGGACGCCCCGGCCGGGGGTTTAAGGGCGTTGTTAAGACTGCCGGTCTAAAGGCCCCCTCTCCACCGAGGGAGGGGGTTCGGGGGAGGGGGGTGCGTCCGCACCGATTCTCGTCACCCCCGGACTTGATCCGGGGGTCCATCTGGATTGACAGGAAAGCTGGATGGCCGGATCAAGTCCGGCCATGACGACATGTGGAAAGACGGGCCTATGCCCTAGCCGACCGTCTCAAATTCCAAAGCCACAATGTCGCTATCAAGGCCACGGCGATGGCCGGGATGGCGGCGAAGTTCACGGCCCGCCAATCGAGGAAATACAAAATTGTCCCCGACGTCAGCGACGCCACGGAAACCATGCCGAACACCATGAAATCGTTCAGGGCTTGAACCTTGCCCTTTTCCGATGGCTGATAGGTTTCCGTCAGCAACGTGGACGCTCCGATGAAGGCGAAATTCCAACCCAGCCCCAGGGTAAAAAGCGCCACCCAGAAATGAATGATCTGGTCCCCCGACAAGGCCGCCGTGATGGCCAGGCCCAACAACACCGTGCCCGTCACCATGACCTTGTCCACACCGAAGCGATGGATGATCGAGCCGGTGAAAAACGCCGGGGCGAACATGGCCACCATGTGCCATTGAATCACGAACGACGCGTCGTCGATGTGAAAACCGTTGCCGATCATCGCCAGGGGTGTCGCGGTCATCAGCAAGATCATGGTGCCGTAGGCGATCATCCCCACCAAAATGGCAATCACCAACGAGGGCTGGCGCACAATTTCTGATAACGGCCGGCCGCTGTCGCCGCGTTCTTCCGCCGACGGCGCCGGGATTTTTAGCGCCGTAACCAAGGCCATCCCCACGACACCAAGACCGCCAAGGATTAAATACGACCCCAGAAAATCCGTGCCTTCGATCAAATCGTGGGTGCCTTTGGCCAGTTCCGGTCCGGCAAATGCCGCAATAACCCCACCGGCGATCACAAAGGAAATCGCCCGCGACTTGAATTGCGGCAGCGCGGCATCGGCAGCGGTAAAGCGATAGAATTGCGCGAACCCGGCGTTAACCCCCATCAGGAAAGTACCGAAGCTGAACACCCAGAAATTGCCGATGGTCAGGGCATAGGCCGCCACCAACGCCCCGGTCACGCCAACGGCGCCCCCCACCAGAAACCCCGCCCGGCGACCGATGCGCTTCATCAGCATGGACGCCGGGATGGTGGTTAATGTTGCGGCGACGACCACTGTTGTGACCGGCAAGGTCGCCAACGCCACGTTGTCGGCGATGGTCAGCCCCACCAGGCCGCTTAGGATCGCCAGCATGGATTGGCTGGTGACGAACACCGCCTGGGATGTGGCCAAGATGCCGGTGTTTCTGTGATCGGAGAAGAAGGTCATAAGTCCAGGTAATGAACTAGAGACAAAGGGGTCGCAGGATTAGCCCACCGGTCGGCATTTTCTTTTTGCCGTTCAGATTCACGCCGCCCCTTGGGCGACGATCTGCACTCTTAGCCCGCCAGCTCTCTCGACCGGGCGGCGGCGGCGGCGACTGCGGATTTCATCAAATCAGGTAATCCACCATCGGCCATCAAGACTCTCAACGCGGCTTCGGTGGTGCCGCCGGGGCTGGTCACATCGCGCCGCAATGTGGCCGCCGTGTCTTCGGACGTTAACGCCAGTTCCCCGGCCCCCGCCACCGTGTTGTGGGCCAAGGTCAACGCCAAATCTTTGGCAAGCCCCGCGGCGACGGCGGCATCGGCCAAGGCCTCGATCAACAAAAACACATAGGCCGGGCCGCTGCCGGAAACTGCGGTGACCGCGTCCATCGATGCCTCGTCTTCGATCCACGCCACTTCGCCCACCGCCCCCAACAAGGCGGTACAGGCGACTTTGGCATCGGGTTTCACCCCTGATCCGGCGAACGCCACCGACATGCCCCGACGAATGGCGGCGGGGGTGTTTGGCATGGCCCGAACGATGGCCGCCCGGTCCCCCACCAAGCCCCGCAATGCGGCGACGGGTTTTCCGGCAACCACCGAAAGATAGGTCGAAATTTCAGCGTACCCGGCGAATTTCGGCGCGACCTCCGCCAGCACCTGGGGCTTCACCGCCAGCACCACCCAATCGGGCATAAAATCATCGGCCAACTCGGTGGGATCAGACACAGTGTTGATGCCCATATCCCGCGCCAGCTGGGCGGTGCCAACGTGGGGTTCAACGGCTGCCAAATTTTCGGGATCAAGGCCGGTGTCTAGCCAGCCCTGGGCCAGGGCCCGACCCATTTTGCCGCAGCCCACCAGCAGCAGCCGGCCGACGGCTAGGCTCATGCTTCGCCGACCGTTTCCAGCATTGCGGCTTCGACGGCGTCAGTTGGGGTCTTGCCGCCCCACAATGCCAACATGAAGGCGGGATAAAATTTCTCGCACGCCCCCAACGCCGTTTCCACCAAGTGTTCAAGCACGGCCGGGTCAATCCCTTGGGATCCGGTCATGACCGTATAGCGAAAATTGATCACCGATTCCGTGGTGCTGACATCGAAAAAGCCGAACCCCATGTTTTCATTGATCCGCGCCAAGACCTCGCAGATCTCGCGGAATTGCCGTTCCGGCACGGTGAAATCATAGCCACAGCGCAAGTGCAGGGACGCCGCCTGTTCCTGCCAGCCGAACCACAAATGGTATTGGGAAAAGCTGCCACCGATGGCAAAGGCCATTTCGGTGTCGCCGTTGCGCTCGAACGGCCACTCATTGGTGGAAACGATGGTCTCTAACGCATCCAGAGGATTTTCAGAAACCTCTAGGTCGTTGGAATATTCGATGGTCATGGGCGGATCGGGACCCCTGTGGACGAGCGCTGGGCCAGCGATTTCACCTACATCTGGGGTGTTTGCGCCAGCCAGCTACCAGGGAATGTACCCTGCCAGGAGATGACTCAGGGCGCAAGGGCCGATTGGCTCTAAGACTTTTTGGCGTTTGCGGACTTCTTCGCGGCCTTCTTTTTCGCCGGTTTTTTGCCCGCAATCGCTGTCTCCAGCTCCGCCACCCGGGCTTCCAATTTGTCCACCTGGCCACGGGCCTCCGCCGCCAGAGCCTTCACCGCATCGAATTCTTCACGGGTCACCAAATCCATGCGGGCGGCCAAGGCCTCCACCGCCTCTTTGGCCCGGGCTTCGATCTCGGTCTTTACGTCCCCCAAAGACCCCGCTGCGCCAAAGGCAAACCGCGCCAAATCATCCAAAATCTTGTTTTCTGTTTGCATCCCATCAGTATATGCGAAAAATGCCCCATGCCCGTGCTCTCATATTTCACCTTTCCCAACATCGACCCCGTGGCCATTTCCTTGGGCCCCCTGGCAATCCGCTGGTACGCCCTGGCCTATATCGTCGGCCTGGTGCTGGGCTGGCGATTGTTAGTGCGCCTGGTGCGTCTGCCCGACCCACCCATGTCGAAAATCGACGTGGACGATTTCGTCACCTGGGCCATCGCCGCGGTCATCATCGGTGGCCGCCTGGGATACGTCACGTTTTACAATTTCGACTATTTCTCCAGCCACCCCTTGGAAATTCTGTACGTCTGGCAGGGCGGCATGAGCTTCCACGGCGGCCTGATCGGCGTGATCGTCGCCGAGGTTTTGTTTTGTCGCCAACGCAAGCTGCCCTTGTTGAGGGTGGCCGACATGGTGGCCGTTGCCGCACCGTTGGGGTTGTTCTTTGGCCGGGTCGCCAACTTCGTCAATGCCGAGCTGTTCGGCCGTGTCACCGAGGTTCCCTGGGGGGTCATCTTCCCTGCGGGCGGCCCCCTGCCCCGGCACCCCAGCCAGCTTTACGAGGCCGCCCTGGAAGGCGTCGTTTTGTTCGCCCTGGTCTATTGGCTGTACAGCCGCCCGCAATTCCGCGCCAAGCCGGGCTTGGTGGCCGGCACGTTCTTGGCGGGCTATGGGGCCGTTCGATTCGGCATCGAATTGGTGCGCGAGCCCGACGCCCACATCGGGCTTCTAAGTCTTGGCTCGACCATGGGCCAATGGCTCAGCTTGCCGGTGCTGTTGGTCGGCGCATTCCTGGTGATCCGTGCCCGCCGCGCCTGACGCCGATCTTGGTGCGGGTGATATGACGGCGCATCTGACGGAGATGATCCGCACGGGCGGCCCCATGACTCTCGACATTTATATGTCCCAGGTGCTCACCCACCCGACCCTGGGCTACTACACCACCCAGGAACCGTTCGGCGCGGATGGGGATTTCATCACCGCCCCGGAGGTCAGCCAGATGTTTGGCGAACTGATCGGCGTGTGGTGCGCCCACACGTGGACACAGATGGGTAACCCCGACCGAATATGCCTGACCGAGGCCGGGCCCGGGCGCGGCACCCTGATGAAAGACCTGCTGCGCGCCGCCGCCAAAGCCCCGGGATTTGCCGACGCCATTGATGTGCATTTGATCGAGATCAGTCCCCGCCTGCGCGCCATTCAGCGCGAGACCCTGGGCGATACCCCCGTGACCTGGCACGAAACATTGGACACCATCCCGACAGACGCCCCTCTGATCTTGGTATCAAATGAGCTTCTCGACGCCCTGCCGATCCGCCAATTCGAGCGCACAGTGAGCGGCTGGTGCGAGCGTCTGGTGGATTTTGGCTCATCTGGTGGCGGCATTAGCGGCAGCGACTTTCGCTTTGTGCTGACCCAAACACCCGCCCCCGCCGCCGCCATGCTGGCGCGCGAAGTCCGTGACGCGCCCTTAGGCGCGGTGGCGGAGGTTTCCCCGGCATCCCTCACGCTGATCACGGACATTTCCGCCCGGATTTTGGCCCAGGGCGGCGCGGCACTCTTGATCGATTATGGCTCGGACACTTTTGGTGCA
>JABHVE010000060.1 GCA_018658465.1 Alphaproteobacteria bacterium
ATCATCATCATGACCTCGAATTTGGGGTCGGATTTATTGGCAGCTCAGCCCGAAGGTGAAGATAGCGCCGTGGTGCGTGAAGCGGTCATGGACATTGTGCGTCGTGCCTTCCGCCCAGAATTTTTGAACCGGCTGGATGAAATCTTGCTGTTCCACCGGCTTAGTCGGGAACACATCAGCGGCATCGTCGACATCCAGTTGGACCGGGTCCGGGATCTGTTGGCAGAACGACGGATCGAAATTGATTTGGATAAAAAGGCCCGGGCCTGGTTGGCCGAAGCCGGTTACGACCCAGTGTACGGGGCTCGACCGTTGAAGCGCGTGATCCAACAACATCTGCAAAATGCCTTGGCGACGATGGTCTTGGAAGGTGCGCTGGGCGAGGGCAGCGTGGCAAAGGTGACCGCCAATGCAGACGGGCTGGTCATCAATGGCGCGCCAATCGAGGCCCGGGTCGTTGCCCCCAGCCCCCCGGAAGAGGCTGTCATTCACTAGCCGTCGATCTACTCATAGGTTGCGGCCCACACCAGATCGTGTCCTGTTTTCGGAGTTCGCTCGCGGCCCCTTAGATCAGGAAGTCGGATTGTCCCATCTCGAACCCAGTCTTGTAGCCATGCCTTGATATCGCTTTCCCACACAAGGGGCATCTCTAGAATTTCGCCCAACAGTGCTTCGTATTTTACGACACCAGCACCGGCAATAAGTCGCCTAGCCTTCGTGGCGGCTAATTCAAGTTGCCGAGTTCGCTTTTGCGCATATGAAGGCGGCCCTACACGCCCGCTCTCGGTGCCGAACATCTCTGTTTGGCCAGTATGAGCAACTTTGCTAGCCAATTTCGCTCCATCTCGAACTCGCTCTTGCTCGTCTATCGCCTGTTTTTCCACATTTCGAAACTCGACAAGACCTTTCCAATGGCGCGTGGCATAGATGAGATGAAAATACGATCTGTCGGAAAGCGGCTTCAAGACTCGGGTAGATGTGACATGCTCGAAATTCCCTGAAGTCCGAATTCGTTCGCAATAAACAGCCAAAATCGCGTCTTCTCTGTCCTCTCCTTCCATGCATTTTCTTTCCACTTCTTGGTACCAATCTGAGTCTCCGAACAAGGCGTCGAGAGATTTGGCCGTGGTGGAATTTGGGCTTTCTATGAATCGGTTTACATGATCGAACATTAAGTTGATGAGGGCTTCACCCGGCAATCGAAGCAGTGGCTCAATCATGTTCAGACTGAATCCTGTCCATCCGGTGGGGTCGATGAAGGTCAGTGAAAAGGACTTTCCTATGAACCTAATTATCTCGGGAACGAGTTCCTCAAAATCTTGACACGTTGCCGTGACGGCGATGTCAGTCACTGACTGAGCCGCTTTTCTCAATTCCCGAAAGGCGGTCGAATTTTTTTCGTTGAAGAAACAACGCATTTCGGCAGTTTTGCCCTGGGTTTCTTTGGCGTCCTTAATCTTGCGAAGTTGATCAAGGGCAATCACGAACGACGTGTCCTCGAGAGCGTCGTTTGATGATTTCCAAGGGCCCGCGAACCCGTCCACGAAAACGAATTCATTACGGAATGAGAGGATGTTGTATGCCACTCGCTCGAGATATTTTTCGAGAAAAAAGTGCTTCAAGTAGGTCTGCTCGCGTCCCTCGTAGAACTCGGGAGGCTTCACGGCGCGATTCCTACTCTGCAGCCACAGAGGAAACCCTGGGGTCAGCCGGGTACTGGCTCCATTCCTTCTTGTCCAAAGTGCGCCCACCCGCTTTCGGTCGGAACCCGCCCCACTGCTTGAAGAAAAAGGGGACGCGCGCCTTCTTGCACTGGTCCCTGATGTCCCTAACCCATTCGGGATTCAGTGGCCGGTGGCCGGGGCCGCTTTCACCTCCGGCAATTACCCAATGAATGCCAGTTAGATCAAATTTCCCAAGAGGCCCCAGTAGTGGCTCCAGGGACAGGAACCGTGTGGTCGCTGCCATGTCGCGGATGTGATTGATCCGAGTTAAACGCTGAGCATCCTCAATGGAAGTGCCCAACCAAATGTGGGCGGGAGCTCGATCGTCCGCGTATCGACGATTGACGTAATTGCGCATGCGCGTACTGCGCTTGGTCAACACCTGGAATGTGTGCCAATGGGCTTGTTCCATAGATTCGAAAACCTGATCAACGAATTCGACCGGAACATTTTTGTGGAATAGGTCGCTCATTGAGTTCACAAAAATCATGCGCGGGCGGGTCCATTTGACTGGCTGGCCCAGTCGCTCGGGCCTAAGGATCAAATCGAACCCGTGCTCAAAGGGGTGTCCGGGAACACCGCGAAAGCGTTCGGCGAACCGTTCTGCGTAGCAATGATCGCAACCAGGACCAATTTTGGTGCACCCGGTTACGGGGTTCCAGGTCGCGTCAGTCCATTCAATCGAAGATCCGTCTGCCATGAATTATCCCTAAAAGAACATAGCATGAACAAAAGGCTGGATCAACCTTTGGGGAGAGAATCCGAAAGCGCCTATTCGGCGGCTGCTACGTCCATTTCGGGGGTGCGAACCCATTCCGCATCCACCCGCAGGCGGGTTTCTGTGAATACTGCCAGTTCTGCGCCTTCCAGCCTGCGGCCGGTGGGCAGCTTCAAGCTCATGGGGTTTACCTGGGCGTTGTTCACCATGACTTCGTAATGCAGGTGCGGCCCGGTGGAGGCTCCGGTGGAGCCCACATAGCCAATGGTTTGGCCTTGGCGAACTCGGGTGCCGACGCGAATGCCGGAGGCGAACTTGCTCATGTGGGCATAGGCGGTCTTGTGTTCGGAATTATGGCGAATGCGAACGTAATTGCCGTATCCGCCGTTGCGCCCCGCCACTTCGATGACCCCGTCGCCAGCGGCCTTGATGGGGGTGCCGGACGGTGCCGCGAAATCGATGCCCTGGTGCATACGTGAATAGCCCGCAATGGGATGGCGGCGCATGCCAAAGCCCGATGATAACCGCGCGCCATCCACGGGGGTCCGCAACAAGGCCTTGCGCACGCTGTGGCCGTCACCGTTGTAGTAATCGATGATCCCGTCCACATCTTCATAGCGATACAGGGGCAGGGTGGTGCCCGACAGAGTCAGTTGGGCGTAAAGAATATTGCCTTCTTTGACCGGGTTTCCGGCCTCGTCGTACAGCATTTCGAAGAACACCTCGAAGGCATCGCCTTCGCGGATGTCGCGCTGGAAATCCACATCCCAACTGTAAATCCGGATCAACTCCATCAGGGTGTTGGCGGGGACCCCGGCGCGCTCGGCGGCCAAAAACAGGCTGTTGTCGATGGTGCCACTGGCGCGGGAATACTGGCGATCCAGCTCCTTAATGATCTCGAACGGCGCAAACCCGCCGCCTTCCGACCGAATGGCCGCCATTTCCCGGTCAACATCCACCGCAACGTTTACCGCCAACAACCTGATATCTGGGTTTGCCACGTCTTCGTCGGCGAAGGTCATGCGGATGTCCTGGCCCACCATCAATCGGCGGGGGTCAAAAATCTTGGTCAGGGCCTGAATGGCCTCGTGCGCCTCGTTTGGCGTGGCACCGACGCTCAACACCGCTTCCATCAACGTATCGCCGGGGTGCACGGTCACGGTGCGATCGATCGTCGCCACCCAGTCAAAGCTTGGAGGCGGCGGCGGTGCAGGCGGTGTGGGTCGCGGTGCCACTAGGGCGGCTGCGGCGGCTGGCACGGCCAGATCGGCAACTAAGGCCTCGCTCTCAGCCTTGGTCATTTGCCGCGACGAATACTTGCCGCTTTCCGACAGAAACGCTGCGGCTTCGGCGTTGGCCGACACAGCAACCGAGAACGCCAGCAAACGCGGTGCGCCTTCCGGTGTGGTGCGGCCAAAGGTGGCGGTGATGACTTGGCCAATTTTCAAATTGCGGGCATTGAAAATGGCACCAAGGGCGTCGGTGGCTGCCAAGGCTTCCGCCTGGCTTGCTCCCAATTCGACCGCCGAATTAATCAACGTATCGCCGCGAGACACTATTAAAGACTGGGCGAAATGGTCGAAACCGACCAAGGGGCCGTTATCATCTTCAATTGGCGTGCCCGGGGCATTGGTGGCTGGGGTCGCCGCCTCCGCCAAGAACTGTGCGCGCTGGGTCGCGGTGGTGCGCAGGGGCTCGAAAGTCTTGCCGTCGAACAACAAGGCGGCCACTTCGTCATCGCCCATGGATACGGACAGTCCCAGAAGCCGCATGTTTTCGCCAAAGGTGGCGGTGACTTCTTGACCAATCTGCAACTTACGCGGGTTAAAAATGCGGCTAAGGGCCTGAATAGCCTTGTCTGCTTCGGTGCGGTTGGCCCCCAATTGGACGGCCACTTTCATCAATGTTTGGCCACGAGCTACGTTGACGCTGCGGGTGGCGATGGCCCCTTGGGCGACGTCCAGAGGCCCCGGCAATAAAATGTCCAAAGCGTTGCTGGGCTTGTATTTGCGGGAAAAGAACGTCCCGGCAACCTCGGCAACGGCGGCGTATCCGGTGTTACTGGTCTTCTTTACGCGGACGCTCCACAGGCGCTTCGTGCCATTTTCTGTGACGAAGCGCACTTCGATTTCTTGGCCCGGCTGCAACGTTCTGGGGTTGAATATCTTTGTTAAGGACCGAATGGCCAGATCTGCTTCGACACGGCTGCCACCGGCGCTGCGAATGGCCCCTTCCAGGGTTCCGCCCTTGTTAACGGTAACGGATCGCAGGGTTGTTTGGCTGGCACCGCCCAAGGCGGCTATTTGCAGCCCAGGCGCCGGGAAACCGCCAATGACGGTCGTGGCGGTCGGCGCCAACTGATCTGCGGCAACTGCGTGATGAGGTGCGCCCACAAGGGTCGCAATCGTTAATGCGGCGACAAACCCTGCGCGATGGGCGATGGGAACGCCTGACAATGGTCTACGCGGACTTCCCCCAGGACTGGACAACCTAAACCCCATTGAAATCCCCCATATTCGTACCCCTTGGACCGCTGGACCCTTCGAATCCGCGGCCACGATGGGGCCGTGAATCAAAGATGTCAATGCCTTTTTGTTAGTTGAATCAACGCACTCGCGGTTTTGTCTAATCTTTTTGTCGAATTTCGTCCCTGAGGGTATTGGGATCGAACACTTTGTAACCGAAAATCGCCCTACTGCTCCCTAAGGTTGCCCATGGTTAACGGGCTCCGAAAAGGTTTCCGTCGTATAGCGCCAAGCTTTTAGGGTTTCTGACCAAAAGTCCCCCGGCAGCCCGGCTTTTCCCTTCAGACGATTCAAGAAATCTACCGGATTGGGGAGGGTTTCCCAAACATCTGGCAGGAATGTACCACGACGTTCGCCCTCCGCCAGAATTACTCCATCAACCCCAGGCCGAAGCATCGCCAAAAGACTAGCCTCGGAATTGAAAACCATTTCGGTGGCCGGGCTCAGGACCGAAATGGCCGCAGTCATCTTCGTCAATTCTTCGGCGGAAACCGGCGGAAACCGGGGGTCTTTGAACGCCGCGCGAAACGCATTGTGGGCCACATCCACCACCAACGACTGGCGGGCGACTAGGGATCCAATGCATCCACGCAGTTTGCCGGATTTGTTCAGGGTCACGAAGGTCGCCCGGGGGGCCAATAGATCGTCGGCATACCCAGAAACCGATATTTGCGGTTCCTGGTTTTCCCCCAGGCCGCCGGTGATTGCCTCGCGCGCAACATCCAGCAACGCCGCCCGGGATGCATCGGACAAGGCGGGCTCTTCTTCGAACACAAAAGATCCGTACCCCACCACCCGGTCCTTGGGGCCCGCGGTGTCGCCGGAATTGCGCAGGTCGATCATGGTCCCCCGCATGCCCCGTCGTTGGGCCACCGCCAACAGACCGCGGATTGGCCGGCGGCCACAGGCACCAGCCTCGGCAATATCATTCACCGCCAATCCGGCGATGGCCCGGGCGGTGTCGGCATCCATTTTTTGGGCGGTGTCATAGTCTTCGTAATGGGACAGATCAGACGAAATCACCAACACGGTTTCTGGCCCGCCCCACAAGGCATTCAGCACCTGGGCCACCTCGCCAGGGGCCGCGTCGCCGACCACCAGGGGCACCAATGTGAAGTGCTCCAACACCGTTTGTAAAAACGGGATGTGAACTTCCAGGCTGTGTTCCATGGCGTGGGCTTCGTCCATCTCAACAACAAATGGCAAACCGGCAATTTTGCCCACGGCTTCCCGGTCAATTGCCACCGGCCCAAGGGGGGATTCGAACGTATCGACACTGGGAACGGCGATGCCCCTGAACGGCACCCGGTGGGACGGCCCGGCCAGCACCACACGGGTGATGGTTTTGGCCCCCGGTACCAGCCTGTTATAGGCGCTGGCGGCAACAGCCCCGGAATAGACGTACCCGGCGTGGGGGGCAATAATGGCTTTGGGAACGGCGGCGGATGGGTCGCCGGGGGCAGCGCCGTCTAGGTATCCGGTAACTGCGGTGCGAAGCGCGTCGGCGGCTTCCGGATAAAATGTCCCGGCAACATATGGTTTGCGGATGTTGGAACCAGCGATTTCGACCATGGCTTGAGCGTACCAAGGGGACGGCCGGAATGAAATGCGGGGATCGGTGACGGTGGATCACACTGCGAAAGAAATTTCTGGGGTGCCCGGGCGCTATTGGCACGCCTTGGAGGATGGCCGCATTCAGTGCGACGTGTGCCCCAGGTTTTGCAAACTCCACAACGGCCAACGGGGCCTGTGTTTTGTCCGGGCCGCTAAGGATGACCAAATCGTACTGACCACCTATGGCCGGTCATCGGGGTTTTGCATCGACCCCATCGAAAAAAAGCCGCTGAATCATTTTCTGCCCGGCACGCCGGTCCTCAGCTTTGGCACCGCCGGATGCAATCTGACCTGCAAGTTTTGCCAAAATTGGGACATGTCAAAATCCCGAAAAATGGATACCTTGGCGGACGCGGCGTCGCCCGAAGATTTGGCCCAGGCCGCCCTGGCAACAGGGTGCCGGTCGGTGGCCTTCACCTACAACGACCCCACAATCTTTTTGGAATACGCGGTGGATGTGGCGATCGCCTGCCATGCGGTGGGTGTCAAAACCGTCGCGGTCACGGCGGGCTATATTTGTCCCGAACCGCGTGAGGAATTTTTCAGCCACATGGACGCCGCCAATGTGGACTTGAAAGGCTTCACCCAAGATTTCTACAAACGTCTGTGCTCTGGCGATCTGGATGACGTGTTGGCCACCCTGAAATACATCCACGACAAAACGGATGTGTGGTTAGAGGTCACGACCTTGTTGATCCCCGGGCAAAACGACGGCGACCAAGAACTGACCGAATTGTCCCAATGGTTCGCCGGTGAATTGGGCCCGGAAGTGCCGTTGCATTTCACGGCGTTTCACCCCGATTACAAAATGAATGACATTGCCCGCACCCCCCACCAAACGTTGTTGCGGGCACGGGAAATCGCCAAGACCGCGGGCTTGAACTATGTGTATGTGGGCAACGTCCACGACGCCGACGCGGGTTCCACCTATTGCTCCGGCTGCGGCATCAAAATAATTGCCCGCGATTGGTATCGATTGGGGGAATGGAATCTGGACGCCACCGGCCATTGCACCGAGTGTGGACATAAATGCCCCGGTGTTTTCGATGGCCCCCCGGGAGACTGGGGACAAAAGCGCATGCCGGTAAATATGAAAAAATTTACGGCCCGCGCTTCTTAAAGGTCGGGCGGATTCACTTGTCTGTCCGTGAAACGGACATACAAGATTCGCGATTTGGCGCCGCGTGATTCTGAACGGTAGATCAAGTGCAGATCGCGGGCTGTGAGCCCGCGTGAATCTGAGCGACAAACAAAAAGTTAGAGAAGCTGCGCGTGGTCGATTGATGCCAGGGTGGAAATCAAGTCGTTCATTGTAGCGGTGATCTTTTCTAATTCCGGCAACCGTTCGATGGTGTCTTCGTCCATATAAAGCGATCGTTTGACTTCGATTTGCAGGGCATGAACCCCAGCATCAGGGCGGCCATAATTTCGCGTGGTAAATCCGCCGGCGTAGGGATCGTTGCGGTCGACCCGGTACCCCGCCTTGGTCAAAACCTCTTCCACCGTATCGGTGACCACCTTGGCGCAGCTGGTGCCAAACCGGTCCCCCAACACCATGTCGGCACGCTCGGTGCCCGGGTCGCGATCCATGGGGCCGCCGAACGATGGCATGGAATGGCAATCGATCAGCACCGCGGTGGCGAACCGTTGCACGGTCAGGGCCAGCAAATCTTGGATGGTTTCGTGGAACGGGATGTACAGGGTTTTGATGCGGCGCTCGGCCTCGGAAAACTTCAGCTTGCCCTGGTAAACCTCGGCACCGTTGGTCACCACCCGGGCGATGGTGCCCAGGCCACCGGCCACCCGCAATGACGATGTGTTGACGAATTCCGGCAGAGCGTCTTCGAACATCGCCGGATCCAGCTCCCACGGCTCGCGGTTGGGGTCCAAATACACCCGGGGAAAATGGGCCCGCAACATCGGCGCGCCGCGGTCCGGAGCGCCAGCGAACAATTCGTCCACAAAGCTGTCCTCGGATCGTCGCAGGCTTAGTTGATCCAGGCGCGATGTTTCAACGAAATCTGGCTCGTAATCGCGGCCGGAATGGGCCGATACGAACACCATGGGCACGGTTTGCACCGCAGGCGCCAGAATTTCGAACGGCGCATTGGGTTTCAAGGCCCCGTCGTCGCCGTTGATCGCGGGATCTGTGTGGTCGGCTTTCATCGGGTGACCTTACACCCATCTTGGTTCCATCAGGATAGATGGAGCCGATTGGCCGAATTTATTTTTTGTCGTGGCCAGGCGCGTTTCCGATGGCGATGCCCCCCATCGGCGAGGGAGCGCAACGAAGCCATGGCGAAAAAGAACCCGGCCAAGGGGTTTGCAAGGCGCGCGGCAGACAGTATCAATGCGGTGGACCGGGCGCGTAGCTCAGCGGGAGAGCACTTCGGTGACATCGAAGGGGTCGTTGGTTCAAACCCAACCGCGCCCACCATTCCATTACCATGTTCGCACATAGTGGCGGTGTGCTGCGGAATCCGCCGCCGCCGGGGTGCCCGGTATCTACCTATTGCCCCAATCCAGCGGTAAAGTCATCGTCCCGGCTTGAACCCGCAGCGAACGCACCCAATTTGCTTGCCCGGATGGAGCAGAAATCACACGAAAAAATTTCGCCCTGGACCGCGGAATTCACTGCACCGGACCTGGAGCAGAGATTCCGAAATGCGGCCATGCCCGAATGGCGCGTTCAGATCAGGCTGTTCAGCATCTTTCTCGGCACTGGGATCGTCGCCGGGACCTTGCCATTCTTGGTACTGAATACCCGGTCCGAGGATTATGCCGAAGTCATCCTGCTGCGCGCGGTAATGGCCGTGGCTATGTTCACGCCCGCATTTCTTGTTTGGCGCAAGGCGAATTACCGGACCATGGACTCCGTACTGTCCGCATCATTGGTGTTCGTTGTTACCGTCGGCGTGGTGCAAATGTATCTGTCGAGCTCCAATCTAGAAATTCTGTCGATTCCCGTCATTGTTTTTACTCTGTTCGTTTACTTGGCTTTTCCCAATCGGACTTGGCTTACGGTGGGCGTCGGAGTGTGGATCGTGATCGTTTTCCTTGGAGCTTGGTCGTCAATTCCGGATGCGACCGACGTTGTGCCAAGAACCGTCGTGCTGCTTATTACGGCGAATGCCGCCGGCTTCGCGATTCGCGGCCGTCTTCAAAAAATCGAACGCCGCCAGTTTGTTTCCGTGGAAGCGCTGGAAGATGGTCAGACCCGGTTGCAGACGATGTTTCAACTGGCGCCCGACGGGATTATCACGATAGACCCACAGGGCACGATTCAATCCATGAATCAGGCCTTTCTTGACCTGTTCGGATACCCTGAGGCCGAAATCATCGGACGGTCGATCCTGGAGCTTGCGCCCCCGGATTGGCACCAAAATTTGCAACAGCTTTTGAAGGAAATGCGGGCCGGATCAGGCAATCTGGAACGCACAGCATTCGAGGCGGAAGGCCTGCGCCGGGATGGGTCAACCTTTCCGTTTGAGTTTTCCGTGGCGTCAATGGTGCTGCCCCGGGAACGGCTGGTGGTTGCGTTTGTGCGGGATTTGACCGAATTGAAGCGGCTCGATCAAATCCAGAGCGAATTCATTTCCACGGTCAGCCACGAGCTGCGGACACCGCTGACGTCGATCAAGGGCTCCTTGGGGCTGGTCCGCGCCGGGGCGTTCGGCGACGCAGGCAAAAAAGTCGGGCCGCTGATCGACATTGCCTACAACAACAGCGACCGGTTGGTGCGGCTGATCAACGACATCCTCGATTTGGACAAAATTCAAACCGGGATGATGGAATTCCGGATGGAGCTTTTGGATCTTGGCGAAGTTGTGAAACAGGCTGTGTTGGCGAATCAGGGGCTTGGGGATCAACACGGCGTGTCCATTTCGCTCGCCGACCCGACCCACAGCACCCAAATCAGGGGAGACCACGACCGCTTGTCACAGGTGATGGCAAATTTGCTTTCCAACGCCACCAAGTTTTCGCCGGAGGGCGGCAGCGTCGAGGTTTCGATAACCAGCAACGGGTCGTTCGTGCGCGTCGCGGTTGCCGACTACGGACCCGGAATTCCACAAGAATCCCGAGATACGATTTTCGATCGCTTCACCCAGGCGCATCAAACGGACTCCAGCCGCATCGGCGGGACTGGGTTGGGCCTCAGCATTTGCAAATCGATCATCGAACACCACGCAGGCACCATCGGGTTTGAAACCGAGGATGGGTCGGGATCGACCTTCTATTTCGAACTACCAAATCGGAAAGATCAATCCGTGCGATCCGGCTAATTCCGGTGCGCCAGTGGCCACCGCCCGACGGATCGGCGTATGGTCGCGCCATGGCCGCACCCAAACCCGGCGGAGAAGAACGCCCTCCTGCCCCGCTCTCCGCCGCTCCCTCCGCTGACGACTTGCCCGAAGGGGTCAGGGCATATTTTCGTGATCAGCCCAGTGTCGTCACGGGCCGACCTGGTCTGTTCCTGGATCGCGACGGGGTGGTGGTGGAAGAGGTTGGCTATCTGCACCAGGTGGAAAAGCTGACCATCCACGCTGGGGCCGCGGCGCTAATCCGCGCCGCCAATACCGCCGGTGCTGCGGTGGTCATTGTCACCAACCAATCGGGCATCGACCGCGATCTTTACACCTGGGACGACTACGACGTCATCGATACAGAAATCTTGGCCCGATTAGGGTCGCAAGACGCCTTTGTTGATGCCCGCATCGCCAATGGGTTTCACCCCAGGTTCACGGATCCTTGGGGGGACACGCACGAATTCTGGCGCAAACCCGGCCCAGGGATGCTGCTGCATGCCATTGAACGCCTCACTCTGGCCCCCGAACGATCATGGATGGTGGGGGATATGGCGTCTGATGTCCAGGCGGCGCTGGCGGCGGGCCTTGCCGGGGCCTTTCATATGAAATCCGTGCATGGGCCTGAACACCGGGAACGGGCCCTGGCCTTGGCTTCCGGACAATTCGAAGTGCACGGGGTCCAGTCATTGGAGGCCGTCCAAACTGTGATCAGCGAACGCCAACTATTTACCAACTTTTAACCGCAATATAAGACCATAAGGCTGGGTATTTTCGAACTCCGGCACTCTTTCCGGCATCAATGGCGCATTCGCAAAATCATGGCTTCACAAAACGTTTCGGTGTTGGACCGCGTCAAAGGCGTTTTTGGTGGCGGCGGAAAAAAATCCAAGAAAAAGGGTAAGGGCAAAGGTCGCCCAAAGACCCTCGCATTCGAAGATACCCGGGACAAGAAAGACGAAGAAGAAAAGCCCAAACGCAAAGGCCCATGGCCAGCCGAGCGGCTTCAAATTTTGCAAGAATTGTGGGGCCCTGAATTCCTGACAGTTGGCGGCGAGGAAGCCATCACCGAGCTGATCCATCCTTTGACCCTGAATTCCAACATGTCCGTTCTAGAATTGGGGGCGGGCATTGGCGGCGGCACGCGCCATATCCACAATGAAACCGGGGCCTGGGTATCCGGGGTCGAAAACAGCGTCACCCTGGCCAAGTTGGGCATGGAGCAGTCCATCAAGAAAGGCCTGCAGCGCAAGGCCAGCATCGAACACGGGGATTATTCAAATCTTCGAGTGAAGCCGCGATCGAAAGACGCGGTACTGGCCAAAGAAGCCCTGTTTACTGTTGCTGACAAGGACGCCGCGTTTAATTTTATGTTGGGGGCGATCCGCCCTGGCGGCCAATTGATGTATACGGATTTCCTGGCAACCGGCCCTGATCTAAACGACCCGGCGGTGGCCCAATGGCAAACCCGAGAACCCCGCCGGCCGCATTTGTGGGAAATGGAGCGCACCCGCAACAAGATTGAAGCGGCCAAAATGGAAGTCCGGGTGACCGAGGACATCACCGAAAAATACCGCACCCGCGCCTTGGTCGGCTTCAACGATCTGGTGGAAAAGGTCAAAGAATTCCGCGAAGACACGGAACGAGTGAAATGGGTGATTTTAGAGGCGGAAATCTGGTTTCACCGCTTGGCCGCCTTGGACAGCGGCGAAGTCAATGTCTCGCGCATTTACGCCCGCCTGCCCTTGGGCGCTGACATTTAGCACCCCAAGCCGCCCAAATTTGTCGCGAAACCGTTGACAGGCGCGGTCCACACCCCTATGTTCCCCGCCGCGTACACCCTCTTGAGCAAAATAATGTCTGGCCGGTCATGAAAGTCGTAAATTCACTGAAAAGCGTCAAAAATCGCCACCGGGATTGCCGCGTGGTGCGCCGCCGGGGTCGTGTGTACGTCATTAACAAGACCAACCGACGCTTTAAAGCCCGCCAGGGCTAATTCAGGCCGCCTTACCTGGGGTTCCAGGTACTACGAAAATTCGATCCTAAGAGTCCGTCGCGATGTCCGACGGGGCCGTTTTCATGTGCGCGGCTCAAAATTCCAACCCTTCTCAATCTTCGTTGACGGCCTAGACGCGTACGCTACCTAGATTGCCAAAGCCCTGTCGCCCCGCCATTGTTGGGATTGCAGCGGCTTGGGGGAGCCGACTATGGAAATGCCGGAACCGAACCAAGACGTGATCCGCCGCAGTGGCGAGCTGGCAAAAGCCTTGGCCGCCGTGCTGCCACCCGGTGCTGTGTTGGATCGGGAAGACCAACGCCGGGCCTACGAATCCGATGGCCTCACCGCCTACGCCCAAATGCCAATGATGGTTGCCTTGCCGGAAACCACCGATCAGGTTTCCAAGGTGTTGGCGATTTGCGGATCGTTCGGTGCCAAGGTCGTTCCCCGGGGCGCCGGCACATCGTTATCCGGCGGCGCGCTGCCCCTGGCAGACGGGGTGTTGTTGGGCATGGCCCGGTTCAATCGCATTCTGGACGTGGATTACGCCAATCGCTGTGTCGTGGCCCAGCCCGGCGTCACCAATTTGGGAATTTCTGATGCCGTAGCCGACCGCGGTTTCTATTACGCCCCGGATCCCTCCAGCCAAATCGCCTGCACCATCGGCGGCAACGTTGCCGAAAACGCCGGGGGCGTGCACTGCCTGAAATACGGCCTGACCACCAACAATATCCAGGGTTTGGAAATGGTGTTGATGGACGGCCAGGTCATGCGCCTGGGCGGTCGGCACCTTGATCAATCAGGCTATGACTTGCTGGGGGTCATGGCCGGGTCCGAAGGCCTGCTGGCGGTCATCACCGAAATCACCGTGCGCATCCTGCCCAAACCGCAAACCGCCCAGGCAATGTTGTTGGGCTTTGATACGGTTCAGGCGGCGGGGGATTGCGTGGCAGCGATCATCGCCGGGGGCATTATCCCAGGCGGCATGGAGCTGATGGATGGCCCTGCGATCCGCGCCGCCGAAGCCTTCGCCAAGGCAGGCTACCCAACCGATACCCAGGCCTTGTTGATCGTCGAGGTGGATGGCACCGCCCAGGAAGTCGAGGTGTTGGCGGAACGGGTCTCAGCCATCGCCACCGATCACGGTGCCTCGACGATACGCGCCAGCACTTCGGATCAAGAACGGGCAACATTTTGGGCCGGGCGCAAGGCCGCATTCCCTGCCGTTGGCCGCATTTCACCGGATTACTACTGCATGGATGGCACCATCCCCCGTGGGCGACTGGCCCAGGTTTTGGGCGAAATTGCGGTGATGTCAGAACGCTACGGCCTGGGCGTCGCCAACGTGTTTCACGCGGGCGATGGCAACCTGCATCCACTGATTTTGTATGACGCCAACAATCCGGGCGAACTGGATCGGGCCGAACAATTCGGCGCGGATATCTTGCGCCTGTGCGTTTCTGTGGGCGGCGTGTTAACCGGCGAACACGGGGTCGGCGTGGAAAAACGCGACCTAATGGACGAAGTCTTCACGGAAGATGATTTGGCCCAACAACAACGCCTGAAATGTGCGTTTGACCCGGACGGTTCCCTGAACCCCGGCAAGGTATTTCCCACCCTGCACAAGTGTGCGGAATTGGGCCGGGTCCACGTGCACGGGGGCAAAACTCGGTTCCCGGACTTGCCACGCCTGTGACCGAAATTTTCGCCCCGACGGATGCCGAACAGGTCGCCAAAATTGTCTCCCAGGCCGCATCGTCGGGCACCACACTGGACCTGCGTGGCGGCGGATCGAAAGTCGCCTATGGCCGGCCTATGAAGACGGATGCGATTTTGGATGTCTCCGCCTTGTCTGGGATCAGTCTGTACGAGCCCGAAGAATTGGTGATCACAATGGGTGCCGCCACACCAATGTCGGAAATTCAGGCGGCGTTGGCGGAAGCCGATCAGCACTTGGCGTTCGAGCCACCGGATTACGATCATGTTTTAGGACGTACCGGAGGCGGGGCAACAATCGGCGGCGTCATTGCCTGCAATTTGTCTGGCCCCAGGCGGATCACAGGGGGTGCGGCCCGGGACCATGTGTTGGGGATCGCGGCAATTTCCGGCCGCGGCGATGCTTTTAAATCCGGCGGCCGAGTGGTGAAGAATGTCACCGGCTATGACCTGTCAAAGTTAATGGCCGGGTCCATGGGCACCTTGGGGGTAATGACAGAGGTGACATTGAAAACCCTGCCCCGGCCAAAGGAAACTCGGACGGTTGTGATCCTTGGGGTCGATGCGGAAACCGGATTGAAAGCCTTGGAGCAAACCGCCGGATCACAGGCCGAGGCAACCGGCTTGGCGTTCTTACCGAAGCTGCAATCGGCGCGGTCGGCGGTGTCGGTGGTATCGGCTGCGGATAGCGTCACCGCCATGCGGTTGGAAGGTGCCGGGACGTCGGTCGCGGATCGGGCCGCAGCCCTGGCTGCTCAGCACATAGATGCCGATGTTCAAATCCTGGAACACGAGGACTCGTTGAGTCTGTGGGCCGAAATTCGCGATGCCAAGTTGATGCCCCCATCAGGGGCTTTGTGGAGACTTTCGCTGCCGCCAGCCAGCGCCGCCCAGGTGACGGCGCGCATTGGTGCGACGTGTGACGTGGAATGTTTGTTTGATTGGGCCGGGGGTCTGATCTGGGTGGCTGTGGAAGACGATGACCCGTGTGACGGCCCGGTGCGCGACGCTTTGGATGGCTTTTCCGGTCATGCCACGTTGGTGCGGGCCAGCGAAGATCTCCGCCGCACAATCCCAGTATTCCATCCCCAGCCCGGGCCCTTGGCGGATCTGTCGGCGCGCATCAAAGAGGCCTTCGATCCCCAGGGAGTGTTGAATCCCGGGCGCATGGTGGACGGCCAGTAATGAAAACCGAATTCACTGCTGATCAACTGGATCAGCCACCAATTGCCGAGGCCAACGAGATTCTGCGCGCCTGCGTCCATTGCGGGTTCTGCCTGTCGTCGTGCCCCACCTATGCCCTGACCGGCGATGAATTGGACAGCCCAAGGGGGCGCATTTATCTGATCAAAAACATGCTGGAGGGCGGCGGCCCGCCGGACGCCGATACGGTCCACCACATTGACCGCTGCCTGTCGTGCATGAGCTGCCTGACCGCGTGCCCGTCCGGGGTCGATTACATGCATTTGGTGGATACCGCCCGGGGGCATATCCAAACTCATCATCGCCGATCCATTGTTGACCGATTGATGCGGTGGTTGATGGCCACAATTTTACCCCGGCCAGGGGTGTTTCGCGCCGCGCTTATCATGGCGAAACCCGCGCAAATGTTTCGTGGGATTTTGCCAAATACCGTGGGTCGCCTAACCGAATTCGCACCAAATAAAATCCCCCCATCGGGTTCCCTGGTGGGCATTCATCGCCCCGATGGGCCTCCCGTGAAGCGCATCGCCATGTTGGCGGGTTGTGTGCAATCGGTACTGGGGGGTGGCATCAACGAAGCCACCATCCGCCTGCTCACCCGCCACGGCTGCGAGGTCATCGTTGCCCCCGATGCTGGGTGTTGCGGTGCCTTGGTCCAACACATGGGCCATGAAAATTCTGCCCGATCCCAGGCCCGCGCCAACATCCAGGCGTGGTCATCGATTGACGGCGGTGTGGACGCCGTTGTCGTGACCGCATCGGGGTGCGGCACCACGGTCAAAGATTACGGTCACATGTTCGCCGACGACCCAGACATGGCCCAGGCCGCCGCATCAATCGCCGCCATCGCCAAAGACGTGACCGAAATCATGGCGGAGCTTGGCTTAGGCGTCGCCGTCCCACTGCCCGATGTTTCCGTCGCTTACCACGATGCTTGTTCGCTTCAGCATGGCCAGGGCATCCGGGCGGAACCTCGGGCGCTGTTGGAACAGGCAGGATTCGAAGTCTCGGATATTGCCGAGGGCCAATTCTGTTGTGGCTCCGCTGGCACATACAATCTTCTTCAGCCGGAAATGGCCGACGCCTTGGGGGCGCGCAAAGTCGGCCACGTTGACGCCACCGGTGCCCATGTGGTGGCCAGCGGCAATCTTGGCTGCATGATCCAAATGGCGCGGTTCACCGAGCGGCCCATGGTGCATACGGTGGAACTGTTGGACTGGGCCACCGGCGGGCCAAAACCCACAGCCCTTGAGATTCCTCGCGCAGGGGTGAGTTGAGAGATGCTTAGCTTCAGCCTATGTGTTGAACCATGAACGCGGGGGTTTTCCAGCGATTGATGGCGGCCGCGGTCACCTGCGTCATATGTTGCGCTGCCGGGGCGGCATTGGCTGACCAAAACGACGAGCGCCTGAACGCCATGTTCAATCGGCTCCATGAATTGGATGACCCGCGCGAAGCCCAGCAAATTGAGTTGGCCATCTGGCAAGTGTGGAGCGAGAGCGGGTCCGACACCGCCGATTTGTTGTTGGCCCGTGGGGTCCGTGCCATGAACGGCCAGGACTTCGAATTGGCCATGGATG
This sequence comes from Alphaproteobacteria bacterium, assembly GCA_018658465.1. Lineage (GTDB taxonomy): Bacteria > Pseudomonadota > Alphaproteobacteria > UBA2966 > CAIVPW01 > JABHVE01. Next base: position 17,384 of record JABHVE010000060.1, read on the forward strand.
CCTTCACTGCACTGATCGCGTTAGAGCCCGAATTCGCCGAAGGCTGGAACAAGCGGGCGACCCTGCATTTCGTCATGGGGAATTTCGAAGCCTCCATCGCCGACATCGACCGTACGTTGGAGCTGGCCCCCCGGCATTTTGGCGCTCTGTCGGGGCTGGGGCAGATTTATACGCTGATGGATCGGCCAAAAGACGCCATCGACGCCTATCGTCGGGGGCTGGCCGCCAATCCGTTTATGCGCGGGGCCCGCGCGACTATCCAGGCGTTACAGGAAAAAATCGGCGAGCGCGATATATAGAGTTTTTCTTACGTTCAGATTCACGCGGCGCGAAACCGCGCCACGATCTGCACTTATTTTTTTTTCAGATTCACGCGCTAAAGATTAGCGCGATCTGCACTTAATTGTTCCCACGTTCAGATTCACGCCGTCCTGCGGACGACGATCTGCACTTATTGATCCGTTCAGATTCACGCCGCCCTGCAGGCGACGATCTGCACTTAATTGTTCCCACGTTCAGATTCACGCCGTCCTGCGGACGACGATCTGCACTTTGTTAGTCCGAGAAAGGGTCCTTCACCAAAATGGTGTCTTCCCGTTCGGGGCTGGTGGACAGCATGGCCACCGGAGCCTCGATCAATTCCTCGATGCGGCGAATGTATTTGATGGCCGTGGCCGGTAATTCGGCCCATGACCGCGCCCCGCGGGTGCTGTCAGACCAACCGTCCATGGTTTCGTAAATCGGTTTCGCCGCTGCTTGGGCCGGGGTTCCGGCTGGAAAATAGCTGCCATCGGTGCCGTTGGGTTCGTAGCCCACGCACACTTTCAATTCTTCCATGCCGTCCAGCACGTCCAGCTTCGTCAATGCAATGCCGTCGATGCCGCCGATCTTTACCGCCTGGCGCACCATCACCGCATCGAACCAACCGCACCGGCGACGGCGTCCGGTGACCGTGCCGAATTCGTGGCCGCGCTCGCCCAATCCCTTGCCCACATCGTCCATCAATTCCGTGGGGAATGGGCCGGAACCAACGCGGGTGGTATAGGCCTTGGTGATGCCCAAAACATTGTCCAAACTTGAAGGCCCCATTCCTGACCCCACCGCAGCTTGGCCCGCGATCGTGTTCGATGAAGTGACAAACGGGTAAGTCCCGTGGTCCACATCCAGCATCGCTCCTTGGGCGCCTTCGAACAATATCCGCTGGCCCTTGCGTCGGGCTTCGTCCAATCGCCGCCACACCGGGTCGGCATATGCCAACAAATCCGGGGCTAGTTTTTGCAGATGGGCCAACACATCGTCTGACTTTAATTCTGGCTTGTTCATGCCCCGACGCAGGGCGTTGTGATGGAACAACAACGATTCCACGCGCGTCGCCAATCCATCCGCGTCGGCCAAATCGCACACGCGGATTGCCCGGCGTGCCACTTTGTCTTCGTAGGCTGGGCCAATTCCCCGGCGGGTAGTGCCGATGCCGTGGCCGGATTCGTCTTCGCGGATCGCGTCCAATTCCCCGTGCAGCGGCAAAATCAGCGTGGCACTTTCGGAAATCTTCAGATTATGGGGGCCAATGTCGATGCCCTGGCCGCGCACGGTCTCAATCTCGGAAAACAACGCCTCGGGGTCAATGACCACGCCGTTGCCCACCACCGACATCTTACCGCGCACCACACCCGACGGCAGCAAGCTCAATTTGAACGTCACCCCGTCCACCACCAACGTGTGGCCGGCGTTGTGGCCGCCTTGGAATCGCACCACCACGTCGGCCCGGTGACTGAGCCAATCCACAATCTTGCCTTTGCCCTCGTCGCCCCATTGGGCGCCGACTACGACTACGTTCGCCATCTTGAACTTGTTCCTGTCTTAATTTAGCGCTTCGGGTTTGTTATTGCGCAGCACATGGGAACATCCCAAGCGCCGGGCTTCTGCTTCCGCGTCTGTATCTGTTTCCAATGCCGCTACGGTGCGCCAGCCATCCGCCCGCAACTTGGCACCGATGTCATGACCGGTATCCAAGGGCACGTACACACACGGGTTGGCGTCGGGCCAATCGGCTGCCCGTAACAATGGGGCCACGAACAACGTCACTCCGGTGGCGGTTTCGCCGGTGCCCAGGGGATAACGGCCGCCCCGGCCCAATTCGCCACGCACCCCCCGGGCGAAAATCGTAAAGCTGATGCCGGTTTGGTATTCAAGCCCGCGAAATTCCACCGGATCCACAGTCATGCGCAATAGGGGGTCTGCGGCGCGCACATGGCCGATCACTTCAGCCAGTGCCGATACCAACGCCGCTGCTTCGGGCGGCAATTCAAGCGCCGTCAATTTTTCTAGGGCGGTGTCCGCACGACCCGCCGCCCCCAACAACGCATTCAAAACCTCGCGCTGGTCCTCGCTCAGGTCCGTCAGGCTGTCCGTGTTCTTGCGGTCTAATGCCTCTCGGGCTTGCTCGGTGGCGGCATCGTCCAACCCCATTCCGGCGCACACCAAGGGCACCAGTGCTGGCGCCCCCAAATCGAAGGCGGGTTCCGTGATCCCGGCGTTCCGCAAGGCTTCGGCGGCCACCAAAATGACTTCGGCATCTGCGGTCAGTGCCGCCGAGCCGATCAATTCCACACCTGCCTGGACGATTTCCCGGTCTTGGGACAGGCCATTGCCTTCCACCTGCAACACGGTCCCGGCGTAGGACAGCCGCAACGGCCGTGGGGCGTTGGCCAACCGCGACGTGGCAATGCGGGCAATTTGCGGGGTGATATCTGGGCGCACCCCCATCATCCGCTTGGACAACGGGTCCATCAATCGGAACATGCGGTGGGCGACGGCATCGCCGGGGCCTTCCAACAGGCCGTCCTCGAATTCCACCAACGGCGGCTTGACCGGGTCGTACCCGTGGGACGAAAACCCCGCCATCAGCCGATCAATCACATAGGATTCAAAATCGGCGTCGGGGGGAAGTGTGTCGCGCAGGCCGTTGGGCAACAGCCCAGTATTGCGGGTCTCATTCATGGTCGAACGCTTAATAGGTGAGAAGATGCCCAGTGTAGCGCGCCGACGCCGTCTGTGTCCCGATCAACCGGACGCCGGGCGGGGGAAGTGAAGCACTTTTGCCTGGCGCACCAGATCAAGACTGGAAACATCGGCCAAAACATCGTCGGTCAAGGCGTCATCGACCTCAACCAGGGCTATCGCCTCGCCATCGATTTTGGTGCGTCCCAGCTGGAATGTGGCGATGTTGACCTGGGCGTCCCCCAAAACCGTCCCCAAATGGCCGATGAACCCCGGCTTGTCGGCGTTCACCAAATACAGCATGTGGGGTCCCAGTTCGGCTTCAATGGCGATGCCGTTGACCTCTACTAGCCTGGGCTTGGCGTCGGCGGACAAGGTTCCCGCCACCGTGCGTTCCCGGCGTTCGGTTTTCACCGTCAGACGGATCAACGATGTGTAATCGCCTTCCTTTTGGTTGGCGGTCTCGGTCACGTCGATATCCCGCTCGCGCGCCACCACCGGGGCGTTGACCATGTTCACGGAATCCATCAACGGCGACAGCAGGCCTTCCAGGACCACCGCCGAAAGCGGCCGGGTGTTCAATTCGGCCACGTGGCCCAGGTATTCGATCACCACAGCCTCCAGGCCGGTTTCGGTGATTTGCCCGGCAAAGCTGCCCAATTGTTCGGCCAAGCGCATATAGGGGCGCAGCTTTGGTGCATCTTCGGCACTGACCGACGGCATGTTCAGGGCGTTGGTGATGGCCCCTTGGGTTAGAAAATCGCCGATTTGCTCGCCGATTTGGGCGGCAACGTTTTCTTGGGCTTCCGTCGTGGAGGCTCCCAAATGAGGGGTGGCTATCACATTGGCGGATCCAAACAATGGGCTGTCGCTGGCGGCGGGTTCCGAGGCAAACACATCCAACGCCGCCCCGGCCACATGGCCAGAATTCAACGCCGCCAACAGATCGTCTTCGACGATCAAGCCGCCCCGGGCGCAGTTGACGATGCGCACCCCCGCCTTGGTTTTCGCCAACGCCGCAGCATCGATGATGTCCCGGGTTTGATCGGTCAGGGGGGTGTGCAACGAAATAAAATCGGCCCGGGTGAACAATTCGTCCAATTCGACTTTTTCGACGCCCAGATCTGTGGCCCGTTCCGGCGACAAATATGGGTCATAGGCCATCACCCGCATTTTCAGCCCTTGGGCGCGGTCGGCGACGATGGAGCCAATGTTGCCGCAGCCGATCAAGCCCAGCAATTTGCCCGCCACTTCGATGCCCATGAACCGGGATTTTTCCCATTTGCCTTGGCGGGTGGATCGGTCGGCTTCGGGGATTTGCCGAGCCAATGCCATCATCATGGCGATGGCGTGTTCGGCGGTGGTGATGGCGTTGCCGA
>JABHVE010000089.1 GCA_018658465.1 Alphaproteobacteria bacterium
CTCCACATCAGCTGTGTCCCGCCACAGCCAGATCACCGCCAGTAAAGACACTAGCGGCAGGGAGGCCACCAGGGCACCCAAGGCCGGGCTGCGCCGGGCGATTTCGGAAACCGCAGCGATGATGACCCCCGAAAGAGCGGCTTTGGCGAACAAATACATCATGATTGGCTTCCTTACAGTGGTGATCTCGGCCGATTTTGATTAGTGTGGCCGACAATAACAATCCGGGGGAGGCATCATGGCAGGCAGCATCAACAAGGTCATTCTGATTGGTAATCTGGGGGCCGACCCAGAGGTCCGCCATACCCAGGATGGCGCACCCATCGTGCATTTGCGCTTGGCCACCAACGAATCGTGGCGGGACAAAAACACCGGCGAAAAGCGCGAAAAAGTTGAGTGGCACCGGGTTGTGATCTTCAACGAAAACCTGGGCAAAATCGCCGAGCAATACCTGCGTAAGGGCTCAAAGGTCTATATCGAAGGCCAGATCCAGACCCGCAAATGGCAGGACCAATCGGGCGTCGACAAATACACCACCGAAATCGTCATGAACCGCTATCGCGGTGAATTGGCCATGCTCGACACCAGAGGTGGCGGCGGGGAAAGCGGCGGCGGCGGCGGTGGTGGCGGAGATGAGTATGGCCCACCCCCCAATGACGGTGGCGGGGCTGGCTCCGGCGGTGGCGGTGGTGGCGGCAACGATCTGGACGACGAAATCCCGTTCTAGGCAGTGCAGATCGTGGCCGGCTCTTGCCGGACGCGTGAATCTGAACGTCGATAATAAGTGCAGATCGCGCCCGCTTGGTGCGCGTGAATCTGAACGACAAGAATCAAGTGCAGATCGCGCCTCCTGAGGGGGCGTGACTCTGAACGGCATGATCGGAGTGCAGATCGCGCCGAGGACTTTTTCGCTCGTTGCTCCGCAACATTGGTGCGCGTGACTCTGAACGTCGGAATTAAGAGCAGATCGCGCCCGCTTGGTGCGCATGAATCTGAACGTCGACAATAAGAGCAGATCGCGCCCGCTTGGTGCGCGTGAATCTGAACGGCATGATCGGAGTGCAGATCGCGCCCGCTTGGTGCGCGTGACTCTGAACGGCCACCAAGAGCAGATCGCGATCGGAAAGATTGCATTAACCTGATTGGTGCATAAAGGGCGAGGTGCAACCGAGCGGTGCCTTGGGATGACGGAGACGGCTACGCCGCTCCGCAGAAATTTAGAAATCGATCTTTGGTCTTCGGGGGGGGACCTGCTGTGATAAACAGTGACGGCGACGACGCTGAAGAGCTGGAAGCGCAGGTCTACATAGAGCGCGTAGGCCAGTCGTACCAGCACGCCCTGGGGAACCGGGTGCGGACGCTGGTGGTCGAAATTGTCATTGGGGTGATGTTCTGGTTCGTCGGCGTGGCCGTGCCGATTTTGGCGGGATGGGCTGTCTTTGCCCTGGCCGCCAACGGCGCGCTAGTTGTGCTGGAAACGCGATTTCGCGCCACAACGTTGAACGATCAAAACGTCCGGCGCTGGGCCCTGTATCGCGTCATATTTGCCGGGATCGCGGCATCGCCCTACGGGATCGCCATTTTCCTGCTTCCCGCAAACAGCGGTGTCATTCCAGAGCTGCTGCTGTTCATCATTTTGTCGACAACGGTGAGCGTTTCCAGCATCGGATTTTCCGTCCTGCCTTCGCTTTATTTGACGGTCAACGCCATGACGATGGGGCTGTTAACGGTAGGGTTTCTGACGAAACCAGATCCTCTGCATTTGGCGTTGGCTGCCTTATCGGTGATTTGGCAGGTGGCGTTGCTCAGGAAGGCATGGCAAGTAAGCCAGACCTCGATCGAAGGAATTCGCACCAACGAGCGATTGCGGCGAGAAATTGCTCAGCACGAAGCCACCAAATCCCAGCTAACCGATTTGAACCGGCAAAAAGATCAGGCGTTCCAGATCATCGGTCACGATCTGTTGGGTCCGTTCACGATTTTGCAGACCTATAGCGAGATGTTGAAAACCAGCGCCGACAAGTTCAGTCGAGAAAAGATCGCTGAGCTAAGCGACAATTTGAATCAGGCCACAGAGGGCTCTCTTCGCTTGGTCCAGAACTTGTTGAATTGGTCGCGCGCGCAAATGCATCGGGTGGAAGTAGCGGCCGAAGCCCTATCAATTGACGAGCTTGTCGCTGGGTCTATTCAAGAACTGGAATTTTTCGCCCGGGAAAAAGAAATCAGTTTGGGGTTTCACCCATCCGAATTGACTGCTTTGGCTGACCCGGCGTTGTGCAAGACCGTGATGCGAAATCTGATCAGTAACGCCATCAAGTTTACGGACACATCAGGCGAAATTTCAATCTCGTCCAATGACGATGGAGAATTCGTTTCCATTAAAATTTCAGACAATGGCGTCGGAATGAGCCCCGAACAAATCGGGGCATTGTTTGATTTGGGAGAGAAAACCACGACGACAGGAACCCGCGGCGAGCAGGGCACCGGACTTGGGTTGATCGTGTGCAAAGAATTCGTCGATATTCAGGGCGGAGAAATGAGCGTGGTGAGCACACCCGGCAACGGCTGTACCGTTTCCGTCTCGCTGCCAAAATACGAAGGCCGTCTCTAGCCGATCGGTCGTTTGCCCCCGGTGTCGGGCTCTGTTTTTCGATCGCTGGGGGGTAGAAACCCATCGTCGGAATGCAGAACCAAATATTCCTGGTAGGCAGTGCGGATCAAATCCAGACTGGCCCACGTGCCGCCGCCAAAGGTATTGTCGAACCCGCCCGCAGACTCCTCATCACCCATGATCTTGAAAATGTCCGAAAACATGGTGCCGAACACCATGTTGAATTGGCCGTCATCCATGACGAAATCTTCCAGGCCGACTTCGGCGCCGTCACCCATCACCGAGGCATTGATGATCGACATAAAATAGCGTTTGCCGCGATTGAAGTTTTCAAACTTTTGCAGGAATCGGATCAGGATGCTTAGGCTGAACACCCGGTATTTCGGGTTTTGGTAAATCTTTTTCCAGATCAATGCGTCGTCGTCGGAATCGATCACCCCCAACAGATCTTTGGATTCCTCGTTCAGTTCTAAATACAAATTGGCACCCAACAGCTTCTTCAAATAGTTATCGAATCCGTGAATAAATTCTCGTGGCAGCCGTTGGTGCGACGCTTTGTCGGAGGATCGGAATAGGTGTGATACCCGGGCAATCAGCAATCGTAAAACAAATTTTGTCCGGCGGCCGGTGCCGATCGCATCGGCATTGGCCAACAACGCATCCGCCGTTGGGGTCAGGGACTTCGGCTTACCCGGGTCGGCGGGTGCCACCGGTTTCGGCTTTGGTTTCACAGCCTTGGCTTGAAGGTCGGTGCGGATCTCTTTCAAATCCATATGGCCAGCATCGATGGTACTAGAGATCGCCCGGGCGGCGGCGGCCGTTACATCGGACGAATCAAACCCCGCCTGAATGGCTTGAGACAGGGGGCGCAACAGGCGAACGTCTTTTTCCGCCGCCTTTGCCCGATGGGTGATCAAATTGTGGGTGACTTTTGCCAAAGTGTCGCACAATTGGGAAACGTGGGCGTACTTGGTGCCCTCCATGCGCCGATGGGCGTCGCCGGTAATGTCCAGCAACCGTTCCAACAATTTCACCGAATCGCTGTCAAACACCCGTTCTTTGACCTTTGGCACCAAAATGGTCACCAATGAAACGATGTCCACCGCATAGCGTTCCAATTTGTGCACATTGATTTCGGCGATCATTTCTTGAATTTCCGCCTGGGCGGTGCTTTCCTCCGGCGCCCCCGTAACGACGGCTTTCAGGGCGTTTGGAACGACCAATAGATCGGTTTTTTCCTCCTCGTCGCGGCCCGGCGTGTCATGGCGATCAGGGCCGATGTAATCGGATGTCACCACGAAATCTTTGCGGTTATGGATCAGGTTCTCCACCCGGCTAACCAGACCGCCCACTGACACCGGCTTGATGACCAAATCGTCGCTGCCGGAATCGACAATCTTTCTGACGATGTCCGGGGTCGGCTGCCAGGTGGTGACGATGATCGGCAGGAACGGGTTTTTGCCCACGCCGTTGTGGCGGATGGCCGAAATCATCTCGCACGGATCACCGTCGGGCAGATCAGTTTCTGTGATCAGCACATCGGTGTGCTCTTTGGTGACTTGATCCTTCATTTCCGCAATGGTCTGGCCATAACGGAATTTGCGGAAGCCGCGGTCGTACAGAATCGTCTTGATCGTGTCGCGCGAGCCCTTATCGGGATCGATCAACAGAACGACGGCGTCGGCAAAGTCTTCGTTTGGTTTCGCCACGCGGCGGCCCGATCGTCTTGGTTAACGGCTGACGGGTACCAGTGTACCCGAATCAAGCAAGGTGTTTACCTGGGAAAGCTGGGCGGGGGTCAGGATGGCCTGCAAGGCATCAGCCAAGGTCAAAGCCCCCCCGTGGCCTTGGCGCGCGGCCAGAATAAACCAGGCCAGAGCCCGTGGTGGATCGGCTTCGATCAGCGCCCCACGTTCGTACAACGATCCCAGGTTAAATTGCGCATCGGCAAAGCCTTGGGCGGCGGCCAATCCCAGCCAGTGTTTTGCCCCCAAACCATCCTCCCCTGGGGCGATCAGGTCATTGGCGTACAGAACCCCCAAATTGTTCTGGGCCTGGACCATGCCCCTTGTCGCGGCTTGGCGGTACCAATCACCGGCGGCGGCGAAATCGGCGGGCGCTATCGACTCGGTCAGCACCCCCATCAAGAATTGCGCACCTTGGTGGCCGTGTTCTGCGGGTTCCCCAAGAATTGCCATGGCCAGGGCAGGATCCGCCGGTGTGCCCATGCCGCGGGCAACAAGATCACCCAATTGGAATTGCACATTGTGGGGGGCAACATTGGCGACCGGCTGCCAGGCCGCGATGGCTCCGGCGGCGTCTCCCGATTGGTACGCCTCATAGCCCGCCAGCACTTGGGCCAAGGCGGCAGGTGTCAAGCTTCGCGCCCGTGCAGCATCATCGTCTGCAACGGCGGCCAGGGGCCACGCGGCAGCGGTGAACAATATACTTGCGGCGAGGAACGTGCGCTTCATACCAAATGCTGTGCCTTTGTCACCTCGTAGCCCAGGCAGAGCCTCGCCGCAAGGGGCGAGTCGACGCAATCAGGGGGAAAAGCCCCGGCGTCACAAAATTCGGGGCAATTCCGGTCCCGACAGGGTCGCGGTGCGTTTGAATTTTTTGACCGAAATCCGCCCCAGAAAATCCTCGAAATCGCCGTTGTTACCTTCCCCTGGGGGCCATAAATCTGGTAGGATGATCCTGGATTTAACCACAACATCTAGCGGTTTGGCCGTCGGGCCGCCGCTTCATCTGGACATTTCACCGGGTTGTCTAATTGACCGATATACCACCGCCGCCTGTCTCAGGCGTCACCCCCATCAGCGTCGAAGAAGAGATGCGGAGCTCGTACCTGGATTACGCCATGAGCGTGATCGTTTCGCGGGCTTTGCCAGACGTGCGCGACGGCTTGAAACCCGTCCATCGGCGCATTTTGTTCGCCATGCGCGAGGGTGGCTACACCAGCGATAAGCAGTACCGAAAATCCGCCCGCGTGGTCGGCGACATCATCGGTAAATATCACCCCCACGGCGAGCAAGCGGTCTATGACGCCCTGGTGCGCATGACCCAAGATTTTTCCATGCGCCTGCCGTTATTGGACGGCCAGGGCAATTTCGGCTCCATGGACGGCGATCGCGCCGCAGCCATGCGCTATTCCGAAGTGCGCATGGCGCCTCCCGGCGAAGCGCTGTTGGAGGATATCGAACTAGACACCGTCGACTTCCAACCCAATTACGACGAATCCGAGCGCGAACCCGTGGTGGTCCCCGCCCGCATCCCGCATTTGTTGGTGAATGGTGCCGGCGGTATTGCCGTGGGCATGGCCACCAACATCCCGCCCCACAATTTGGGCGAAGTGGTGGACGCCTGTTGCGCATATGTGGACAACCCAAACATCACCATCGACGAGCTGATGGTCCATGTGCCCGCCCCCGATTTCCCCACCGGCGCGCTGATATTGGGCACCCAAGGGGCGCGCACCGCCTATCACACCGGCCGTGGCTCGGTGATGGTGCGGGGCCGGGTGCACATGGAGAAATTCGGCAAAGACCGAGACGCCATCGTCATCGACGACGTGCCGTACCAGGTCAACAAGGCCAAAATGATCGAGGCCATCGCGGACGCTGCCAAGAACAAACGCATCGAAGGCATTTCAGAACTGCGCGACGAAACCAGCCGCGAAGGACTGCGGGTGGTGATCGAAGTCCGCCGGGACGCCACCCCAGAAATCGTGCTGAACCAGATTTATCGTTTCTCCGGCCTGCAATCGAATTTCAGCTTCAACATGCTGGCGCTGATCGATGGTCGGCCAGTCATGTTGGACCTGCAGAAATATGTTTCGGCGTTTGTTGCCTTCCGCGAGGAAGTCATCACCCGGCGCACGCGGTTCAAGCTGGCCAAGGCGCGGGAACGTGCCCAGATATTGGTGGGTCTGGCCATCGCCGTGGCCAACATCGACGAAGTGGTCAAATTGATCCGCCAGGCACCGGATCCCGCCACCGCCAAAGCGGAATTGATGGCCCGGGATTGGCCGGCAGAAGACGTCTCGGCCTTGCTGGCATTGATTGATGATCCCTTGGTGGGCAAGGGTGAGGGTGGTACCCAGCGCCTGAACGAGCTCCAGGCCAAGGCGATTTTGGAATTGCGTCTGTCCCGCCTTACGGGGCTTGAACGGGACAAAATCTCCAGCGAGTTGGAGGCCATCGCCGAAAAAATCCGTGGCTATCTAGAAATTCTAAGCAGCCGCGAACGGTTGATGGAAATTTTGCGGGCCGAATTGGTGGAGGTGAAAGAGAAATTCGCCACCCCACGGCGTACCGGCATCGAAGACGCGCTGACCGATAGCCTGGACGAAGACCTGATCGAGCGGGAAGACATGGTCATCACGGTGACCCAGACCGGCTACATCAAACGGGTCGCCCTGTCGGAATACAGGGCCCAGCGCCGGGGCGGCAAGGGCCGCACGGGCATGTCGACCAGGGACGAAGATTTCGTCACACAGGTGTTTGTCGCCAACACCCACACCCCGGTGCTGTTTTTCTCGTCCACCGGCAAGGTCTACAAGCTGAAGGTCTATCGCCTGCCGTCAGCCAGCCCCACGGGCAAGGGCAAGGCCATGGTGAATTTATTGCCGTTGGCGGAGGACGAAGCCATCACCACCATCATGCCGTGGCCAGATGACGCGGATTCAAAGGGCATGGAGCTGATGTTTGCCACCTCCCAAGGCAAGGTCCGGCGCAACGCCCTGGCGGATTTCGAAAATATTATGTCCAACGGCAAAATCGCAATGGGATTGGCCGATGGCGACCACTTGGTTGGGGTCATCACATGCAGCCAATCCGACGACGTGGTCATGGCCTCGCGGTTGGGCAAGTGCATTCGCTTCCCCTTGGGCGAAGTGCGCCTGTTCAAAGGCCGCACCTCAGCGGGCGTGCGCGGGATGAAGCTGGCCAAAGACGACGAGGTGATTTCCTTGTCGGTGCTGACCCATTTGGAGGCTTCCTCGGAACAGCGCGAGGACTACCTAAAGGCCGTCCGCGCCAAGGGCCGTCTGAAAACCACGGATTATTCCGCCAAGGCCGATGACAAGGCCCGGGACGAAGAAGCCGCTGGCAAATTGGAGGCATCTCCGTTCCTTGAGATGGCGGAAGCAGAAGAATTCATGCTGGGGGTCACCGAAAACGGCTTCGGCAAACGGACCTCGGCGTTCGAATACCGCACCACCCGTCGCGGCGGCCAGGGGATTTTGAACATCGAAACGTCTGACCGTAACGGCAAGGTCGTGGCCTCGTTCCCAGTGGAACACGATGACCAAGCGGTAATGATGACCGACGGCGGCCAGATCATCCGCATGGGGGTGGATGATATTCGCGTCGCCGGGCGCAACACCCAAGGAGTGACACTGTTTTCCACGTCCGAGGGCGAAACCGTGGTGTCCGTGGCGCATTTGGCGAATACCGGTGATGATGACGACGTTGAAGGTGCCGTCGAGGGCGATGCGACCGAAGCGATCGAAGCGGTCGAACCAACGTCCGACCCAGAAGACAGTCAGGACTAAGGGACGTGGGGGCCAACCGCGTCGCCGTATACCCCGGCACCTTTGATCCGGTGACCAACGGCCACGTGGACATCATTACCCGGGCCACAAAGGTCGCCGACAAACTGGTGATTGGTCTGGGCGAACACGCCACCAAAACCACCCTGTTCCCCGTCGAACAACGTCTAGCGATGATCCGGGCGGAAATTGAACCCATCAAAGCGGCCACAGGGGCGGATATCGAAGTCCAAATATTGGACAGCTTGTTGACCGAATTTGTCGACGAAGTGGGGGCATCCATCATCATTCGCGGCTTGCGGGCGGTGTCGGATTTTGACTACGAACTGCAAATGGCCGGGATGAACGCACGCCTGAACCCCAAGGTGGACACGGTGTTCCTGATGGCGTCAGAAGCCAACCTGTTCATCGCATCCAGTCTGGTGCGTGAAGTGGCGCGTCTGGGCGGCGATGTCTCCAGCTTGGTCTCGCCGCGGGTCGCGGAAAATCTGGCAAAGGTCTTTTCTGAGTAAAACCTTTAGAATTCGCCTGCAACGACTTGTAATTACAATAAACATTGTGTTTTCTGGAAAATCCCGATGAAGGTCGATGGGTTCGATTTCGACCTGCCCAGCACTCTGATTGCCCGGCGTCCCGCAGACCCCAGGGATTCGGCCAAGCTGATGGTGGTGGGGGGCGATGATATCCAGGATCGCACGGTCCGCGATCTTCCCGACTTGTTGCGGTCCGGTGATGTGCTGGTTTGCAACGACACCCGTGTAATCCCGGCGCGCTTGCGGGGCACCAGATCAGCGACACGGGGCACAGCCCAAATCGAGATCATGCTGAACCGGCAGTCGTCCGTTCCCGACATCTGGACCGCCTTCGCCCGCCCGGCAAAACGGCTGGTGGTGGGCGATGTGATCCAATTTTCCGACGAACTGTCCGCAACAGTGACGGCCAAGGGTGACGGCGGCGC
>JABHVE010000154.1 GCA_018658465.1 Alphaproteobacteria bacterium
CCCCGCCTTGTTTGTTCTTAGTCCAACCCGGCTTTTTCTGCCGACACGAAGGCGTCTTTTACTGGGTCAATCCACCAAGATGAGGTGCCGACGCCGTAATTCGGAGTTACATCCGGGCGCCCAAATTTATCCCAGTAGGCGAGCCGGAACGATCTGATGTGCCAGTTGGGAATGACGTAGTAATTCCACTGCAACACCCGGTCCATCGCTTTGCTTAGTGCGATCAAGGTCGGGCGATCCGGGGCGGCGATAATCAGATCAATCAATTCATCCACAACCGGGTCGCAAATGCCAGCCAAGTTGCGGCCACCCTCTGTATCGGCGGCTTCGCAGCCCCACATATCCCGTTGTTCGTTACCCGGGGACAACGACTGACGAACGGTGCTGACGACAACATCGAAATCGTGGGTTTGCGCCCGTTCTTGATATTGGGCGGTTTCCACCGTGCGTTGGGTGGCCAGGATGCCCAGACGCTCCATGTTCTGGATCACTGGGCTGGCGATGCGTTCAAACGTCGAACTGGCAAACAAGAATTCCAATTCCATTTGTGTGCCTTCGCCGTTAACAAGCTTGCCGTCCACCACGGTCCAGCCAGCATCGGCCAGCAAACCTTGGGCTATCAACAATTGTTCACGGGCATTGCCGGTTCCGTCTGTGACCGGCGGATTGTATTCAGTGGTGAACACTTCGTCCGGAACCCGGCCACGGAATTGTTCCAAAATTTCCAGCTCTTGGCCTGCCGGTACACCGACCGCCGCCAATTCCGAATTTTCAAAGAAACTGCGGGTACGGGTGTAGGCCCCAAAGAACAAGGAATCGTTGGTCCATTCGAAATCAAATGCGTATTGCAGGGCTTCGCGTACCCGGCGATCAGACAACGCTGGTTTGCGGGTGTTCAAGAAAAACGCCTGCATGCCCGACGGGCTGCGATCATCGATCAAGCCTTTGATGATCAAACCCTTGTCCAACGCGGGGGAGTCGTAATCTAGGGCCCAACGCTTGGATTGGTTTTCCGAGCGAAAATCATAATCGCCCGCTTTGAACGCTTCCAACGCCACGGTTTCATCCAGGTAATAATCAAACCGGATGGTGCCGAAATTGTTTTGGCCCACGTTAATGGGGAGATCCTTACCCCAATAATTGGGGTCCAATTCCCATGTGATCGACGATGGCGTATTCATGGATTTGATCGTGTAAGGGCCACTGCCCATCCATGGTTCCAACGTGGTCTCGCCGAAATCGTGGGTCGACCAATAGGCCTTGGACAACACCGGCATTTGACCGGCAATTGTCGGCAATTCGCGGTTCAGGTCTTCTGATTCAAAATTGATGCGCACCGAATTGGGGCCAACAGCCTCGGCACTGACTAGGTTTTTGAAATAAGCGCGATAGCCCGGATGGGCCAATTCGCCGGTCAGGGTTTCAAGGCTGAAGATCACGTCGTCGACTGTGATCTGGGTGCCGTCTTGCCAATGGGCTTCCGGCCGAAGATGGAAAATCACATAGGACAGATCGTCGGGAACCTCCATGGTCTCGGCGATCAACCCGTATTGCGAGCTAAGCTCGTCCAGGTTTCCGGTCATCAGGGTTTCGTAATTCAACCCGATGCCCGCGGCTGTGCGGCCTTTCAAAATGAATGGGTTCAGGCTGTCAAATTCGCCAAATGCCCACTGAACCACGTCGCCGCCTTTTGGCGCGTTCGGGTTCACATAATCCAAATGCGTGAAATCTGGCCCATATTTCAGCTCTCCCACCAACGTGATGCCGTGCATGATCGTGGTGTTCTGCTGAGCGGTGCCGGGCACGGCCACAAGGCCGGTCATAGCCAACGCTGCAATAGTAACTGCGGTTTTGCGCATGATTTTTATCCTCGCCTGAAAAACGATTTCTCCCTTTTGAAAGTGTGCGACATCGCGCCAGGGGAGGCAAGGGCGAGACATCGTTCAATCCCCGCCATTGATTAGGGATTTTAGGGCGAAAGTGAGGCAATGGCGCGGTGATGGATCGATTTGTCCCCGGCCGCCAAAACTTTGCCGTCGCTGTTTAAAGTCAAATCGTCCCCGGCCCAATCGGTAATGATCCCACCTGCGCCCTGGATCACCGGGATCAAAGCCCAGTAATCATAAGGCTTTAGGCCGCATTCAAAGACCACGTCCACATGCCCAGACGCCAACAAGCCAAAGGCATAGGCATCGGCGCTGTACAAAGTCATCAGAACTTCGTGATGCAGCCGGTCAAAGGCATCGCGGTCCGGGCCTTGGAACCATTCGGGGCCAGCGGTGTATGCGGTGGCATCGGCCAAATCGCCACAATTGCGCACCTTGGCGGGGATCCCGTTCAGGGTGGTCGGGGTGCCCGACGCCCCAATCCATCGTTCCCCGGTAATCGCCTGATCAATAATCCCCAACACAGGTTTGCCACGGTGCGCCAGGCCAATCAGGGTTGCGAACACCGGCTTGCCTGAAATGAACGATCGGGTGCCGTCGATTGGGTCCAAAACCCATAAAAAGTCGCTGTTTGCACGGGATTCGCCGAATTCTTCCCCCAGAATACCGTGGTCGGGAAAGGCCCCTTGGATGGCGTCCCGCATGGCGGTCTCTACCATGCGGTCGGCCTCGGTGACCGGGCTGCCATCGGATTTGGCGGTGACCGACCCTGGGGCGCGAAAATGGTCGCGCACAATGGCCCCGGCGGTGTCGGCCAATTCCTGGGCAAACGCGGTCAACGCCCCCAAATCGGGCGGCAGGTCGTTGTCGGCTGCCACCCTAGGGCAGCGGGACGGGGCTGTTGCTCAGGGCTCTCAAAGCCAGCAAGGCGTTTGCTCTGTCCGTTGCATCAGCAATACCGGGGAAGGTCATTTTGGTTCCCGGCATCCATGTCTTTGGGGCGGCCAGATAGCCGTCCAAATCGGCAAAGGTCCATGTGCCACCGGCTGCTGCCAGGGCCTCGGAATATGCGTACCCCTCGGATACGCCTTTGGCCTTGCCAACCATGTCCCAGATATTCGGTCCCACCCGCCGGGCACCGCCTTCGTCCAATGTGTGACAGGCCCGGCATCGGGCCAAAAATGCCACCCCTGCGGCGGCATCTCCGGCTGCCAAGCGGGCGGCAAGATCGTCGTCGCCTCCCGCTGGCGCCGCAGCGGGTGCTGCGGGTTCAGCAGCGGGTGCGGGGTCTGGCTCTGGGGCAGGCGCGGGTTCTGGTTCTGGGGCAGGCGCGGGTTCTGGTTCTGGGGCTGGGGCTGGCTCGACAGCCTCTGCCACCTCGGCCTCTTCGTGGGGCGGCTCAGCAACCTCGGCCACCTCAGGTTTTTCGACCCCATAAATCCAGCCGCTGACCACGGCGATGACGATCACCGCCACAACCGAGCCAACCGCCGCCACCATCCATTTAAAGATATCTTGCGTGTTCATTGTCCCCACCTTGCCAAATCGCGACCGGGTTCCCCCACATTACTGAGTTAGCGCAGACTGGCGCAAGGGAGCGCAGTCCTAGATAAAACCAAGGGATGCCGATCCGCGTCACATACTGTACTGGTTCTTTTTGGACGGTAAGCCGCCACGGGGGCTCCAATTTCTACATCCACACTTAACCCTATCGTACTAATTCCTGCGCGCATGGGCTCTACGCGTTTTCCCGGTAAGCCCTTGGCGTTGATTAACGGCGATCCCATGATCGTCCATGTGTGGCGCCGGGCGACAGAAGCCGGAATTGGCCCGGTGGTGGTGGCCTGCGAAGATCAAGAAATCGCCGATGCGGTGCGGGATGCCGGTGGTCGGGCAGAGCTCAGTGGTTCACACCACCCGTCGGGCTCAGACCGTATTTTCGAAGTTCTGACCGGCATTGACCCAGACCAGGCATTCGACGTGGTGGTGAATCTTCAAGGGGATATGCCAGCGATGGAGCAGGCGGCCCTGACCGCGGTGTTAGAACCCTTCGCTGACCCGGACGTGGACATTGCCACGTTGGTCAGCCCCCTTGCCGACGATGCGGAGCTGTCCGACCCCCATGTGGTGAAAGCCCAAATCGAGTTCAAAAATGGTGGGTCGGTGGGGACCGCCATAGATTTCGCCCGTGACCCAGAATTGCTGGGGGCGGGGCCCCTGTACCATCACATCGGCGTCTATGCCTATCGCCGACCGGCACTGGCGCAATTCGTTGGGATGGACCCGTCGGCCCGGGAAAAAGACTTCGGCTTGGAACAGCTCAGGGCCTTGGATGCGGGCATGACCATTGGTGCACGCCTCGTTGACAGTTTTCCGGTTGGTGTCGATACTCCCGCCGACTTGGCTCGGGCCCAGGCCATTTTGGCCGGGTCCCCCCGAACCGACTGAATTTAAACGAAAAATCCAAGGAACTGGGGATGCCAAAGCCCAACCAATCCATCGCCTATCAAGGAGCCCCCGGGGCCTATTCCCATTTGGCCTGCACCGCAGCCTATGGCGATCGCCAGGCAATTTCCTGTGGCACCTTCGAAGACACGTTCCAAGCCGTGCGCGACGGCCGCGCGGAATTGGCCATGGTACCCATCGAAAATTCCATCGCCGGGCGGGTGGCGGATATTCACCACATGCTGCCGCAATCGGGCCTTTTCATCATTGGCGAGCACTTCCAGCCGGTTAATCACCAGCTTTTGGCACCAAAAGGCGCGACGCTGGATGGGCTGAAAGTGGTGCACAGCCACATCCAAGCTCTGGGCCAATGCCGCGGGCTGATCCAGGAATTGGGCCTAACACCCCAGATCGAGGTGGATACGGCGGGGGCTGCACGGGACGTAGCGGATGCCGGCGATCCCACCCATTGCGCCATCGCCTCGCGCTTGGCAGCGGAAATCCTAGACCTTCAGGTCATGCGCGAAGACATTGAAGACGAAGGGCACAACACCACCCGGTTCGCCGTCTTGTCCCAAAATCCAAACGACCCAGGCACCAATAATGGCCCGGTCCTGACCACCTTTGTGTTCACCGTGCGCAACGTCCCAGCGGCCCTGTACAAGGCTTTGGGTGGGTTTGCCACCAACGGCATCAACATGGTGAAGCTGGAAAGCTACATGGTCGGGGGCAGTTTCAATGCCACGCAATTTTATGCGGACATCGATGGCCACCCGGATTCCCGGTCGGTTCAATTGGCCCTGGAAGAATTGGCGTTTTTCACCACCGAGGTGACGGTACTGGGCACCTATCCCGCCGATCCGTTCCGCCAAAGCCACGAATAATTTTTCCCACGTTCAGATTCACGCCGCTCTCTGGCGAGGAGCGACGATCTGCACTTATTTTCTCTCACGTTCAGATTCACGGGACAGCTAGCGCCGCCCTGATATAATCCCCTCGGGAGGCTGGTTGGTGGACGGGCACTTCGCCAACCCGGTCAGATCCGGAAGGAAGCAGCCGTAACGAGTGTCGCCCGGGTCGCGTTTCCAGTCTCCCACCGATTTGCACCGCACTCCCACCGATCACACGGGTAAGCCACCGCGCCCATGACCGACAAGCAAGCTCCGGCATACCGCGTTTTAGCGCGCAAATACCGCCCCCAGGTCTTCAGCGAACTGGTGGGCCAAGATGTGTTGGTGCGGACGCTCACCAATGCCTTCGACCAAGATCGCATCGCCCACGCGTTCTTGCTAACTGGGGTGCGCGGCGTCGGCAAAACCACAACGGCCAGGATCATCGCCCGAGCTCTGAATTGTATCGGCCCCGACGGCAAGGGTGGGCCGACCATTGCCCCGTGTGGCGAATGCCATCCGTGCCAGGAAATCGCCGGGGATCGCCATGTGGATGTCCTTGAAATGGACGCTGCCAGCCATACTGGTGTTGGCGATATTCGCGAACTGATCGAAGGCGTGCGCTATGCCCCGGCGTCAGCCCGCTACAAGGTCTACATCATCGACGAAGTCCACATGCTGTCCACCAGCGCCTTTAACGCGTTGTTGAAAACCCTTGAAGAACCGCCGCCCCACGTAAAATTTGTGTTTGCCACCACCGAGGTTCGCAAACTGCCCCTGACGGTGTTGTCCCGGTGCCAACGGTTCGATTTGCGCCGAGTGGAACCAGATGTGTTGGCACAGCACATGGGTAAAATCGCGGTGAACGAGGGTGCAGACATCGACCAGGGCGCGCTGGAAATGCTTGCCCGTGCCGCCGAAGGATCGGTGCGCGATGGACTGTCGTTGTTGGACCAAGCCATTGCCCACGGTGGGGAGAAAATCACCGACGAGGCCGTCAATGAAATGCTGGGCTTGGCCGACCGCGGGCGGACTTTGGATTTGTTTGACTCCCTGATGGCCGGGGATGTGGCCGCCGCGCTGACCAACCTGCGCGGCCAATATGATTTGGGCGGCGACCCGGTGTTGGTGCTCCATGAATTATTGGAACTGGCACACTGGCTGACCCGTCTAAAGGCTGTGCCAGATGCCGATAATGCGGCCACCCGCACCCGCGCCGATCACGATCGCGGCGTTGCTATGGCGGCCAAAATTTCCATGGCCGCACTGGCCCGGACTTGGCAAATGTTGTTGAAGGGATTGAAGGAAGCCCAAGGGGCGCCCAACCCGCTGACCGCCACGGAAATGGTGCTGGTGCGTTTGGCCTATGTGGCCGATCTTCCCAGCCCGGCGGCACTTGTTGAACGTCTGGGTACCGCCCCGTCCCAATCGCCATCCGAGGCACCAGCCCCCAGCGCCGCGACCTCCGCCCCCGAATCCACAGCGTCCGTGCCACCGCGCATGGACCAGGCCACCGCCCCAGATTTGCAGCCCGCCGCTGATGACGTGCCCCAGGCGAAAGCCTCGGAAGATGTTGTGCACCTTGCGGATTTCAAGGCGGTTGCCCAATTGGCAGAGCAGCACAAAGAACTGGGTCTGTATTCTGATTTGGTGGCTTCCGTGCACTTGGTGAAATTTGAACAAGGCACCATTGAAATTCGGGTCGGAGCCGGTGCCGACAAAAGTGTTGCGAACCGGCTTTCAACGAAGCTGTCGGAATGGACTGGGCAAAAATGGGTGGTGGTGGTTTCCAACGAGGCCGGTGCCCCGACCTTGAGCCAGCAAGACGCGGATCGTCAGGCCCAACGTATGGCACAGGCGGCTGACAACCCCGTGGTTCAGGCGGTGCTAGACGCTTTCCCGGGATCAAAAATTGCCCAAGTACGTGACGGCCACGTCGGCCAAATCGAAGATCAGGACAAGGAGAGTTGATGTGATCAAGAACCTGGGCCAGATGATGAAAAAGGCCAAGGAAATGCAGGGCAAGATGGCCGAGGCTCAAGAACGGGTGGCGGAAATTGAAGCCACCGGCGTTTCTGGCGGCGGCATGGTGGAGGTCACGTTATCGGGCAAAAACGAGATGCGTCGTCTGCGCGTTGATCCCTCCCTGTTTTCCGAAGACCAAGCCGTGGTGGAAGATTTGATCGTGGCCGCCCACAACGATGCGCGGGTGAAGGTCGAAGGCATGGTCCAAGAAGAAATGGGCAAGGTCACCGGCGGGCTGGGTTTGCCCCCCGGGTTTGAGATGCCGTCGTTTTAGGGCCGTCGGCGATGGCCATCACATCCACCACTGAAATCGATCGGCTGATCCAGCTGTTATCGAAGCTGCCCGGCCTGGGGCCGCGGTCCGCCAGGCGCGCGGCGCTGGATATGCTCAAGCGCAAAGAAACCATGCTGACCCCCTTGGCCGAGGCTTTGCGCAGTGCCGCCGAAGGAGTCTCCACCTGTTCCAAATGCGGAAACCTGGACGCCACCGACCCTTGTTCGGTGTGCGCCGACGACCGCCGCGATCAATCCACATTGTGCGTGGTCGAAGATGTGGCCGATATGTGGGCCCTGGAACGATCGGGGGTCTACAAAGGCCAGTACCATATTTTGGGCGGGACCTTGTCGGCGCTGGATGGGGTGGGGCCAGAGGATTTATCCATCGGATCCTTGATTGTCCGGTCTGAAGACGATCGGGTGGCCGAGGTGATCTTGGCCATGAACGCCACGGTGGAGGGCCAAACCACCGCCCACTATGTCACCGACCGATTGGCTGGCGCCGGGGTCCGTATATCCCGCCTTGCCCACGGCATGCCCATGGGCGGCGAGTTGGATTATTTGGACGAAGGCACACTGGCATGGGCATTAAAATCGCGCCAACCGGTGACCGGTGTTTAGGAAATCTCTGGCGGCTGACCCGGATTTGGTGGGTCCAGGGGGTCGGCCCCTGCGCCACCCTCGTCCAGTTCGACTTCTAAAATTTTTTGGCTTCTGCGGGTGATTTTGTCGGTGGAGGTGCGAATTTGGCTGATGTCTGTTGTGCCCAGGGCAAAATGCTTTTGCAATTTGTCCACGCGGCCATCCAACAGGTGGACATCCTTCAACATTTTTTGGACTTCCACCTGAATGACCCCGGCTTGTTCGCGCATCTGCACGTCCCGCAACACGGCGCGCACAGTATTCAGGGTCGCCATCAAC
The DNA here is from genome assembly GCA_018658465.1 of Alphaproteobacteria bacterium. GTDB lineage: Bacteria > Pseudomonadota > Alphaproteobacteria > UBA2966 > CAIVPW01 > JABHVE01. The sequence continues at coordinate 8,444 of JABHVE010000154.1, forward strand.
GTGGTGGGGGAAACAATCCACACCCGTGCCCGATAGGATTGCTCGACGACATTGGGAAAATTGGCGTGCAATTCGGCGTACACCGCTTCGGACGGCAAAAACATCAGGGCCGATTCCGCCGTTTCCCCCGGCAGAATGTATTTTTCTGAAATGTCGTTGATGTGCTTGGCCATGTCTTGGCTGAATGCCCGGCCCGCGGCCACCCGCTGGGCGTCTTCTTTGGCCCTATGCAACGCCTTGAAACTTTCCAATGGAAATTTGGCGTCAATGGCAATGGGCCCCGGCGGGTTGGGCAGTTGGATCACGCAATCCGCGCGCTTGCCATTTGATAAGGTTACCTGGAACCCATAGGCAGACGGCGCCAGGGCGTTTTCGACAATGTCTTTCAATTGGACCTCGCCGAACGCGCCGCGGGCTTGTTTGTTCGACAAAATATCCTGCAACCCCACCACCTGTTTGGACAGGTCGGTCAGGTTTTGCTGGGCCACATCGATGACCGCTAGCCGTTCGCGAATTTCACCAATGGTGCGGTCGGAATTTTTTAAGCCGTCCCCCAACTGGGATTGAACCGCTTCCAGGCGATCTTTGACCGTGCCAGTCATCGCCGATTGGGTGGCTTCGAATTTGATCAGCAGCTCTCGCATCCGTGCGGACCGGGCGTTGCCAATCATTGCAGATAAAATCGCCACAAGGACGACGACGGCGGCCGCGCCAAGAATGGCCCACATTTCGGTTTCCATTTGCGAAATGTACTCCATATCGCGATCAAAAGTCCGGGCTCGCCATTTCACGAGCGCTGGGGTATCTCCTGCCCTGAACAATGGATGCGCGAGACGGGAATTTCAAATCATGACAATCAAACAGCAGATGGAGACAAAGATCGCGGCGGCCTTTTCGCCGGTGCGCATGGAAATCACCGACAATTCCCATCAGCACGCGGGCCATGCCGAGGCCGGGGACGCCATCGAAACCCATTTCCATGTGGCAATCGTATCCGACGCCTTTGCTGGCAAATCGCGACCCATCCGCCATCGCATGGTCTACGAAGTGCTGGCCGAGGAATTGGCTGGGGACGTCCACGCCTTGGCCATTTCGGCCCTGACCCCCGACCAAGAATAAGCGGCGGCCTACAGCACCAAAGCTAAAATCAGCGGCAGCGTGATCGCTGAAAGCCCGGTGGACACAGCGATGGCCCCGGCGACGTCTTCTGGTGCCCGATCAAACCGCGATGCCAGCAAATAGCTGAACACCGCCACCGGCATGGTGCAGTCCAAAATCACCACGCCGCGCTCCACCCCCGTAAATCCGAATGCCGCGCTAATGGCCCAGCCCACGGCAAAGCCGATGGACAGGCGCAGCACCGCAATACCGCTGCCGCGGACCAGGTGCCCGACTTTTGTGGTGGCCAACGATACCCCCAAGGTCAGCAACAACAATGGGATGGTCATGCCGCCCATCAGGGATGCGGTGTTGGCCAGCCAATCGGGCGGGGTGGTGCCAAAGCCTTGGAAAATTAACGCTGCCCCGGCGGCATAGACCAATGGGGTTTTCAACAGTCTGGTTGGGGTGGTCTCCCCCGACAAAAGCCAAACGCCGATGGTGTAGTGGGCGACGGCGGCCACCGAGAAATAGATGACAGCCAACACCAGCCCAGCCTCGCCAAACGCGAACAGGCAGATGGGCAGACCCATATTGCCCATATTTGGAAACATGAGCGTGGACAAGTATGTCCGCACCGGCATCTTTAGTGCCAGCAATATTGGCGCCCCCAACACTGCGAACCCAACAAACGAAGCGACGGCGGCGAGGGCAAATCTGCCCAGCGCCGCATCGAATTCGATCACCGACAGGGTGGAAAAGACCAGGGCGGGGGCACCAAAATAGTAAACAATGTTGGTGACCAAAGTGGTGTCGAAATCCCTGCCGCGCTGGGTCCACACCGCACCAAGGCCGGCGATCAACACCACCGGGGCCATGATGGCCAGGATTTCAAAAAACACCGGGCGGCCTTTTAGGTCGCTTCGAGTTTCGCCGGGGGTGTAATCCGCAAATTGGTGATCTGGGTGCGGGTGCGGCGAACGACTTCGAATCGGAAACCGTGAAATGTGAACACTTGGCCAATTTCGGGGATTACCCGGGCTTCGTACATCACCAGTCCGCCAATCGTGGCGGCTTCTTCGTCCGGCAAGGTCCAGTCGAACCGCCGATTTAAGTCGCGGATGGTGGTGGGACCATCCACCGAATAGCTACCATCAGCCAAGGCCCGAACTGGCGCATCGAGAAGGTCATATTCATCGGAAATTTCACCAACGATTTCCTCCAAGATATCTTCCATGGTGACCAGGCCCATCAGGGCTCCGTATTCATCAACCACCAAGGCCAAGTGTGATTTACGCAATCGAAAAGAACGCAGCTGGTCGGCCAGTGAAGTGGTTTCGGGAACGAACCATGGCTCGTCCACAATGCTGACGATGTCGATTGAGTCCACACCCCCTTCTGGGTCACTGACGGCGCGCAGCACGTCCTTGGCATGCAGCACGCCAATAATGTTTTCTTGTTCGTCGCGCCAGACGGGAATGCGCGTGTAGGGGCTGTCTAAAACCTGGGCAATAATTTGGCTGGGGGCCTGTGCGACATCGATCATGCGCATGTTCTGGCGATGCACCATGATTTCCGAAACATCCACATGGGCCAGATCCAGAACGCCCCCCAACATGTCTTTTTCGCCCTCGCCCCGGCCCTCTTCCTTGGCATACAAATCGATCGCTCCGCGGATTTCTTCTTCCGCCGCGCTTTCCAAGCTTTGCGGATCGGCGGCCCCGACCATGCGCAGCATTAACCGCACGATGGCCTGCAGAACCGTGCTGATGGGGCCGAATACGAAGACCAATCCGCGAATCAACGGGGCCAACGCCAAGGCGGCGCGGTCGGCGTGACGAATGGCATATGTCTTTGGCAGGATCTCCGCGAAAATCAGAATCAACAAGGTCATGATGGCGGTGGCATAGGCCACCCCGGCATCGCCAAAAATCCCGATCAAGGCGCTGGTGGCCAACGCAGACGCCAAGATGTTCACCAAATTGTTGCCCAACAAAATGGTGCCCAGCAGATGTTCTTTGCGGTCGGTCAGTTTTTCCACCACGCGCGCCCGGCGACTGCCCTTGCGCTTTAGCTGATGCATGCGCGCACGGCTGGTGGCGGTCAGGGCAGTTTCAGATCCCGACAGCACCGCCGAAATTATCAGCAGCAAAAAAATCGAAACCAGGATGGTGATCAGGGCGGTGTCCATGGGGGTGCTGGCCGTTTAGGCCAGTTTGGCCTCCAATAATTGGATCACTTGGGATTCCGGCACGTCCCGTGCAACGACACCGTGGCCGATCCCCTTTGCCAACACAAAAGTCAGCGCGTCGTTTTGAACTTTTTTGTCTTGGCGCATGTGATCAATGAATTTGGTGACATCCCAGTTGTAGTCAGAGGGCGGCGCGACAGGAAGTCCAACCCCATGCAAATGGGATCGCACACGGGCGACATCGTCGGCCGAACACAGATCCAATCTGTGGGAAAGCTCGAAGGCCATCACCATGCCGATGGCGACCGCTTCCCCATGGACGATGCGGCCGTCGTATCCAAGTTCGGCTTCGATGGCGTGGCCGAATGTGTGACCCAAATTAAGCAGCGCCCGATGACCCATTTCCATTTCGTCGTCGGCAACGATTTCGGCCTTCGCACGGGCGCAGGAAAGCACCGCATATTTGCGGGCATCGATGTCACCGGCGATCATGGCTGCGCCGTTTTCCTCTAACCACTCAAAGAATTTGACGTCTCCCAACAATCCATATTTTACCACCTCGGCGTAGCCTGCCAAAAATTCGCGTGGTGGCAATGTGTCGAGAACGTCCACGTCGGCGATCACCAAACCCGGTTGATGAAAGGTGCCGATCAGGTTTTTCCCGTGTGAAGTGTTGATGCCGGTTTTGCCGCCGATTGATGCGTCCACTTGAGCCAGTAATGACGTGGGCATCTGCACGATCTGAACACCCCTGCGTAAAATGCTGGCGGCGAACCCGGTCAGATCCCCAACCACGCCACCGCCCAATGCGATGATGGTGTCGCCGCGCTCGATGCGCGCTGATAGCAACTGATCCGCCAATTCCATCAGACCGTCGAAGCTTTTTGTTTGCTCCCCCGGGGGCAAAATAATTTCGCTGAAGGCGATGTGGGAATCGTTCATGGATTTGGCAATGTCGGCCAAATACAAGTCAGCGACATTGGCATCCGTGACCACGGCAGTGCGCGGTCGGCTGATAACATCCTTTAGAAGTTTTCCGGTGTCCGCCAACAGTCCGCTGCCAACGACGATGTCGTATGAACGGGATTTAAGCGGAACGGCGACGCGGCCGAAAACGCTCATTCAGTCTCCTGATCCGAAGGGACGGAAGAATCTTGGGTGTCGTCATCATCGCCATCAACATCGTCCCCAGAGGATTGCCAAAACGCACGCAATTCTTGGACGATGGATTCCACCACCGGCTCGTGGGGGCCTTCACCAGTTTCAACGATGATGTCCGCTTCCCCGTATACCGGGTACCGCTCGTCCACTAGGGCTGACAAAATTTCCCGGGGGTCGCCAGCTTCTAATAATGGCCGTCGGGTGCGGCTGCGTTCAACCCGCTTTACCAGGGTATCAAGGCTAGCCCGCAGCCAAACGGATACGGCAGAATCGGATATCCGCGCCCGGGTTTCATCGGTCATGAATGCGCCGCCGCCGGTGGCCAACACGTGAACTGGGCCGTCCAACAGGCGGGCGATCACCCGGCGTTCCCCGTCGCGGAACGCTTGTTCCCCGTGCAGTTCGAAAATGTCGTGGATCGAACTTCCCGCCGCCGCCTCGATTTCGGTATCCGCATCAATAAATTGGATGCCCAACCGGGCCGCTAGGCGACGTCCGATGCTGGTTTTGCCAGATCCCATTAGGCCGATCAAAACAACGGTGCTGCGCGGTCCAGATTGGGTTTTTCGGCTCATATACGACCTCTGTTAGGCACTGCGTCGCGGTTGCCAGCGCCAATTCCCGCGTGATTTTCGGCGCAAAACCGCCGGGTGTCGAAAAGATGTCGCATCTTTGCCATAATCTAAGACTATCATAATTCATCAAGGCCGAGTTCCCAACGCTGAACCGCAGTGGGTTCCGGCACCCCTAACCAAGATCAGCCTGTGCCAAGAACTCCTTATCTTTTAATGATCATTCTTCTTCTGGCGATCGCCGGTGGGGCAATTTTCTTGGCCACATGGGATATTCCCCCGCCTTTGGAAGACGTGGAAAACGTCCTGCCGAACGACCGCTTCCCCTAAAGTTCAATGACGAAAAACAATTTATTTTCCCACGGCGTGGGGTTTGCCTGCGTGGTCTTTCTTGGATGGACCATGGCCACCCCGGCGTTTGCCCAAGTGGGCCCCCCCGTTCAATTGGCCCCGGCCGAAGACGCCGTTGATCCAGGCGTGGCTGTGCCTCAGGTTGATTTGGCCCCGGATGGCGTCGCTGTCCCTGGCCCGGCATTCCCCGACCCCGCTGTTCCCGGCCCGGCATTTGTTGATCCCGCGCCGGTCGAATTGACCCCGCCGCCCGTGCCAACCCTCACACCCGTTCCTACGCCCGCCGTAGGCGCAAATGGGGCCGTCGTAGTGTTGGGAGAATTGGCCGATGTGGATCCCAGCGTGGTTGGCTTGCTGGACGAATCCCAGGGCGGCTTGGGAACCTTGATGTGGGCGGGGTCTGACCGGGTTCGTGTTGAACGCTTGTTGCCGCGCCTGCCCATGGGGACGCTGTCGCCGGCCATGCAAGATTTGGCGCGCAGGTTGTTGCTAAGCACCGCCGAAGTACCCCTGGGTGACTCTGTTGCGCCCAGTTTGCTGGGGTTGCGGGTTGAACGATTGATGGCCGGGGGCAGGGTGGCCGATGTGAACGCGCTGTTGCGCCTTGCCGCTGCATCCCTGGACGATCCGGCGTTTGCCCGGGCGGAAGTCGATGGCTTGCTGCTAGAAGGCAATAATTCTGCGGCCTGCGAAAAAGTTGCCAACATGATGCGCGGCGGTGCGACCTCCTATTGGATCAAAAATTTGGCGTTTTGTCGGGCCTTGGAAAACGACACGGCGTCGGTGAATTTGGCCGTGGCACTGCTGCGCGACCAGGACGGAGCAGGAAACGAAGCCTTCTTCACCTTGATCAGTGCGCTGACGGATAATCCTGAGATTACCATCGTCAGCCTGATCGACCCGGAACCGCTGCACATCGCCATGATGCGGGCGGCGGGCAAAACCATTCCCGCCGACGCGGTGGCAGGGGCCCAACCGGCGATTTTGACGGCGATTTCCGGCATCCCCAACGCCACCATCGATACGCGATTAGAGGCAGCGGAACGGGCCGAAGGCGCCGGGGCGATCACCGCCGCTGATCTTGGGCAAATTTACGAAGCGGTGCCGTTTACCCCAGTTGAGCTGCGTAACGCCGTTCAAAGGGCCCAAGGGCAATCGGGTCCCCGGGTGAACGCGCTGCTATACCAAGTGGCGACAATCTCCACCGCCACGATTGCCCGGGCTGCGGCCCTGCAATCAACTTGGACTCTGGCTCGGGACTCTGGTGGGTTTGGCACGGCGGCGCGGGTCAATTTGGATGCGACCCGGACCATGAAAGCCGCTCCGGAAGTGGTATGGGTCGCGGGTGACGCTGCGCGGGCGTTACTGGCTGCTGGCGATCCGGCCTCGGCGTGGGATTGGTTGGATTTGGCAATTTCCGAGGCTGCCGAGGGCAATCCATCGGCGGAGGGCCTTGCCAACGGCCTGTGGCCGTTAATGCAAATGGCCGACCCAGAAAGCGCATTTATGCGCGACGCCGATCGCGCGCAGAATTGGTGGAAAACGATTCCGGCTGATGCGGATTCAGAAACCTTGGACCAAATGGCATTGCTGTTCACGTTGTATGGGGCCTTGGGCAGTCCGGTTCCGCCGGAGGCCTGGGATCCGTTGTTCGACGCCCCCCTGACGGTGGACGGGTATATCCCGTCCCCGGCGGTGCGCCAAAGCCTGGACGAGGCATCGCGGGCAGGACGCAAGGGCGAAACCGTGCTGTTGGCGCTTCTTGCCCTGGGCGATGTGGGGACCGAAGGGGCTGACCCCGCCACGTTGTTCGACGTGATTTCCGCTTTGCGGCGCGTGGGGCTTGCCGAAGAAGCCCGGGCTATCGCCCTAGAGGCGGCGCTGGGCCGGGGGCTTTAGGCGATGATGGGGGCCGGGGACGGCCGCCACACCGATGCATTTTTGGAAATGATGGCTGCCGAGCGTGGTGCAGCCCCCGCCACTATGCGCGGCTATCAGCGGGATTTGGCCGACTTCCAGTCGTTTATGGCCAGCCAAGACACCGCCGCCGAAGAGGCTGCGGATGCTCAAATCCGAGCTTATCTGTCGGCCCTGACCGCCCGTGGACTCTCACGATCAACTGCGGCCCGTCGCTTGTCGTGTCTTCGCCAATTCTTCAAATTCTTGTTCGCCGAGGGACTGCGTGCCGATGACCCAACGGCGGTGATCCAGGGTGCCCCGGCCAAACGCCCACTGCCCAGGGTGTTAAGTGTCGCCGAAGTCGACATATTGCTTCAGGCCGCCCGCCTCAGTACGGCCAAGCATTCCAAACGCATGGTGGCGTTGGTGGAGCTGGTGTACGCCACCGGAATGCGGGTGTCCGAGCTGGTGTCATTGCCGCGGGCAGCACTGCGTGGGGACCCAAGGTTCCTGACCGTGCGCGGCAAGGGCGGGCGGGAACGATTGGTGCCCCTGAACGACGCTGCGACTGGGGCTGTCCGCGACCACATCGCCTCGGAGCTCATTCAAGACCCCCCATCCAGGTGGCTGTTTCCATCGGGGTCCAAGGGTGGGCATCTGACGGCCCGGCGCTTCGCCCAATTGCTGAAAGACTTGGCGGTTTCAGCGGATTTGGACCCGGCGGGAATTTCCCCCCATGTTTTGCGTCATGCCTTTGCCAGTCATTTATTGGCGGGCGGGGCCGATTTGCGAGCGGTGCAACAGATGTTGGGCCACGCCGATATCACCACCACGCAAATTTACACCCACGTGCTGGAAGAACGTTTACATGCGTTGTTGCAGCATCATCCCTTGGCAAAGTGACCTGGGCTGCCAAAATGCCCCATCAAATGGTTTCATCTGGCGTGATAGTGCTCTAGCTTCCCGATCCAAGAGGGGGTCGCCCTGGCCCAACCCATTTAGTAGCAAGAGGCCCCATGACGTTCACCCAAATCACCCAAGCGCCCCCCCGTATCAACCGATCTGAGCTGGCTGTGCCCGGCTCGTCCATGAAGTTTGTTGAAAAGGCGGCCCAGCGCGGCGCCGATGTGATTTTCCTGGATTTAGAAGATTCGGTAGCCCCGGACGACAAGCCCCGGGCCCGCAAAAACGTCATCAAGGCCTTGAATGCGTTTAATTGGGGTCAGTCCGCCATGTCCGTGCGCATCAACGGGCTGGACACCCATTATATGTACCGGGACGTAGTGGACGTGATCGAACAGGGCGGTGATCGCCTGGATCTGATCATGATCCCAAAGGTCGGCACTGCCGCCGACGTCTATGCCGTGGATATGCTGGTGACCCAGGTGGAAGACGCCATCGGTCGTAAAAAGCGCATCGGCTTCGAATTGATTATCGAATCGGCCATGGGCATGGCGAATATTGATGCCATTGCCGCCGCCAGCCCGCGCATTGAATCCCTGCATTTCGGTGTTGCTGACTATGCGGCGTCTACCATGGCCCGGACCACGGCCATCGGCGGTCCGAACCCCGATTATTTGGTGCTGACTGACCCGGACAAATCTGGCGACCGCGAAGAACATTGGGGCGACATGTGGCATTACGCCGTGGCCCGCATGGTGGTGGCCGCACGGGCCAACGGCCTGCGTCCTATTGATGGCCCCTTTGGCAACATCGGTGATGCCGATGGGTTCCGCGCCCAAGCTAGGCGCGCGGCCGTGCTGGGGTGCGAAGGCAAATGGGCCATCCACCCCGGTCAAATTGCTCTGGCAACGGAAGTCTTCGACCCGCCAAAGGCTGAAATCGCCCGGGCCAAGAAAATTTTGAAGGCCATGAAACAGGCCCAGGCCCAGGGACTTGGTGCAGTTTCCCTGGATGGTCGTATGATCGACGCGGCATCGGTGCGCCAAGCCGAAGTGCTGGTGGCCAAAGCCAAATTGATCGCAGGCGCAACCAGTTCGAAGAAGAAAAGCACCAAGCCCAAGGCCAAAAAGGCCAAGGCCAAATCCAAAAAGCGCTAAAAGAATTGGCGCCGCCGCCTAGAAATCTTCGTCCCCGCAACCCAACTGGTGTTCATGGAATCATTTCTGGAATTTGAGAAACCCGTCGCCGAGTTGGAAGGCAAAATCAAAGAGCTTCGCCACATGGTGGACGATGGCGATATGGATATCGCCGAAGAAGTCACAAAGCTTCAGAACCGGGCCGATAAATTACTGGAAGAAACCTATGCCTCCTTAAGCCCCTGGCAAAAAACCATGGTGGCGCGGCATTTGGATCGGCCGCATTTTTCCCATTACGTCACAAATTTGATCGAAGACTTTTCGCCGTTGGCCGGTGACCGTACCTATGGTGACGATCTGGCGGTGGTTGGCGGCCCGGGGCGTTTTCGCGGGCGATCCGTCATGGTTATCGGCCATGAAAAAGGCAGCGGCACAGAGGGCCGCGTCAAACATAATTTTGGTATGGCCCACCCAGAAGGCTACCGCAAAGCGGTGCGCCTGATGGAAATGGCCGATCATTTTTCGTTACCGATCATCACCTTGGTGGATACCCAAGGTGCCTATCCCGGTGTTCAGGCTGAACAACGGGGCCAAGCCGAAGCCATCGCCCGCGCCGTCGAAACCGGCCTGAATGTTTCGGTGCCTGTTATTTCGGTGATCGTTGGTGAAGGCGGATCGGGGGGTGCTGTTGCCCTCGCGATCGCCAACAAAATTCTAATGTTGGAACATTCTGTGTATTCGGTGATCTCCCCCGAAGGCTGCGCGGCGATTCTTTGGCGGTCATCGGAAAAGGCGGAAACCGCCGCCGATGCGTTGAAGCTTACGGCTCAGGATTTGTTGCAGCTGAAGGTCATTGATCAAATCATCATCGAGCCAACGGGTGGTGCTCAGCGCCGACCGTCTGAGACGGTTCAACGGGTGGGTGATGCCGTTGCCGTGGCGTTGGAAGATCTGGAATCAACACCGGATGCCGATTTCCGTGCCCTGCGCCGGGAAAAGTTCCTGGAAATGGGCAAGGTTGGCTTAACCTAACCTTCGTTACAAAGTTACCAGCCGTTCGATAACGCTCAGAAAGTCCATGTACCGAAGGACGGGGTCACTGATGGTTGGATCCCATGGCACGCCAATCGGGGCCACCGTGTCGCTGGCGAAAATCCATAGGGCTGCCCGCTCGTTGGGCAGGTACAGGTAGATCACCGGAACCCCGCCCTGCGGGTCTTCGTGCAATCCTGTTGAAGACAGGCCGTGAGAAACTTTCCCTGCGATATTTCGTTTTTCGATCGCCGCCATGATGCATTCAATTTCGATGATCGAAACCCGCACCATATAGTTCAACATCCAATCTGCGGGGATGCCTCGGGTGGCCAGCCCATTCGTGGCGATGATGGGGTTGATGGGGCGCACCACTCTAAGGTCGGGGACGACGGGGGCCTCCAAGGATTCCAGCGCCGCCAAAACGAATGCGCATGCGGCAGTCGCTGCGCCTAGGCCGTCGTCGACTTCGGCGTATGTTCGATTGCCAAAGGAAACAGATGTTGTGCAGGCTCCGGTGGCCAAGGCGCCCACCAACATCAACACCCGAAAAATATTAGGCCCAAAAACCTTGGTCACCTATTTGCGGCGGCAGCCAAGGCGATCCCGGGGTCCAATGGAAAGATGCCAATGGTTCGGGGGCGACCGGCTTGGACCCCCACTTCGCTGCCGGGACGGAAAGATGCCACAACATTGGGGGCACCTTTCCCGATTGCAAATCGCCCGGGCAAAATGGCGGCACGCCACCCATCGTCTTCCAAATATCTGACACTACCGCTGTATGCCGCGCCGCCCTCCGTGGATGTGACCCCTGCGGAAAATTCCGCTGATGCTGAAACCTGATCCATCAAGAAAATGAAAATCAGATAATCCTGGTCTCCTGACGGGGCTAGTTCGCGCCACGGAACGGCAACTTCGGCCACCGTCTCCAGCAACCCAGTGTGGGAGGACAAATCCTCCGGGGCCAAATCGTCGAACGCATCCGCCGGGGCGACATATACGACGGGTGCGGGATCCAGGGCGAACGATGGGGATACCGCCACTTGGCTTATCTCAATCGGCTCCACTGTTGTGTATTCCACGGTAAACAAGATCGTCGCCCGGCGACCCAATTTGTCATCAAACCGCAATTCCCCGGCAGCAACCCGCACATCGGCGTCGTCCTTAGGCACTGTGTATTGGTGGATCACTGTGTTGCGCCAATCGAACCCGGGCAACCCGGTATCAGACAAATCGATATCCTGGCCCGCCTCCGCCGTGAAGGTCACCCCTGCCGCAGCCCCTGTGCCCCCATGGAGCCGGTCGACGATGGCCGCCGCAACCCGAATGGCATCAATCGGCAAATTGATTTGGGTGGTGGCAAGTGGCGTGGGCAAGTCGTAGCGAGCCAAGGGTGCCTCGGCCACGGGAACCTGTGCGCAGCCAACGGCGGCCAGGGCCATCATCCCGGCCAACAAAGTTTGCAGGTTTCGGACCACGGTCATGGGGTCGCCGTCACATTGGGAAATGTGCGGTTCAGCAAGGGCGGCATCGGCGCGGTCGGCAACTCGGGGCGCTGGGCGCTGTGGGACGAAACCACGCCTGCCAACACCGGATCACGATCAAACCCCGGAACCGGCCCGCCGGGCTGCACCAAGGTCTTGATGAAAAATTCCGATGGCCCGTTCAGGGCGAACGCGCCGACCATCCGGGCGACACGCCAGCCATCAAAGTCCGTCACCGCCCCGACACCGAACCCGGCGGTGCTTGTGCCGTCCGTACCCAGCCGAATTTCGACCTGGGCATCGGGGGGCATGCGGTCCAGAAAAAAGCCTTGGATTTCGAAATCCTGGGGAAACGGATCGGCGGTGGCTGGGGTAACTTCGTTTTCTGCGGCGGCGTTTAGCAATCCCGAAAAATTTGCGTTCGGCGAAACCCCTGCCGGGGCGATGACAATGCGCACCCGATTGGTGGGCGGTGCTATCAAGACCAAATCCGCGGTGATCACCTGGATGCCTTCACCGGTGATCATGAAGGACAAAACAGCGGATACCACTCCGCGGCGGCCGTCGCCGTCCACAAACGTTAGAACTGCCGCCAAATCCATGGCCCCGGAAAACGCACGCTGGTACCAGGTCACTGCGACAGCAGAAAGATCGAACCCCTGATAGCGAAAATCGGGCTCCTTCAGGGCTTGGGCTGCGTCATCATCGAAGGCCACCGGCCATACTGGCCCAGCGTCTTCAAGCTTACGCATTTCCAAAACCGCCGCCCCAACGACCGCTGCGATTTCCCAGGGCAAGGTTTCCACGGGCTCGATTCGGTAGCGATCCTGAACGGGAATATCTTCGAGGGTCGCGTCGCTGGTCACCCCAAGTTTGCGGCGCTGATCTGCCCGCGCGGTCATGGTGGCAAGCCTTTGCGCCGGGGTTTCAGCAAACGCCCCCACGGTCGCGGCATCGAATATTGCTTGGCCGATTTTCACCTGGATGGCCGTTTGATCGGCAACAAAGTCGCGCCCGGCCCAAACCAAGGCGCGGTCGATTGCGGTGCAGGTGGGCCCCGGCGCGTCACATCCAAGGGTGAAGCCTTCCATGTTGGCCACCAACAATCGCGAGGGCGCAAAGGCCGCCGACATGGCGTCGGTGGCGATCCCGGGACCGGACAGGGGCGAAACAAAGGACAGGCCAGTGGCGGATTGTTCCAAAGCACCCGGGCCGATTGCCGCTAAAACCCGGGCGTTGGTTCGGTGAAGGGATGCCTCGGGCCGTGCGTCCAAAATCCACCGGCTCGGATCCCCCAACGGTGGCTGAATGGTTTCGCCAATGGCGACGGGCCAAAAAATGGAATCCGGGGGCGGACGCAAGATGGCGTTTTCGGAAATTGCCCCGGGACGCAGCACGGGGACAAAGCGCGGATCGTCTCGGATCGCGCTGATCAAATCCTTCAGGATTGCTTCGGCCCGACCATCGCCGCCGCCCAACGACAAGGGCGAAAATTCCGGGCCACCGAACGGGCCGGCCTGCAAATTTGGGTCGGCATCAGCCGGGGCGAACCCGGCCACAGGCAGACCTTGGCCCAGGGTCACGGAAGAGGCGATCAGGCTTCCAGAAAACACAGCGCCCCACAGGGTCGCCCTTGGCCAAAGCTTTGGATTTAGCTTGCGTGTTTTTGCCATTTGGCCCGCCACCGATTTTATCCGCAATACAGCGGATTGCCGTGGGGCGGATCATATCACTTGGAACGAGTGCGCCCTAATGGGCCCTTGCAGTTGGCGCCCTAATGGGCGCCGTGACAATGCTTGTACTTGCGCCCAGATCCGCACGGGCAAGCGGCGTTGCGAGAAACCTTGCCCCAGCTTGATTGATCCACGTCCGCGGAGGGTCCGACGGCCGGGGCCCCAACGGTTTCCAATTCCGGCTCCACCTCGTTCTCGCCGGTGGGGGCACCCATACGGGTTTGCTGAGTTTGGAATGATGGCTGCGCTGCTTGTTTGTCCAAGCTCAACTCGACTTTGGCCAGAAGCGATGTGACGGCGGACCGCAAAATCGACAGCATCGACGTGAACATTTCAAACGCCTCGCCCTTGTATTCGTTCAAGGGATCACGTTGGCCATAGGCACGAAGTCCAATGCCCTGTTTCAAATGGTCCAGCTTGAACAGGTGATCTTTCCAATGCTGGTCCAAAACCTGGAGCAAAAGATTTTTTTCAACCATGCGCCAAAGATCGGGGCCATAGTTGGCAACTTTTTCGGCCATCCGACTGTTGCAGGCTTGGACCAAGCGTTCGGTCATTTCAACTTTGCCCACGCCTTCTTCGTTCGCCCAGGAGGCGATGTCCGGGGAAAATCCAAAAGTTTGTTCGACTGCGGTGGCAAGGCCGCTGATGTCCCATTCTTCCTGGTAGGCGTTTTCAGGAATGGCGTTGGCGACCATGCCTTCGATGGTTTCAATCCGCATGTCGGCCACGGTGTCGGCAACGTCTTCGGCGCGCATCAATTCCTTGCGCTGCTCGTAGACCACCTTGCGCTGGTCGTTCATCACGTCGTCGTATTTCAGCAAATTTTTACGGATTTCAAAATTCCGCGCTTCGACTTTTTGCTGGGCTTTTTCTAAGGCCTTGTTCACCCACGGATGGATGATCGCTTCGCCTTCTTTCAGGCCCAACTTGCGCAACATTGAATCCATGCGCTCTGACCCAAAAATGCGCATCAAATCATCTTCCAAGCTTAGGAAAAATGTTGATGTGCCCGGGTCGCCTTGACGACCCGCTCGGCCGCGCAATTGGTTGTCGATGCGGCGACTTTCGTGGCGTTCAGTGCCGATGATGTACAGCCCGCCCGCAGCGATGACCTTGGCTTTTTCTGCCTCGATCTCGGCGGTAATTTTGGCGATCTGCTCGTCGCGATCCGGGGCGTCGTCGGGAACCTGGTTGGCGATTGTGACATCCAAATTGCCGCCAAGCTGAATGTCAGTGCCGCGTCCAGCCATGTTTGTGGCAACGGTGACCGCGCCCGGTCGGCCCGCCATGGCGATGATATTGGCTTCTTGATCGTGGTGGCGGGCGTTCAAAACCTGGTGGGGAATCTTTTTCCTCTTCAATAATTCGGCGATCACTTCCGATTTTTCGATGGAAACCGTTCCCACCAAAATTGGCTGCCCCCGTTCCCGGCATTCTTCCACAAGCTTTACGATCGACGCGTATTTTTCTTCGGCAGTTCGGTACACTTCGTCGTCGTTGTCTTCGCGGATGATGTCCACGTTTGTGGCAACTTCGATCACTTCCAATTTATAGATGGACGCGAATTCTTCGGCCTCGGTCAGCGCCGTCCCTGTCATCCCCGCAAGTTTGTCGTACAGGCGAAAATAATTCTGGAATGTGATCGACGCCAGAGTTTGGTTTTCCGGCTGAATGGTCACGCCCTCTTTTGCTTCCAACGCTTGATGCTGGCCTTCGGAAAAACGCCGACCTTCCATCATCCGCCCGGTGAATTCGTCGACGATGACCACCTTGTCGTCTTTGACCACGTATTGGGTGTCGCGCAGGAATAATTTGTGGGCGCGCAAGCCCTGGTTCATGTGGTGCAACAGGGCGACATTTTCGATGTCGTACAGGGTGCCAGTTTCCAGGATGCCGGCAGCCTTCATCAATTCTTCTGCGTGCTCCACCCCTTGGTCTTCCAACGAAACCGCGCGGGCTTTTTCGTCAACTTCGTAATCGTCTTCGACCAGATCGGGGATGATTTTGTCCACTGATCGGTACAGGTCCGACGAATCTTCGGCGGGGCCGGAAATAATCAACGGGGTGCGCGCTTCGTCGATCAAGATGCTGTCGACTTCGTCGACGATGGCAAAGTGGTGTTCCCGTTGAACCATGGTGTCCAACAAAAACTTCATGTTGTCGCGCAGGTAATCAAACCCGAATTCGTTGTTGGTGCCGTAGGTGACATCCGCCCCATACGCTTCGCGCCGTTGGGGGTCGTCTAGGCCATGGACGATGACCCCAACGTCCAGGCCCAGTTTGTTATAAACCTGACCCATCCATTCAGAATCGCGCTTGGCCAAGTAATCGTTGACCGTGATGATGTGGGTGCCTTTGCCGGGCAAGGCGTTCAAATAGGCGGCAAGGGTCGCCACCAATGTTTTGCCTTCGCCGGTTTTCATTTCGGCAATCTTGCCCTGATGCAACACCATCCCGCCCACCAGCTGCACGTCGAAATGACGCTGGCCCAGGGTGCGTTTGGCGGCTTCGCGCACGGTGGCAAATGCCTCCGGCAGCAAATCATCTAGGGGCTCGCCTTTTTCCAGGCGTTCACGGAATAACCCAGTGCGCCCCGCCAAGTCGTCATCCGACAGGGGCTCCAAGGATTTTTCCAAGCCGTTGATACGCTCAACAACCGGCTGGAAATTCTTTAGAATCCGCTCATTGGCGGTTCCGAACAAACTTTTAGCGATAGCGCCGAACATAGGCGGGGGACTTGCTTTTTTTGTGGGCAAAAGGGGGACTTAAGCTTGGTAGATAAGCGCCGTGTGCGGTCCTGTCAACGCGGGGGCCTGCCTTGCCTTGCTCACTATGTTGTGGGGATGTAGAAGGGCATCGAAGCCCCGGCCCAATTCGGCTGGGCCCAAACCCGGAGATTTTACATGTCAGCGGACGATCAGCGGTCACCACTGGCACCCAATCGGTTCCCGAAAATGGCGGAAATTCCGGGTGTTTCCCTCGCCGCCCAGGCCGCCGGAATCCGCTATTCAGGCCGCCCCGACGTGCTGTTGGTGGCCTTGGACCCTGGCACCACGGCCGCTGGGGTGTTCACCAAATCGAAAACCGCCTCGGCGCCGGTTTTGTGGTGCCAAGACCATATCGGCGCGGGCAAAGCCCGGGGCCTAGTGGTCAATTCCGGGAACGCCAATGCCTTTTCGGGGCACGAGGGCACAGAGGCCGTGGCGTTGACCACCAAATCCGCAGCCCAGGCCCTGGGATGCCCCCAGTCGCAGATATTCGCGGCTTCCACTGGTGTCATAGGCGAGGCCCTGCCGTGGCAAAAATTCACCAAGGTCATGGGATCCTTGGCGGCCAAGCTGGGGCCGGGCAATTGGAACAAGGCCGCGCATGCCATCCGCACCACCGATACCTATGCCAAAGGCGCTACCCGGACCGCTGATATCGGCGGGGTGACGGTGACCATCAACGGCATCGCCAAGGGGTCGGGGATGATTGCCCCGGATATGGGCACCATGCTGGCGTTTGTGTTCACCGACGCCAAGATCCCGGCGAAGATTCTACAATCCCTGGTGCGGGGGGGTGCCAATAAATCGTTCAACGCCATCACCGTGGATTCCGATACCTCCACGTCGGATACCGTGCTGGCCTTTGCCACCGGCAAAGGTGCCCGGCACAAACGGGTCAGCGGTGCTGGTGACGGCCATCTGAAGGACTTCAAAGCCAAATTCAACGAAGTGTTGCTCAGCCTGGCTCACCAAATTGTCCGCGACGGCGAAGGTGCTTCAAAATTCGTCACCGTCAATGTGGCGGGGGCGGAATCAGGCCGTGCCGCCAAGGTCATCGCCATGGCCATCGCCAATTCGCCGTTGGTAAAAACTATGGTGGCGGGGGCGGACCCTAACTGGGGGCGCATTGTCATGGCCGTGGGCAAGGCAGGTGAAAAGGCCGACCGGGATCGCATCGCAATTTCGATCGGCGATTTTCCGGTGGCCAAACGCGGCGTGGTGATCCCGGGATACGACGAAGCCCCAGTGGCGGACTACATGAAATCTGACGAGGTCACTCTGTCCGTCAACGTTGGGGTGGGCCGGGGCAAATTCACCGTGTGGACCTGCGACCTAACCCACGATTACATCCGTATCAACGCCGACTATCGGTCGTGATCAATCCACATGAGGCGGTGATAGAAACCCAGCGTCTGCGCGTGCGGCCACCCCAATCGAATGACGCACAGGCAATGTTCGCCATGGCTGCCGATTGGGAAGTGGCGAAACAAACCGCGTCGGTGCCTCACCCCTATGAACTTACCCATGCACAGGAATGGATTGGAAGAGTGAGGGACCCAGCCAACGGCGTGCGTTGGGTCGTCGAGCGCCGATCCGATGAGATGCTGGTGGGTGTGATCAGCATCGGCGGAACGGGAATCGACGACTTTGGCTACTGGTTCGGGCGTGCTCACTGGGGCCAGGGCTATGCCACAGAGGCTGCGACAGCAGTGGCCGATTTTGCCATCGACACGTTGGAGGTGAGCGAAGTTAAGGCCGGTGTGTTCATTGAGAACCTTGCCTCGGCCCGCGTTCTCGAAAAGGCCGGGTTCACCGAGGGCGAAACGTTCGAGCGAACCCTGGACCACCGGGGCGGCCTTCGCCAAATTCGCCGGTTCAGCCGTGCCCAAAAGGATAAGACGTGACGATCCTGATGGTGACGGCGGCGGCGCTGATCGACAGTAAAGGCCGTGTGTTGCTGAGCCAACGCCCTTTGGGCAAGCACATGGAGGGATTGTGGGAATTTCCCGGCGGCAAGATCGCGGATGGTGAAACGCCAGAGGCCGCGCTGGTCCGCGAGCTAATGGAAGAGCTGGCGATTCTGATAGAGCCCCAGGACCTAATCCCCCTGTCGTTTGCGTCCTATCCGTATCCGGAATTTCATTTGCTGATGCCCCTGTACGCCTGTTGGGAGTGGAGCGGCAAACCGGTGGCGGCCGAGGGCCAAGCCTTTGACTGGGTGGACGCCGACGATTTGGGCAAACGCCCCATGCCGCCGGCAGACGAGCCTTTGGTCGCGGCGGTGCGGGCGCTGCTGGAAGCCTAGTCGGGGGTTTTCAGGCTGCGAATGTAGGCAATCAGATTACGGATTTCGAGAGTCGTAAGCGAAAGGTTGGGCATTGGCGGATGCGGTTCGATGAGCCACGCCGTTAGATTTTGCGCGGTTTTCTCCGGGTCGTTGGCGATGGCAATGAAGGTCGGGGCGGCATCATTGACCGCATCGATGGCCACCGCATGACAAGAGGTGCAGGTTTCAAGGGCAAAAGCTTTTCCCATCGCCACAGCGTCCTCTTGGGCGTGCACATTTCCCGCACTCATCGCCGTCGCAGCGAGGGCCGCAATCAAAATTTGGCTTCGGGTCATCTGGTTCCCTCCGTCGTCATTTTGTCACCCTACAGATTGATAGGGCCGTGACAAGTAAGTAGCGAACCGCATAGGCCAGGGTGCTCAGCGATTTCCCCCGGCCAAACGGTGGGCTTCGGGGTGCGCCCGCAATCGGGCCATTGCCAAGATGCCCAGTGCCGGGCCGATGGCCAGGGGCGCAAACGCCCAGCGCCAGGTAAGGGCATCCACGAACACCGGGATCAGATGAATGGTCACTAATGTGATCAAAAACCCGACGCTGGTCTGAACGGTCAACATGGTGCCCACCCATTTGGGCTCTGACAGTTCGATAACGCTGGCCGAAAATTGCGCCGAATCCGCGACAATGGCGATGCCCCAAACGATGGCAAGCCCGGCCAATGCCCAGGGCGGGCCCCCGAACAGCAATCCGATCCCGGCGGCGCAGGTGCCCGATATGGCCATAGCCGCCATGGTGATGGTGGTGCGGCCCATGCGGTCGGCTAACACCCCGGCACCCAGGCTGCCGATGGCCCCGGCACTTACCACTGCGAAGGTCGCAAAGTTGGCCATCAACGCGGCGCGGGCGGCATCTTCGATGGCCAATCGAAAACTCGCGTGGAAGAAAACGCCGATCCACGCCCACATGGCGTAAAGTTCCCACATGTGACCGAAGTAGCCCAAATTGGCCAACCGTAACGGCTTGTTGGTCCAGGCTTGCAGCATGGCGCGGGGGTTAAAGGGCGGGGCCTTTGAAACGTTCGGTCCCAGGCCGACAAAGGTGATCAACACCCCCGAACCGGCGGCGAAAACTGACGCCACAATCAAAGTGAACCGCCAATCAATGCCCCCCGCAGCATTAAACAAATGCGGCGCAGCGGACCCCAATGTCAGGGCTCCCACCAGCAACCCAACCAGCAGACCGGTGTCCCCCTTGGCCCAGGTCGCGGCGATTTTCATGCCCACCGGGTACAGACCGGCCATGCAGATGCCGGTGACAAAGCGCATGCCGATGACTCCGACGGATCCCGGGGGAAATGCCAACACCAAGGCATTGGATGCAGCTGCCACAAACGCGGCGATCATGAACAACCGCCTGGGATCCACCCGGTCGGACAAGCCCAGGACGGCGCTGATCAACGTGCCGGTGACAAACCCCACGGCCACGGCGCTGGAAAACAGCGAGGCCTGCAAATCCCCCAATGCGAATTCGGCGCGCAACGCGGGGATCAACGCCGTCGCGGAAAACCACAAGGCCAAGGCGAAGACCTCGCAAATCGCGAGCAACGCCACGGACGGCCATTTGGTTTGAAGTTGGGGCATCAAAAATTGGGACTATGTTGCGGCAGGTGGTCGCTCATTAATGGTGCCGCAATGAGCCAATCTCACAACAAAAATCTTCGTGACACCTTAGAGGCGAACGGATTTCAGGTATGCGGTCAAATCCGCCATGTCGTCGGCGCTCAACGCCATCCCGGCCACGGGCAAATGCCGATTTTGGGCCAAAGTGTCAAAAATATTGCCGGTTCGGGCGGTGATTTTGCTTATTTGGCTAAATCCTGAGACTCCGTTGATGACCCCGGCCCCGCGCCTGCCGGGGATTCCTCCTTTGGCGTGGCATTCGGCGCACAACCCCGCCAAGATGTCTTCACCAGAATCGGGGTCTGCGGCCATCGCTGGATGCGCGAAAGCCGCCATCGCCAGGCTCAACAATGCCGCCCAGGCAATCGTCCCCGCATATGAATTTTTGTTCGGAATTGTCGCATCCTCCCCTTATTGGGCAGGAAACCACACGGAGTCCGAACGAAGATTTAATAGATATGATTAACGCGGATTTTTAGGCAGTTGCCGTTTCGTCTAATGGTGCCCATCCGGTCATAGTGATGATCTGAAATGTTGCGGGAACCCGACCTTGGGCATCCCCGTGGGCTTCAAAATACAGTTCTGCGGCCCGCATTAGCGTCCCCCGGCGGGTGAAATTTTTACGCCGCGCGTTCACCGCATTGGTTTCCCCCATGGCCCGCAGATCAGCCATCAAGGACAAGGGGTCTGGATAAGACACAACAGTGGTGTCGGAATCGGCCACGGCCATGTGGAACCCCGCCCGGGCCAGTAAATCTCCGGCGTCCCGCACATCCAAAAATGGTGATGTCCGGGGACTGACCCCGCCTTCCATTTCCTCTTCAGCCTCTAACAATGCTTGGCGCAGCTCGAACACCGTATCGCCCCCAAGCAACGCGACCAGGAACAAGCCATCAGGCTTCAAGCACCGGCGAGCCTGAACCAAGGTGCGGGGCAAGTCGTTGACCCAATGCAGGTTCAAGGCGCTGACGATCACGTCAAAGGCCTCAGGGGCGAACGGCAACGCTTCTTCGTCCGCAGCCACTAGGTGTCGCCCCTTTGCCTTGGCCATCATGGCCGGGGAAAGGTCGGTGTGGACCCATGATTGGATCCCTCCGTGGCCCTTCAATGCTCGGGCAGCGGCACCACCGCCGTATCCCAAATTCAGCGCCCTAGGGAATTCACGGGCAATATCGTCCAGGCGATCTGCCAGGGCCTCGGCGGTGGCCGTCACCAAAAAATCAGCGTCCCCAGTTCCGGCGGCGGCTCGGTCACGGTGGGCGCGTACGGCGTGGCGATCGAAGGGGGTTTGGACGTCCATGGGCCCAATGTGCGCATAACCCGCGGTGGTTTGACAGACCATCAAGGTGTGATCTGATGCATCAATGACTTGGACGGGAGCATTCAGTGATGCTGCGCGGTCAGCCGGATCTCGGCTGTTGGATTCGCTTTTGCCGCCCCAGTGCATTTCCTGCGAAGCCCCTGTCGATACCCAAGGCAGTTTGTGCCCGGTTTGTTGGAGCAAAGTGCGGTTCATCGAACGGCCCCTATGTGCGGCCTGTGGCATCCCGTTCGAATTCGATCAGGGTGACGATGCCTTGTGCGGTGCCTGCGTGGCCGAGCCCCCGGCGTACAATCGGGCGCGATCGGTCATGGTCTACGATGCGCGGTCCCGCGATCTAATTTTGCGGTTCAAACACGCGGACCGCACAGATGCCGCGCCGAC
>JABHVE010000045.1 GCA_018658465.1 Alphaproteobacteria bacterium
TCGCCAAACCATGGCCAACGCCATGCGGTTTTCCACCACCGAGTTGGGGGAATTACAGCGCAAAATCTCCGAAGCTGGGGACAAAGCCGTGGCCCTTGAAATGAAATTGTTCGCCAACATGATTGCCGAAGTTGGTGTCCGCAGCGCTGATATTGCCGTTGCCGCCCATGCTCTGGCGGGGCTGGATGTAGGGGCGGGGCTGGCGGAACTGGCGTCGCAATCTGGGTACTGTCGTCCCACGGTGGACGACAGCTTGGCCTTTGAAATAACCGCAGGCCGCCACGGGGTGGTGGATGCGGCCCTGAAAAAATCTGGTCAGGGACCGTTTGTTCCCAACGATTGCGATCTGGGTGCTGGCAAACATTTGTGGCTGCTCACCGGCCCCAACATGGCGGGCAAAAGCACCTTTTTGCGGCAAAACGCTTTGATCGCTGTGCTGGCCCAAATGGGGTCGTTTGTGCCCGCCCAAGCCGCCCACATCGGCGTCGTGGATCGCTTGTTCAGCCGGGTTGGAGCGGCGGACGATTTAGCCCGGGGGCGATCAACCTTCATGGTGGAGATGGTGGAAACCGCGGCCATCCTGAACCAAGCCGGGCCGCGGGCCTTGGTGATTTTGGACGAAATCGGTCGCGGCACTGCGACCTTTGATGGCCTGTCCATCGCCTGGGCGGTGATCGAACATCTGCACGACGTCAACAAATGCCGGGCATTGTTCGCCACCCATTACCATGAACTTGTTGCCCTGGCGGCGCGCCTGGATGGCTTGGCCAACCACACGGTGCGGGTCAAAGAATGGAACGGCGAGGTGGTGTTTTTGCACGAAGTCGCTCCCGGTGCGGCCCTGGCCAGCTATGGCATTCAGGTGGCGAAATTGGCGGGGCTGCCAGGGGACGTCATCACCCGGGCGGAACAGGTCTTGGGGGAATTGGAACGGGAAGATCAGGCCGGGCCTTTGGTGAAGTTGGCGGATGACCTGCCGCTCTTTACCACCGAGCCAGGTGGGCCCAAGCAGTCAGCCGTCCCATCCCCGGCCTTGGAGGCGTTGGCCGATATTCACCCGGACGAGCTGTCACCAAAAGAAGCGTTAGAGCTCATTTACAAACTGCGCGGGCTGCTGGACTAAACCCCCAATACGGGGCATTTTTTTAGAATGGACCAGGTGAACAACGAAAACTCATCTGCTGGAACCGGGGCGGTGATCGATCGCCGGGCGCTGGTTGCCACCCTGTCGGCCATTGCCGATGGCGGTGACGTCCATGCCACGGCCAGCCGCGACGGGATCCGCGACGCCTTGAAATCCGCCTTGGGCGTCGGCCGCGAAGAAATCCAAAGGCGCTTCGAAGATGGTGCCAAGGCCATCGACTGCGCCAAGGCCACGGCCCGTGTCACCGACCAGGTCCTGCGCAGTCTGTACGATTTCACGGTGACCCACGTTTACCCCAACACCAATCCGACCAGAGGCGAACGCCTGGCATTGGTGGCCGTTGGCGGCTATGGGCGCAGCGAAATGGCGCCCTATTCCGACGTGGATTTGCTGTTTTTGCGGCCCTACAAGCAAACGCCCTGGGGCGAACAGGCCCTGGAATATCTGCTGTACATGCTGTGGGATTTGGGCCTGAAGGTTGGCTATGCCACGCGATCCGTTGCCGAATGCATCCAGTTGGCAAAGGCCGACATCACCATCCGCACCACGATCATCGAGGCCCGCTATTTGTGCGGTGATCGCGAACCGTTCGAAAAGCTGATGCAGAAATTCCAGTCCGACGTGGTGGAAGGCACGGGCCCGGCGTTTGTCGAAGCAAAGTTGGCAGAACGCGACGAACGCCATTTGCGTATGGGGGATTCCCGCTATGTGGTGGAACCCAATGTGAAGGATGGCAAAGGCGGCCTGCGTGATCTGCACACATTGTTTTGGATCGGCAAATATCTGTACCGGGTGACCCAAGCGGCAGACTTGGTGGAAAGGGAAGTCTTTTCGGCGAAACAATTCGCCCGGTTTGCCAAAGCCGAAAATTATTTATGGGCGGTGCGTTTCAATCTGCACTACATGGCCGGGCGGGCCGAAGAACGGCTGACGTTTGATGTCCAGGCGGAATTGGGCCGGCGCATGGGATACAAAGATCACACCGGCAATTTGGCCGTCGAACGGTTCATGAAGCACTACTTTTTGTACGCCAAAGAAGTTGGCAATCTGACCCGGGTGTTCTGCTCGGTCTTGGAAGACCAGCACAAACGGCGGCCGCGTTTGCGCATGCCGCGGGTGGCGTTCAAGCCGGAACATATCGATGGCTTTGTCATTGATGGTGGCCGGGTGGATGTGGAATCCGAAACACTGTTCCAGACCGATCCGGTCAAGATGTTGCGACTGTTTCATCTGGCCCAGGAACGTCGGGTGGATATTCACCCCCGGGCGTTGTTGCTGGTCACCCAGAATTTGTCTGCCATCGATGGGGCCATGCGCACCGACCCAGCAGCCGGGCAGCTGTTTATGGAAATGTTGACCGCGCGAAAAGATGTGGAAACCACCCTGCGCCGCCTGAACGAAGCCGGGGTGTTCGGCCGGTTTATTCCCGATTTTGGCCGGGTCGTGGCGCAGATGCAGCACGACATGTATCACGTCTATACGGTGGACGAGCACACCATACGCGCAGTCGGCATGGTGGCCCGCATCGAAGCGGGGGAGCTGGCCGAAGACCTTCCCCTATCCCACGACATCATCCACAAGGTGCTGTCCCGCAAGGTGCTGTATTTGGCGGTTCTGCTTCATGACATCGCCAAGGGGCGCGGCGGCGACCATTCCAAATTGGGGGCCGACGTGGCGTTAAAGGTCGCACCTCTGTTGGGCCTCACAGCCGCCGAATCTGAAACCGTGGCGTGGTTGGTGCGCACCCATCTGGATATGTCCCGGGTGGCGTTTCGCCGAGATTTAGCTGATCCAAAAACCATCGCCGATTTCGCCGCCATTGTGCAAAGCCCCGAACGTTTGCGGCTGCTGCTGATTTTGACGGTCGCCGACATTCGCGCCGTGGGCCCTGGCCGCTGGAACGGCTGGTCCGGCCAATTGTTGCGGGAACTGTATTTCTCCACCTTGGAAGTTTTGTCAGGCGGCGAAGCCACCATCACCGGGCCGGGGCGGATCGAAGCGGCCAAGACGGTGTTGGGGGAACACGCGTCTGATTGGGGCCCAGGGGAATTGGAAGCCCACACCGAACGGTTCCGGGATTCGTACTGGACCGCCTTTGATGCAACGTCCCATGCTCACCATGCAGATTTTTTGCGCGGGCGCGGGTCGGGTAAGGAAGTGGTGGCGGTGGATGCCATTCCCGACGCCTTCCGCGCGGTGACTGATTTCACGGTGTATGCCCCCGACCAACCCGGTCTGTTCGCCAAAATCGCCGGGGCTATGGCGGTGGCCGGGGTGAGCATCGTTGATGCCCGGGTGAGCACCACCACCGACGGCATGGCATTGGATCAGGTGTCGGTTCAGGGTACCGATGGCAAAGCCGTGGACGCGGCCCACGCGGTGGAAAAGGTCAGACAATCCATCACCGATGTGTTGGCAGGCCAGGTCGATCCGGCAGAAGTCCTGCGCCATCAGCGCGAGGGGCCCAGCCGCACTTCGGTGTTCTCGGTTGCCCCCAGGGTGCTGATCGATAACGCGGTCAGCGACATTCACACCATGATCGAAGTCAACGGTCGCGATCGCCGGGGCTTATTGTTTTCGGTCACCCAGGCGCTGACCGAATTGGGCTTGGCAATTTCATCGGCGCGTATCGCCACCTACGGCGAACGGGCGGTGGACGTATTTTACGTGCGGGATTCCTATGGTCTTCAGGTCACCAAGGATGTGCGCCTGGATGCGATCCGCGAACGCTTGATGGAAGCAGTCGTCCCAGCCGATCCTGATTCCGACGCCGCTCTTGCCTCATAAAAGCCATCACGGTCCATTAGCCAATCGCCCATGAATTTGTTTCGGGCCACCGCCACCGTCGGCGCCATGACCATGGTCAGCCGAGTGCTGGGCTTTGCCAGGGACATCCTGATCGCCGCCATGGTGGGGCCGGGGTTGATCGGCGATGCCTTTTTCGTCGCCTTCAAAATTCCCAACCTGTTTCGCCGTCTGTTCGCCGAAGGCGCATTCGCCGCGGGGTTCGTGCCGATCTTTTCCGAATTGTCGGGCACCCACGGACGCGATGCCGCCCGGGATTTTGCCGCCCAGGCATTGGCGGTGTTGGTTGCGGTGCTGGTGGTGTTGGTGGCGGTTTTCGAAATCGCCATGCCGTGGCTGATGATGGGCCTGGCCCCGGGGTTCGTCGGCGATCCGGAAAAATTCGATCTGGCCGTGACCCTCACCCGCATCACCTTCCCCTATTTGCTGTTCATCAGTGTGGTGTCGTTGCTGGGGGGGGTGCTCAACAGCCTTGGCAAATTCGCCGCCGCTGCCGCCACGCCGGTGTTGCTGAACCTGGCCTTGATCGGATCGCTGATCGGTTTGGCCGATGTGCTGCCCACGGCTGGCCATGCCCTGGCATGGGGGGTCGCAGGGGCTGGGGTTTTGCAAATGGTGTGGCTGTGGTTTGCAACGGCCCGGGCCGGAATGGCGTTGGGCTTGAGCATCCCACGCTTGACCCCGAAAGTCCGGGAACTGGGCCGTCTGATGCTGCCCGCCGTGGTGGGCTCCGGTGTCGCCCAAATCAATATTGCCGTGGACATCATCATCGCCTCCCTGCTGGCCACCGGGAGCATTTCGTATTTGTTTTTTGCCGACCGGCTAACCCAGCTGCCACTGGGGGTCATCGGCGTTGCCGTGGGCACCGCGCTGCTGCCGTTGTTATCCCGGCAACTGGCGGCGGGGGACCATGACGGTGCCGCGAACAGCCTGAACCGGGCGGTGGAAACGGCATTGGTGTTGGCCTTGCCTGCCGCCGCCGCCTTGATGGTTGCGTCTGAGCCGGTGGTGCGGGTGCTATTTGAACGCGGCGCGTTCGATGCGGTGGCCACCCATGCCACGGCCCTGGCCGTCATCGCCTATGCCTCGGGGGTACCGGCCTATGTGATGGTCAAAGTCCTGTCGCCGGGGTTTTTCGCCCGCAAAGACACCAAGACCCCAGTGCGCATCGCCATCGTCGCCCTGGTAACCAACATTGTGCTGAATTTGGCTTTGATGGGCCCCATGGGCCATGTGGGCTTGGCCCTGGCCACCGCCTTGGCGGCATGGCTCAACGCCGGTCTGTTGGCCTGGGTGTTGGTACGCCGGGGCCATTGGCTGGCCGACGATCGCCTGCGCCAACGCTTGCCCCGGGGGCTGATCGCCACCGCTGGCTTGGGCCTGGGATTGTGGTTCGCCGTCGGGTGGCTGGCCGAGCCCCTGGCCGGATCAGGGGCCCAGCGCATCGGCACACTAACCGCAGTGGTGTTGGGTGGCTTGGTGCTGTACGCCGCGCTCGCTCATGTGTTTGGGGCAATAAAAATTGGTGAACTCCGCGCCCTGGCCCGCCGAGGCAGTTGACCCGCAAGGGATGACGGGCCATTAGAGCCCCATGACTGAAACCAACCGTATCTTTTCCGGGGTCCAACCCACCGGCAACTTGCACCTGGGCAATTATCTGGGGGCCATCCGCAATTGGGTGTCTCTGCAGGGCGAATACGAAAGCTTGTTTTGCCTGGTGGATATGCATGCGATTACCGAAGCCCAAGACCCCAAGGCCCTGACCGCCAGCACCCTGGAAGGCGCGGCGAGCCTGTTGGCGGCGGGGATCGACCCGGAAAAATCCCTGGTGTTCGTGCAAAGCCAAAACCCCGCCCACGCGGAATTGGCGTGGATTTTTAATTGCATTGCCCGCATCGGCTGGCTCAATCGCATGACCCAGTTCAAAGACAAGGCGGGGAAGAACCGCGAAAACGCCACCACCGGTCTGTATGTATATCCGGTGCTGATGGCCGCCGATATTTTGGCTTACAAGGCCACCCATGTGCCGGTGGGGGACGACCAAAAACAGCATTTGGAATTAGCCCGGGACATCGCCCAATCGTTTAACAGCCAGTTCGGCGTGGACCATTTCCCGATCATCGAGCCGCTGATTTTTGGCACCGCCACCCGGGTCATGAGTCTGCGTGATGGCACCGCCAAAATGAGCAAGTCTGATGCTTCGGATTTCAGCCGCATCAATCTCACCGATGACGCCGATACCATCGCCAAGAAAATCCGCAAAGCCCGCACCGACCCAGACCCCTTGCCCGGTCACCCGGACGGCTTGGCGGAACGGCCAGAAGCCAAAAATTTGGTGGCGATCTACGCCGCACTATCCAATCAAACCCCGGAACAGATTTGCCAAGAATTCGATGGGGCGACGTTCTCCACGTTCAAGCCCGCCTTGGCCGATTTGGCGATTTCTATTCTGGCACCGATGGCGGACGAAACGGCTCGGCTGCGCGCCGATCCCGAATACGTCCGGGGGATTTTGCGCACCGGGGCTGAAAAAGCCCGGGAAATGTCCCAGCCGGTATTGGCGGCGACAAAAGAAATCGTCGGCTTTCTGGCCCCCTAAACCCTGCACCCAGACTTAGGCCCTGGACTCTCCTTCCAGACTCCTGGGGGTCTTGATTGGCGGCCATCCCGGCTTATGTACTGGGAAACAAAGGGGACCAAATGGCTGACTTCGACAGGACCGGGGAAAACAAACCAAAAGGCATTCCGTTTTTCGGGCGGCGCTTGACGTGGCCCGGGCGGATTCGTTTGCCCTCCAAAAATCGCACCCCGCCCATGCCCGGCGCTGAACCGAAAAAGAAATCAAAGCTGCGCCGCACGATTTTGTGGTCCCTGCTGGCCTTCGCCGTTTTGTATTACCCGGTGGGCATGATGTTGATCCACCGCATCAATGACAATATGTCGTTTGGCACGGTGGAATACCAAGTAGCTCCCGGTTCCAGCCGTGCCGTCGCCGCCACCGCCGCGCTGATCCAGCGCGAAGTGGTGGACGGCCACTGGGCCGCCAATGATCCGTTCTTTTTGCCCGGCGCGGCCTTGGACAATATGCCCCACTTCCAACAGGGCATGGTCGCGGCCTTGGCGCGCTTTACTTTCGAGCTCACCGACCAAATTGGTCGGATCAGGGGATCCAGCCTGACCGATCCCGACCTGCAGGAAGCCGCTGGGCTGCTGCAATATTCCGGCACCAAGTGGGTGTTCGATTTCACCACTTCGGTGGCCCCCACAGCCACATCAGAAGCCCAGTACAAAAAGGCGCGGCGTTCGTTGTTGGCCTATAACGACCGTTTGGCGGTGGGGGATGCGGTTTTCGAAGCCCGCTCCGACAATCTGCTCGCCACTCTGGACCGCATTGCCTTGGACTTGGGATCGTCGTCGGCGTTGTTGGATGCCGAGGTTGCCCGCGGTGGTGGCTGGCTGGATACTAGCGCCGATGATGCGTTCTACAGCGTCAAAGGCCAGATGTACGCCTATTACATCTTGCTGCGCGAATTGCAGGTGGATTTCGCCACCGTCATCGAGGAACGGGATTTGGGCGCGGCGTACCAGCAAATGCTGGACAGCCTGCGTACCGGGGCGACCATTGATCCGTGGATCATCGTCAACGGCAAGCCCGACGCCTTGTTCATCCCCAGCCATCTGGCGTCCCAAGGCTTCATGCTGCTGCGGGCCCGCACGCAATTACGGGAACTCACGAACATTCTTCTGAAATAGCACGCCCCTTACCAGGGCGGATTGTGGCAGGATACCGACGCGGAATAGCCGCGAACGGGGAGCCGTCTGTTGGACAATAATCAAGAAAATTCTGCGCCTGCGAAGGGCCGGAAATTTCTGGTGGTCGTGGATGACACCCAGGAATGCCGGGTGGCCGTACGCTTTGCTGGCCGCCGCGCCCAACGCACGGGGGCCAGCTTGGTGCTGTTGCGGGTGATTGTCCCTGACCCCAGCCACACCCATTGGCTGGCTGTGGAAGAACGCATGCGCGAAGAAGCCTTTGACGATGCCGAAGTGCTGCTGCAAGACATCGCCACCGATATTAACGAATGGGCGGGTTTGGTGCCCGCCGTGGCCATTCGCCAGGGGGAAATCAAAGACGAAGTCCTGGCCCAAATCGAAGAAGACTCCGGCGTTGATGTGTTGGTGCTGGCGGCATCGCCGGGGCCAGACGGGCCCGGGCCGTTGGTGACCGCCTTGGCCGGAAAATTGTCGGGGTCCATGCGCGTGCCGGTCACCGTTGTCCCGGGAAATTTGAACGACGCCCAGGTGGATCGCCTGACCTAAGCCACCGCGTACCAAGCGGTGTGGTGACCCAGCAACAGACCCCAAAATATCGCCAGAAATGCTGGCCAATGATGTGGACATTTTGGCCTCTGACCACTAGGTAGTGTGTTGGCTGACGGGCAGAACCTTTCAGCCACCGTGACGCCCCCAAAACGCATCAAAAGCGGGGGGAGTTGCGGATTTAAAAGGGGAGGATCACTGAGTTTTTCTTTTGGAAGAACAAGGTGAGTGTGCGCGTAATTGTGACAAGACTAGCTGCGACCAAAAATCGATTTGAAATCGGTTCTCTGGGCCTGCTTAGCGTCAGCGTTGTGGCGTTGTATGCGGCTGCCTTTGGGACACCGATGTTGACGGCATCCGCCGATGCGGCGGAAGCTCCGGCCGTTGCTGGGCCTTTGTTTGCGCCCAATTCCGACTTGATCCAAGTGGCCGACGCGGCGTCCCTCAGCCAGAGATTTTCCGACCTTGACTATCATTTGCCGGGGGTCCGATCGGTGGGTGATGTGCCGCGCATTCAGGTGGCCAGTTTGCCGGCTGATCTGGTGACAATTCAGCCGGTGGCAGAGCGCAAGTCGTTGTTTATCCTAGCGATGTTGCCCCTGGTTTTGCACGCCAACGAAGCGATCTTGGAAGACCGTGGCAGGCTGTTGGCGTTGGCCGAGAGTCCGCTTTTTACCTGGGCTTCACTTGACCAGGTGTGGTTGGGCGAATTGGCGTTGAGATACAATGTGGTGGACCTGGAAGGCCAACAGCTAATTGACGAAATGATTCGCCGCGTCGACATCGTTCCTGCCAGCTTGGCGGTGGCCCAGGGGGCCGAAGAATCCGGGTGGGGAACATCGCGGTTTGCCATCGAAGGCAACGCAATTTTTGGCCAATGGACCACCTCCGAAGCCCACGGCCTGCGCCCCAGCGGCGCCGACGAAGATTTCAAATTCTTCATCCGCGCATTTGATGGACTGGGCCTATCCGTGGCCGCGTATATGCAAAATTTGAACACCCACGCGGCCTATGTCAGCTTTCGCAATCGCCGCAAAATGCAGCGGGATCAGATGGGCGAATTGGATCCAATTGGCCTTGCCAAAACTCTGTTGTCCTATTCAGAACGCGGGGCGGATTACGTGGCCACCCTTCGCACGATCATGGAATCCAACCAGCTGATGGAATACGACCGCGCACGTTTGCGCATGCATATGCCAATTAGCCCCAATATTTAGCCACTTCTGCGCCTTACGGGGCGGGGATATAGAACTGCATCCCAAACCATCGCCAACGGCCGTCGTCCGCAGGGGCGGTGCAATTGAATCGGCCGCGGCCTGCGGGAAATGGGGTTTGCAGCCTGACTTCGAATCTCCGCGCGCCTAACCGCTCCAAGCGCGCCGGTGTGGATTCGTGGGAAGCAAAGCAGTTGATTTGGTCGATGGGGCCAATGACTTCCGACACTGTAAATCCGAACGCAGGCGGGTTGGACGTCAATGCCGGTTCAGCCGGGACGATTTCCCGCGCCCCCAACGGCAAGGCATTGGCTGCCAGGGTGAACCGGGAAAGCGCGCCGTACTGCTCGTTCAATGAAAATCGCGGCAGATAGAACCGATCCAGCCCCGCCTCTGCCACCCCGGAATGCTGGCCAAACGCCGCGACGAACCCTGCGCCGATCACCACATCGCGCACCGCCAGGCTCATTTCGCCGTACGGATACGCGAATAACGTTGGGGTAAACCCCAATTCTGCCTGGAATCGGCTGTTGGATCGCTCGATTTCGCCGGTGATCTGATCCATCGATGGGCCGATCATGTGCAGGTGGGATGCCGAATGGGCGCCAATGGTCACCCCTTGGGCCGCCAAATCCCTGATCTGGTCCCAATTCATGTATTGGGCCCCTCCGGCGTCCACTACATCGGTGGACACGAACACAGTCACCGGGAACCCGGCTTCACGCAGCGCTGGCCACGCTTCGGTATACGCCGATAAAAATGCGTCATCGATGGTCAGGCCGACGGTGCGGTCGGGCAACGGCTGGTCATCGCCCATGGCCTGAACTATTTCGGGCAACCCCATGACCGTGTAGCCACCGGAATTCAGCTCTGCCAAATGGGCCTGAAATTGCTCCAACCGAATGTTGGTGGACGGCACACCATCTTCGCCAAATCGGTGGAACATAAAGATTACGGCACCGGACAATTGGGTTTGGGCCACCGGCCCCTGGGCAAGGGCCGGCCCGCCAAATGCCATCGCCGCCGTCGCGAAAAAGCCGAACGCCATGGCTTGGAGCCATGGTTGGCCCCCAATTTTTTCCTGATTTCGCGTCCGTTTAACCATAGTGTCAGAATTCATTACCCATCCGGCGTAAACCTTCAACCCACAGCACCATGAAAATCCTGGCGATCGAAACCTCTTTAGCAGCCTGTTCGGCGGCTTTTGTCCAGGGGGACACCCCATTGGCCCACCGTTTCGAGGTCATTGGCCGTGGCCACGGCGAGGCATTGATCCCCATGATCGAAGCGGCGCGGGTTCAGGCAGGGATCGAATTCGCTGATTTGGATCTTATTGCCGTAAGTGTTGGCCCCGGCACTTTTACTGGTGTCCGGGTCGGTGTTGCCACCGCCCGGGCACTGGCCTTGGCGGCGCATGTTCCAACCCGCGGGTTTGTTAGTTTGGAAATTCTGGCGGCCGGGGCTGTTCAATCGGGGGCTGTCCCTGCTGGCACCGGGGTGACCGCGGTGTTCGATGCCCGCCGAGGCGAGGTGTATCACCAAACCTTTGGCCCCGACCTGGTGGCCGCCACGCCGCCGGCCTTGAACACCTTGGAAGACGCCGCGCGACTAACACCCCCCGTGACCGGGGTTTTGGTTGGCACAGGGGCGGGATTACTGCATGGGCATTTGACCAATCTTGGCAAACCCTGGACCGTGGCCGATGGGCCCGATCAACCCGATGCTCGGGTCCTGGCGGCCCTGGCCACGAAGGCCGCCAATGACGGCCTGCAACCCCCCGCACCAGGGTTGGATCATCCCGTTCGGCCCCTGTATATCCGGCCACCGGATGCCAAGCTTCCCGGCGATCGGGGGGGCAACTAATCGCGCTGCAACATCACGCCATAGTGATCGTCCTTTAATTTTGTTGTTGGTCCTATTCTTTCAGCCGACAATAATAAAAGTAATTGTTCCAGCAACTATGTGGTGCCATAGTGTTTCCACAACATTATAAGTAGTTTTTGCATTGTTTTTCACAATTGTGATGAGGGCGCCGACATGGTTGAAAAATCGGATTCGAAAACGGATCCATCTGAGCTGTTGGCTTTGACCACCGACATTGTGGCGTCCCACGTTGCCAACAACACAGTCGCGGTGGCGGATCTTTCCAGCCTATTTAGCAGGTTTACACGGCCCTGGCCGGTGTCGAGGCAGCGGGTGGCGTGGCGGAACGGCCCAACCCGGCCGTGTCGATTAAACGATCGATCACTCCCGATTATGTTATTTGTCTGGAAGACGGCAAAAAACTGAAGATGCTGAAACGCCATTTGAAAACGCGTTACAATCTGTCCCCAGACGAATACCGGGAACGGTGGGGTTTGCCCGCCGATTACCCAATGGTCGCCCCGAACTATGCAAAACAACGCAGCGCATTGGCCAAAAAAATCGGTCTGGGAACCAAACGCCGAAAGCGTAAACGTTAGCGTTCCCAGGGGGCCACGCCTTGCAAGACCAGCCTGAGACAAAAAGCGGGACGCCGGTGGCGGTTGATGCCGGCCGCATTGAACGTCTGTGCCTGGAAAAAGGTATGAAAATGACCGGCCAGCGGCGGGTCATCGCCCGGGTGTTGTCGGAAGCAGCCGATCATCCGGATGTGGAAGAACTGCACCGGCGGGCGGCGGAGGAAGATGCCCGCATCAGCATTGCAACGGTTTACCGGACCGTGCGGCTGTTCGATGAAGCGGGCATTCTTGAACGTCACGATTTTGGCGATGGGCGGGCCCGCTATGAATTGGCAGACCAAGAACACCACGATCATTTGATCGATCTTCGCACCGGAAAAGTCGTCGAATTCAATGATGATCAGATTGAATCCCTGCAAAGACAAGTGGCGGAACGCCTTGGGTACAAATTGGTCGATCACCGATTGGAGCTTTTTGGCGTCCCGTTGGAGTCCGAAGACGGCAAGGACTAGAGCGCGCGCTTCGGAAAAAACATGCGACATATGACTCCTATTTTGCGCGTGGTCATGCTGATCGCGTGGCTGTTGGTGCTGCTGCCTTTTCAAATTCTGGCACTGCTTTTTCGTTCAGAGGTGGCGATTAAAATTCCCATGGTGTTTCACCGGGGGGTCGCCTGGGTGCTGGGCCTGCATTTTGATGTGCGGGGCCAAGCCGGCAATTCGGGGCCGATCATGATTGTCAGCAATCACTCGTCGTGGCTGGATATTGTTGTGCTCAGCGCCCTGGCGCCGGTCGCATTTGTGGCGAAAAGCGAAATCGCCAAATGGCCCGGTGTCAGTGTTTTGGCGAAACTCCAAGGCACGGTCTTCGTCGCCCGCAAACGGGCAAAAACCCGCGAAGGCTTGGCCGCTATGGGCGCGCGTCTGGCCACGGGTGCCCCGCTGGTGTTGTTCCCAGAAGGCACTCGGGGGGACGGCAATCGCGTTCTGCCCTTCAAATCCGCGTTGTTTTCTGCCGCCGAAAACAAAGACGATCCTGATGCCGCGCCGTTGGTTCAGCCGGTCAGCATCGCCTATACCCACCTGGATGGATTTCCCTTGGGGCGGCGCAGTCGGCCACGGCTCACTTGGTACGGCAAAATGCGATTGGGCCGTCATTTGTGGGGCATGTTGGGCAACGGCCCGGCCCGGATCGCGGTGGATTTTCACCAACCTGTGCGGCTTTCCGATTTGGGATCTCGCAAGGATTTGGCCGCCCATTGCCGCCAGGTCATTGTCGACAGCCATCGCGGGGCGATCTCTGGTCGGCCTCAGCCAATGCCGACCACGGCTTTAGCCCAAGGCCCGTCAGCCGCCCAAGAAACCTGACATCGAATCGCCTTACCTTGGGCGGCCCACTTGTCCCATTTGGTTCCATGGCTCAAGGTATAGGTTCAAGCCAGCGGCATTCGGCGATTTTGGGCACTCAGCGAAGCAAACCTTTTGACCAGACAACTTTTCATCAAGACCTTTGGCTGCCAGATGAACGTGTACGATTCCGCAAAGATGGCGGATGTGTTGGCACCCCACGGGTATGGGTTGGCGGACTCCGTCGACGACGCCGACCTAGTGATCTTGAACACCTGCCACATTCGCGAAAAGGCGGCGGAAAAGCTGTATTCCGATTTGGGGCGCCTGCGGATCATCAAAACCGCGCGCCAAGCATTGGGAAAAGATTTGCGCATCGCCGTGGCCGGCTGCGTCGCCCAAGCCCAAGGCGACGAAATTTTATCCCGGGCCCCCTACACGGATTTGGTGGTGGGGCCCCAGTCCTATCAAAATCTGCCAGAACTTTTGGCCCAGGCTGAAATCGCCGGCACCCGACCGGCGGCGGTGGATTTTCCGGAAGTGTCGAAATTCGATGGCCTGGCCGACGCCACCCAATCGGGCCCTGCGGCGTTTTTGACCATCCAAGAAGGCTGTGATCGGTTCTGCACATTCTGTGTGGTTCCCTATACCCGCGGTGCGGAATATTCACGGCCGGTTTCGGACGTGGTGGCGGAAGCCCGACGGTTGGTGGATTTGGGTGCTCGGGAACTCACCTTGTTGGGGCAAAACGTCAACGCCTACCACGGGGCCGGGGATGATGGCGGGGCGGTGTCGTTGGCGGGCCTTGTCCGTGTTCTGGCAGAGGTGCCGGGACTGGATCGTCTGCGCTACACCACGTCCCACCCACAGGATATGACAGACGACTTGATCGCGGCCCACGGGGACAGTCCAAAATTGATGCCGGCTTTACACTTGCCGGTGCAATCCGGGTCGGACCGGATTTTGGCGGCGATGAACCGACGGCACCGGGCCGACGACTATTTCCGGACCATCGATGCTTTGCGCATCGCCCGCCCGGGCATGGCGATCTCCAGCGACTTCATCGTCGGATTTCCCGGCGAAACGGACGACGAATTTCAGGCGACGTTGGACTTGGTGGATCATGTGCAATTCGCTGGGGCCTATTCATTCAAATATAGCCCCCGGCCGGGGACCCCGGCGGCGGACCTGGACCAAGTCCCCGAGGCCGTGAAAACAGCCCGCCTTGATGTTTTGCAGACCCTGTTGGATGGCCAACGGGATAGCTTTAATCGTCGGGCTGTGGGTCATACCAACGCGGTTTTGCTGGAACGTTCCGGCCGTCATCCGGGCCAACTGATTGGCCGCACGCCGTACAACCAGGCGATTTATGTGGATGCCGATCCCGACCAATTGGGAACGGTGGTTGATGTCAAAATCACCGCAACGAAGCCCAACAGTTTGGCCGGTGAAATCGTTGGATTCAAACCGCCGACCGAGACTGTTATGGCCACGGGGGGGGTCCGTTGAAATCCACCGGTGAAAAACGGGCAACGGTAAAATCCGTGCCCTTGCAAATGAACTTCGACGACAATCGGTTTCTCGCGGCATTGTTTGGCGAACACGATCGCAATTTGGCGCGCATCGAAAAAGAATTGGATGTGGAGGTTTCGTCCCGCGGCAATCGGATTTTAATCACCGGCAATTCTTGGTCCCAACAAGCAGCGAAATCAGCCCTGACGAATTTGTACGAACTCCTTGCCCAAGGGGACGAACTGTCAGACGGTGAAGTCACCGGGGCCATTCGCATGGCAGAGGCAAGCGTGACCGAGCACGGCCCAGACATGGATCTAGACTCATCCACAGACAATGCCGGGTCGGTCATTCGTACCCGGCGTCGGGCGGTGACTCCGCGGTCGCCAAACCAGGCGGCCTATGTGCGGGAAATGCGCACCAACGACATGGTGTTTGGCCTCGGCCCGGCGGGCACCGGCAAAACATTTTTGGCGGTGGCGTTGGGGGTCTCCATGCTGATCGAAGGCCGGGTGGAACGCATCGTTCTGTCGCGCCCGGCAGTGGAGGCCGGCGAACGCCTGGGGTTTTTGCCGGGGGATGTGCGGGAAAAAGTCGACCCCTATATGCGGCCCCTGTACGACGCCCTGTACTACACCCTGCCCGCCGACCAGGTGGCAAAATATTTGGATGCAGGGGTGATCGAAATTGCCCCCTTGGCGTTCATGCGCGGGCGCACCCTGGCCGACGCATTCATCATTTTGGACGAAGCTCAAAACACCACGCGGGTGCAAATGAAAATGTTGCTGACCCGCATGGGGGAATCATCCCGCATGGTCATCACCGGGGATCTTTCGCAAATAGATTTGCCGACTGGCGAGCGCTCCGGTCTGGCCGAAGCCGCAGACATTTTGGCCGGCATGGAGGGGGTGGGATTTGTGCGATTTACGGACGCCGATGTTTTGCGCCATCCCTTGGTGTCCAGGGTGGTGCGCGCCTATCAATCTCACAGCGATAAAAACGGGCCGAAGGAGGCCAAGAAAAAAACATGAGCGAGATCTGTAAAGTATCGATCATGGCACCAGCGGAAATTTGGAGCCAAACCATTGAGGAACTGGCGCAGCTGGTGACCAAAACTGTGACCACGACTGTGTCCGCCAGCGGCCGGGTGCACAGCCATTCCGAAGTTTCGGTGGTGATGTCGGATGCCCGCGAACTTCACATCTTGAACAAAGAATACCGCGGTATCGACGCCACCACCAACGTGCTGTCCTTTCCCGGCGACGAACTTGATACCGACGAAGGCTCGTTCACCAGCTTGGGGCGGCCGATGGTTTTGGGTGACATCGTCGTTGCCTTTGAAGTCATTCGCGACGAAGCCGCCGACCAGGGCAAAGCCATCGAAAATCATCTGGCCCACATGTTGGTCCACGGCACGTTGCACCTGTGCGGATACGATCACGAAAAATCCAAAAAAAACGCCAAGGCCATGGAAGATTTAGAGCGTCAAATTTTGTTGAGCATGGGTGTGGCCGATCCCTACGAAGCACCGGCAAAAAAGCCGAAAGCCAAAGCCAAATCGAAATCGAAATCGAAAGCCAAACCCAAAAAATCCGGGGCGAAATCCAAATGACCCAGACCGACGACCCGGACCCCGGGCCAGAACCCGAACAAGGCGTTGAAGACAGCGCCCCGGGAACCCAAGATGATCCGTCGATCGCCCAATCCTTTCGCGATTGGCTGCGCGGCCTGACCCGCCGAAACGGAGCCCCAAGCGATCGCGCAAATGTCGCCGAGGTGTTGGGCGAAGATTTGGCAACGGGGGATCACCTGGCACCAATGGAGCGGCTCATGCTGCTCAACATTTTGAAACTTGGTGATACCCGGGTGGGGGACGTGATGGTGCCCCGGGCCGACATCCTGGGGGTCGACGCGTCGGCGTCCCTGGACGAACTGGTCGGCGTCCTGCGCGAAGGCTTCCATTCTCGTGTGCCGGTGTTCCAAGAAACCTTGGACGACATCATCGGCTTTATTCACATCAAAGATGTTCTGGATTTTTGGGGCGGCGCCGGGGATTTTGTGTTGGCCCGCGCGGCCCGGGAAATCTTGTTTGTGCCGTCATCCATGCGGGTGGTGGATTTGCTGTTGAAGATGCGCTTGGCGCGGGTCCACATCGGGATCGTGGTGGACGAATACGGCGGCACCGATGGTTTGGTGACGATCGAAGATTTGGTGGAAGAAATCGTCGGTGAAATCGAAGACGAGCATGAAGACGCGCGCGGTCCATTTTTCACCGTGCGACCGGACGGCTCCATTGTCGCTGACGGTCGCGCCTCGGTTGAAGAATTGGCAAGCAGGCTGGGGGCTGATTTGGTTCCCGACTCCCGGGAAGAAGACATCGAAACAGTGGGTGGCTTGTTGGTGTCGTTGGTGGGGCGCGTGCCCATGCGCGGGGAATTGATCAGCCACCCATCCGGCTTCGAATTCGAAATCATGGAAGCCGATCCGCGCCGGGTCAAACAGGTTCGCATCGCTGAGCTTGCCAATCGGACCTCGGACTCAAAAATCCCGTCAGCCAAATCGGGCGACCCATCCGACCAATGACATTTCTGGCGGCGCGCCTTGCCGGCGCCGTGGGCTGGCGGCGCACTTCTTTCGCCTTCCTATTGGGGGCGGTTGCCACTCTGGGCCTTGCCCCCGTTAATCTGACTTTGTTTTTGGTGGTGGCATTTACCGGCTTGGTGTGGCTGCTTGACGGCGCTGGCTCGTGGGTCCGCGCCGGGTGGATCGGTTGGTGGTTCGGATTGGGGCACCTCACCACCGGTCTGTATTGGATTTCAGGCGCGCTGTTGGTGGACCCGGCGCAGTTCGCGTGGCTGCTGCCCTTCGCCGTATTTGGTTTGCCCGCGGTGCTCAGCTTTTTCGTGGCGGCCG
The DNA here is from genome assembly GCA_018658465.1 of Alphaproteobacteria bacterium. Taxonomy (GTDB): domain Bacteria; phylum Pseudomonadota; class Alphaproteobacteria; order UBA2966; family CAIVPW01; genus JABHVE01. Next base: position 17,696 of record JABHVE010000045.1, read on the forward strand.
CCACAATCGCCGCGCATTTTCTGTGGTCGACGGGGCCGCTCCGGGTTTTGGCCCTGGCCCTGGCGTGGACTGCGGGGGAATGGGCGCGGGGCCATTGGTTCACCGGGTTCCCGTGGAATTTGATCGGCTACACCTGGTCGTGGTCGGACCCCATGATGCAAATGACTGCGGTCACGGGCATTTACGGGCTTAGTCTGCTGACGGTGTTTGTTGCGGCGGCTCCGGCGGCGCTGTCATCCCCCCGCCGGTGGGGGATGGTGGCCATCGCCTCCGTCCTAATTGTCGGCATTTGGGGTGGCGGCGCTGTGCGTCTGGGGGGCGCAGAGACTGCCACCGTCCCCGGGGTGGTGCTGCGCCTGGTTCAGGCGAACATTCCCCAAGCCTTGAAATGGCAGCCCGACCAACGGCGGGGCAACCTTGATCGGCACATTCAGTTATCCCAACAACCATCTGTTCTGGGCGAAATTACCCACGCCATTTGGCCGGAAACTGCGGCCCAATATTTTTTGGAATTCGACCCAGTAGCGGCGGAATTAATCGGCGGTGCGTTGGCCCCGGCGGGCGTCGTTATCACCGGTGCCATTCGCGCAGAACAGGTGACGACTGATTTGGGAGTCACAGAAACTCAGATTTGGAATAGCGTCCAAGCCTTAGACAACTCAGGCGCGATTATTGGCCAATACGACAAATCGCATTTGGTTCCTTTTGGGGAATATGTTCCTTTTCGCAAATTGTTGGGGGCGATTGGCCTGGAAAAAATTACCCCGGGTTCGTTGGATTATTCCCAAGGCCCTGGCCCCCAAACCATTCACATCGCCGGGGCACCATCAGTCAGCCCACTGGTGTGTTACGAAGCCATCTTCCCCGGCCAGGTGGTGGACCCAAACGACCGTCCCGGGTGGATTCTCAACGTCACCAATGACGCCTGGTATGGGCGCTCAGCGGGGCCATACCAGCATTTTGTCATGGTCAAAACCCGCGCGGTGGAACTTGGGCTGCCCTTGGTGCGGGCTGGGAATTCCGGGATTTCCGGTGTTGTGGACGCCCATGGTCGCGTCGTCGCAAAGCTCGGATTGGGCGAAACCGGGGTGGTGGACGCGTTGTTGCCGGTGGCGATCAAGGCCACGATTTACGCCAAATTCGGCGACCTAATATTCCTGATTATTTTCCTGGTCTTCGGTGCAGGAGTTATCCGCCAAAAAATGAACACAAATCATATAATGTGAAAAGACAACTATTCGTAAACCAGTTTTCTTAACCAATACTGCGGAGACGCCTTCCAAAATATGAGTCCCTTTGGTTATTTGGAGTTGAGTGTCGATTTCTGTTGACCTGCAATCAGTCGGTCCTATATCAAGCATAAAGTGAGAGCGTCGGTTGATTGGTCGCTAAAGCGATTGCCCGAGGCCGAATTTGCAAATTTATTTAGTGCCCAGAAGGAGTGACGAGCGTGGCGAATACCGCGGCGGAAGTAGCACGCAAGCCAGGTGGGAAAGGAAAACCCAACCCAATCGATGTCCATGTTGGCAGCCGCGTACGGCTGCGCCGGACTTTGCTGGGAATGAGCCAAGAAAAATTGGCCCGAGCCGTTGGACTAACCTTCCAACAAATTCAGAAATACGAACGCGGCGCGAACCGGATCGGTGCTAGCCGTCTGTTTCAGTTCACCCGAGTTTTGGATGTGCCGGTATCGTTTTTCTTTGACGATATGCCGTCCGATGCCGGAAACGGAATTCCGGGATTGGCCGAAGGCCCAGCAGCAACCTTCGAGCAAGGCAATCTTGCCCGCCGGGAAACGCTGGAACTCGTGCGCGCCTATTACAAGATCACCGACCCGGCAGTGCGGCGCCGGCTGTTTGATCTGACCAAGGCTCTTGGTCGTGCGGGTGCCGACGCCGAGGTATAAGCCACCGGCGTCTGACTTGCAGTTCTAACCATCGCGGAAATTGGTGTGCGGCATAGTGTCGCTCCGGTGCTTTCGCTAGGGTCCGTCCGCGGGCACACTATTTCCAAAATAACTCCAGCCAAAAGTACCGAATTGGTGGGCTGGCCCGGCACCGGGGGTTTTTGCGGTTGCCGAATGCGGCAATCCCGCCAATTTCCTTGACCGGTCCAACGATCCTTGCAACAAGGTCGTTCGGGTTCCACGTCATGGGCACCCGCCCAATGACGCGCGATCCAAATGAATTTTTTCGTGCGCCGAACCGGCGCTTTCCCTTAAGCCAGGAGTAGACCGTGGCCAGATCCGAATACTTGTTTACAAGCGAATCGGTGTCCGAAGGGCACCCGGACAAACTTTGTGACCGGATTTCCGATGCGATCGTCGACGCCTACCTTACCGCCGACCCGTTTTCTAGGGTGGCCGTCGAAACCCTGACCACCACAAATCGCATTGTGCTGTCGGGGGAAGTCCGTGGCCACGCATCGATCACCAAAGAAGTCCGCGAAGAGGTCGCGCGCAAGGCGGTCAAAGAAGTTGGCTATGATCAGGCCGGATTTAATTTGGCCGACATTCAGCTGGACGATTACGTCCATGCCCAATCCGTCGATATCGCCCAAGGCGTAGACGCGGCGGGCAACAAAGACGAAGGCGCTGGCGACCAGGGGATCATGTTTGGCTATGCCTGTCGTGAAACCGACGTGCTGATGCCCGCACCGATTTATTATTCCCACCAAATTCTGAAATCCTTGGCCGAAGCTAGGCATTCGGGGGCGGAACCGAAATTGGAACCGGATTCCAAAAGCCAGGTCACCCTGCGCTATGAAAACGGCATGCCGGTCGGGGCCGCATCTGTTGTGGTTTCGACCCAACATGCGGCGGGGGCTTCCCAAGACGAAATTCGCGAAATCGTCCGCCCCCATGTCAAAAACGTGCTGCCCGACGGTTGGATGTGCCCCGAAGACGAATTCTATGTGAACCCCACGGGGAAATTTGAAATCGGCGGCCCCGACGGCGACACCGGCCTGACCGGCCGTAAAATCATTGTTGATACCTACGGCGGTGCAGCCCCCCACGGTGGCGGCGCATTTTCCGGCAAAGACCCCACCAAAGTGGATCGCTCTGCTGCCTATGCGGCGCGGTATTTGGCGAAAAACGTCGTGGCGGCGGGAATCGCCGATGGATGCACCATCCAGCTTGCCTACGCCATCGGCGTGTCCAAGCCTTTATCTTTGTATGTGGATACCTTTGGCACCGGCGAAGTGGACGATGACCGGGTGGGCGAGGCGTTGACAAAATGCATGGATTTGTCCCCTCGGGGCATTCGTGAACATTTGTCCCTCAGTCGGCCGATCTATGCGCGCACAGCGGCCTATGGCCATTTCGGCAGGCACCCTGAACCAGACGGCGGGTTTTCTTGGGAAAAGACTGATTTGGTCGACGCCCTGACCGCGGCCGTGGGGTAAAGCCAAACCCTATCCCCACCGAAAGCCTGTCCACCGAGGCATTGTCCACCAAGATGACAGATCAGCGGCCACCCAGAGGGTTCTTCGGGCGCCGCCATGGCCATCGCCTGCGTGCCGGACGCCAAGCCCTGATTGATGATCTGCTGCCTGGATTGGCCGTGGATGTGAATCCGGCGGTCAGCCTTGATCCCGCAACTTTGTTCCCGCCCGAAGCGTTCCGTCCCATTGTTCACCCGCCCGAAGCGTTCCGCCCTGAGGTCTGGCTGGAAATCGGCTTTGGCGGCGGCGAACACTTGGCTGCGCTGGCCCAGGCCAACCCAGACGTGGGCTTTATCGGCTGCGAGCGGTTTATCAATGGCATCGCTAGCCTTCTAAGCCATATTCAGGCCGCCGACATCGGCAACATTCGCATTGCCGACGCGGACGCCCAGGATTTGCTCAATGCCCTGACCCCGGCAAGCATCGACAGACTTTTCTTGTTATTTCCCGATCCATGGCCAAAAACTCGCCATCACAAGCGGCGCTTCGTCAATCAAGGCAACTTGGACAACATGGCGCGGGTTCTTACCGATGGGGCCCAGGTGCGCTTTGCCTCTGATCACTCGGAGTATTGCGATTGGACATTGGAGCGATTTTTGGATCACAAGGATTTCACCTGGGTCGCCGAACACCCCGATGATTGGCGGGTCCGCCCAGATGACTGGCCCCAAACCCGGTACGAGGCCACGGCTTTGGCAAAAGCCTTGGACATTTCCTATTTCACTTTCCAACGGGTGGTTAGAGCAATAACCGCCAGATAACCCTTGTGGTGGGGCACCAAGCCGCCTATATCCAATAGACAAATTGGCGCCCGCGACCAGCCAAACCGAACAAGACCAAGTGGGCCGCCGGCCTGCTTTTTTTATGCGGGTTCGCCAAAATTTTGGATCACAAGTGATTGGATCGACACACAAGACGCTGCAGGCGCTTATTGCGCCGCCCTTGGCTGAAATGGGGTACCGGTTGGTGCGCCTTCACCTTGGCTCAGACGTGCCGCCAAGTTTGCAAATCATGGCCGAACCCTTGTCGGGGGAGGCAATGACGGTCGCCGGATGTGCCGAGGTTAGCCGCAAGGTGTCGCGCATTTTGGATGAAGCCGACCCCATCGACAGCGATTACCTGTTGGAAGTGTCGTCGCCGGGGCTGGACCGCCCCTTGGTGGAGCCGCAAGATTTCGAACGGTTCGCCGGGATGGAAGCCAAAATCGAGGCCTCCAATTTGATTGATGGGCGGCGTAAATTTAAGGGCCAGTTGATGGGGGCGACGGACAAGGGTGCCCGCATCACGATTTCCGACAATGGCCAGCCGCGCGAATTCGAAATCTTGTTCGACAACATCGCCGGGGCCAAATTGGTCCTCACCGATGAATTGATAAAAGGCTCTTCAGGCCGCTCATAATCTTGCTCTAAGCGTAAGGAACTCCCTATGGAAACCGATCAAGAACCAGCAACAGCGACCAGCTGGAACCGCATGGAGCTGCTGCAAATTGCCGATGCAGTGGCCCGGGACAAAAGCATCGAGCGGGAAACGGTGATCGAAGCCATGGAGGAAGCGATCCAAAAGGCCGCGCGCTCCAAATACGGCCACGAACACGATATCCGCGCCGAAATCGACGGTAAATCGGGGGAAATTCGCATTTTCCGCTGCCTAGAGGTGGTGGAAGACATCGAAAACGAATCCACCCAGATTTTGTTGACGTCGGCGGCCGAACACAATCCAGACGCCCAAATCGGTGACATTTTGGCAGAACCGCTGCCGCCGGTGGATTTCGGCCGCATTGCCGCACAAACCGCCAAGCAAGTCATTGTCCAAAAAGTCCGTGAAGCCGAACGGGAACGCCAATACGAAGAATACAAAGATCGCATCGCCGAAATCGCCAAGGGTCTGGTCAAACGCGTGGACTATGGGAACGTGGTGGTTGATCTGGGCCGGGCCGAAGCCATCGTCCGTCGTGACGACATGCTGCCCCGGGAATCCTTCCGCCAGGGGGATCGCATTCGCGCCTACATTTACGATGTGCGCCGGGAACCACGGGGCCCGCAAATCTTCCTGTCCCGCACCCACCCGCAATTCATGATCCAATTGTTCCGCCAAGAAGTGCCGGAACTGTACGACGGCATTATCGAAATCCGCGCGGTGGCGCGGGATCCGGGCAGCCGCGCCAAGATCGCGGTGCTGTCAAACGATACCGCCATCGACCCTGTTGGTGCCTGTGTGGGTATGCGCGGCAGCAGGGTTCAGGCCGTGGTCAACGAGCTCCAAGGCGAAAAAATCGATATTATTCAATGGTCTCCGGACCCCGCCACGTTCATCGTCAACGCCTTGGCACCGGCCGAGATCGCCAAGGTGGTGTTGGATGAAGAAGCCAAGCGCATCGAAGTGGTGGTGCCCGACGATCAACTCAGTCTGGCCATTGGCCGCCGCGGGCAAAACGTCCGCCTAGCGTCACAATTGACCGAATGGGACATCGACATTCTGACGGAAGTCGAAGAATCCGACCGCCGCCAGGAAGAATTCCGCCAACGCACCGAACTGTTTGTTTCAGTGCTGGATGTGGATGAATTGCTGGCCCAGCTGATTGTCACCGAAGGTTTCTCCACAGTGGAAGAGGTGGCGTTTGTTCCGCCCGAGGAATTGGCCTCCATCGAAGGCTTTGAATTGGAAATCGCCGAAGAACTGGGCAATCGGGCCCGGGCGTTTTTGGAAGCCGAAGCCACACGCCTGGATGGCCAACGCAAGGAACTGGGGGTCACCGACGAACTGGCCGCCATCGAGGGCCTGACCCCGGCGATCCTTGTGATCCTGGGTGAAAATGGCGTGAAAGTCTTGGATGACTTGGCGGATCTGGCCAGCGACGAACTGTTGGATTTTATCCCGAACGCTGGCATGACCGTGGCCGCTGCAAACGAAGTAATTATGGCGGCCCGCGCCCATTGGTTTGAAGGGGAGGACGGCGAAGCCACGGCCGATGGCGAAGAAACGGTCGCTGGCGAACCAGCTGCTGATGAGGAAAAAGACGCAGGAGAGGCAGAGGGAGCTTAAGGGTTAAGGAACGCTCCGGTCGGCTCCGTGGCCCGCGAAATCCCGGAACGGCGCTGCATTGCCAGCGGCGAAATCCTGGGCACAGACAAATTGGTGCGTTTTGTCGTGGATCCAACCGGGTCGGTGGTGCCTGACTTAGGGGGCGGCCTGCCCGGTCGCGGCCTGTGGGTCCGTGCCGATGCCGACCATGTGGCCCAGGCAGTAACCAATCGCCTGTTTGCCCGGGCGGCAAAGGGCAAAGCCAATGCGGACGAAACCCTGATCACCACGGTAGAAGCCGGTTTGGCCAAGCGCTGCGGTGAAATTTTGGGCCTTGCCCAACGTGCCGGTCAGGTGGTGACGGGTTTCGAAAAAGTCCGTGGCACGGTGGCATCGGGGGGTGCGGCGGTCCTAATCGCGGCCTCAGACGGTGCTCAGGGTGGCCGCGACAAACTGCGCGGCATGGCCCAGGTGGCCCCAATGGCCGAATCCCTGACCGTTGGCGAATTGAGTTTAGCCTTGGGGCGCGAAAATGTGGTACATGCTGCCATTGTTCCCGGTGGACTAGCCCAGCGTTTTCTAAATGAAAGCGCTCGTCTGCAAGGATTTCGGGGCTCCCGCGGCGCGATCGTAGCCAACTAACCAAATCGGCGGCGCGACCGGTCGGTGTGCCTCGCGGCGATTTTGCGCGTGACTTTGTGCGTGACCAGGAAATTTTTCAGTAAGAGACAATAAAGAATGAGCGATACGAAAAACCCGGACGATGGCGCAAAACTGACCCTAAAAGGTCCCCAGCGCCTTGAATTGAAAAAAACCATCGGGTCAGGACAGGTCCGCCAAAGCTTTTCCCGCGGCCGCACCAAGGCGGTGACGGTAGAGGTCAAGAAAAAGCGCGTCCTGTCCAACGCACCGGGAGGCGCGGCTGGTCCGGCACCCACCGCTCCGGAGCAAACCACATCCCCCGCACCTGCACCAAGTCCCACACCAGATCAGCCTGAAATGTCCGCTGAACCCCAAGCCCCGGTGATCGATCCGCCTGCGCCTGCGCCTGCGCCGACACCTACGCCGACAGCCCCGCCGCCGCAGACAAAGCCCAGCGCAGAACAGGCAACCACCCCACGCCCGGGCCGTGGTCGGGTGGTGCTGAAGACTTTAACGACCGACGAAAAGGCCGCCCGCGCCAAGGCGTTGGATGGAGCCCGCCAATACGATGAAAACGTCCGCCTCAAAGCCGATGAAGCGGCCAAGGTCGCCCAGGCTGACGCCGACCGCGCCGACCGCGAACGGGTCGAAGCGGAACGTCGCATTTCCGATGAAGAGTCGCGCAAAAAAGAAGAAGAACAAGCGCGGGTAAAGGGCGAACAAACCGCCGCGAAACGGTTGCCCGAAACACCGGCAAAGGAAGAGCCGGCCGAAGCGACAAAGACCAAGCGGGGACGCCCGGTGGAACCGCGCCGGCCTGCGGCCCGGAAACCGGGGGGCCAAGCCCGGCGACGGGGCGGACGGCTTACGATGTCTCAGGCGCTGAATGATGAAGAGCGTGTGCGCAGCCTGTCGTCTGTGCGCCGGGCGCGGGAACGAGAAAAGCGTGCATTGGCGGGGGATACCGAACCCGA
>JABHVE010000040.1 GCA_018658465.1 Alphaproteobacteria bacterium
CCCTCCCCCGCAACGATCCTGGCAGGCGCGCAGGCGGCCAAAATCAACGCCCCCACAGCCAGGGCCCCAGCGAAACGGGCGCGGGTCAATCCAAGTCCCCGTCGGGTCCGATGATGAATTTGAATACGTGCACCATGGCGGCGGCGGCGATCACCGGGGCTGCCAAGTTAACAAATGGCACGGTGAACAAAAACGCGACGGCGGCACCCGTTGCCCAGATGCGCCAGCGGTTTTCATGGCGCAGAGCTCGGGCGTCTTGGGGATGCATGTGGCGGTGGGCGACCAATTCGAAATACTCACGGCCCAAAAGATACCCGTTGATCCCATAGAAGGCGACCGGAAGCAGCGGCGGAAACAGCAAAAGCAGCAAATACAACGGGATCGACAAGATATTGACCCCAATCGCGACGACTAAAAACCACGCCGACGACATCAATCCGCTGAAAAATGGCTGATCTTGTCCTGGGGTGTCGTCGCCATAGTGGGCGGCCTCGGTGGCGTCGGCGATGTCTTCCACGAAGAACCCCGCCATGAACGTGGCGACGGCGGGAAACAGGACCCAGGCCAGCCCCAGCGTGGCGAACCCGCCCAAAAATTGGATCAGCGTGCCGATCCACGGCATCGCGGCTAGACCCCAATGGACCAGTGCCCATTGAACCCCGATCGCCAGGCCAACGAACGTGATCACCGACAGACCGATGGCGCGCACCAGCACCCGGCGGAATTCCGGTGCCGACAATTGCTGGATCGCCAATAAAATTGCGGTTGAGACACCCATTACCGGTCTACACATAACGGCTGATACAGCGTATTCAACTGCCAACATCATCATTCCCTAAAAGCCCAGGAGCCCCACCGTGTCAGAGTCCAACAATCCCGCGTCCCTTGACGTGGTCGCCATCGGCAACGCCATCGTCGACGTGCTGACCCAAGCCGACGACAATTTTCTTGTGCGCCACGGATTGACCAAGGGTGCCATGGCATTGATCGACGAAGACCAAGCGGTGGCCCTGTACGGGGACATGGGGTCGGGGGTCGAAGTGTCCGGCGGGTCCGCCGCCAACACCATGGCAGGGCTGGCCAGCCTGGGGGGCAAGGCCGGGTTCATCGGCAAGGTCAAAAACGACCAATTGGGCCGGGTGTTCACCCATGATTTGCGGGCTGTGGGCGTTGAATACGACACCGCCATGGCTGCGGGCGGTGCCGCGACCGCCCGGTCATTCATTTTGGTGACGCCGGATGCCCAGCGGACCATGAACACTTTTTTGGGGGCCAGCGCCGCTTTGGGGCCGGACGACGTGCACCCCGGCACCATCGATCGCGCCGGGATCACATATTTGGAAGGCTATCTTTGGGACCCTGCCGAAGCCAAGGAAGCGTTTCGCAAGGCCGCCGATTTGGCCCATGCATCCGGCCGCCGGGTGGCATTCACCACGTCAGACGCGTTTTGCGTGGATCGCTGGCGGGACGAATTCTTGGACCTGATCGAATCCCGGGTGCACATCTTGTTCGCCAACGAAGCCGAGATCATGTCGTTGTACCAAGTGGACAATTTTGATGACGCCCTTCAACACGTGCGCGGCCATTGCGACATCGCGGCGTTGACCCGATCGGAACATGGCGCGGTTATTTTAAGCGGCGACGAAGTCCATGTGATTGACGCCGAGCCAGTGACGAATGTGGTCGACACAACGGGGGCTGGGGATTTGTTCGCCGCCGGCGTTCTTTACGGCCTGTCCCAGGATATGGATTTGCATACTTGCGGGCGCATCGGTGCAATCGCCGCGTCTGAAATCATCAGCCATTACGGCGCCCGCCCCGAGGCCAACCTTGCCGCACTAGTGAAGCAAAAATTGGGCTAGATAAGTTTGGTCGAGTGCAGATCGCGCCTGCTCAAGGCGCGTGAATCTGAACGGCAAAAACAAAGTGCAGATCGCGCCTGCTCAAGGCGCGTGAATCTGAACGGTAATTTATGAGACCATCCGGCCGACAGGCCCGCCGCCCAAAATGTGCACGTGAAAATGCGGGACCTCTTGGCCACCATCTTCGCCGGTATTGACTATTAGCCGATAGCCTCCATCCGTGACCCCCGCCAAGTCGGCGGCAACAGACACCGCCCGCCAAAATCCCAACACCTCGGCATCCGATCCATTAGCGATGAAATCGGATTGGGTTTCATAGGCACCTTTTGGAATCACCAACACATGCACCGGGCGCGCCGCGCCGATGTCGTTGAAGGCCAGGGCAAAGTCGTCTTCGTAAACTTTGGCGGACGGGATTTCGCCGCGCAGAATTTTGGCGAATACGTTGTCGGTGTCATAGGCCATGGAATTCTCCCTTACTCGGGTCGGCTGGCTTTTTCGTCCAGGCCGCTGGTGCCTTCGCGCCGGGCCAGTTCATCGAACACTTGGTCGGGGGTGATTCCGCAATCGGACCACAGCACCATCATGTGAAACAACAGATCGGCGCTTTCGTGGATAACTTGCGCGTCACCGGCGCTGAGTGCCGCAATCACCACTTCGGTGGATTCTTCACCGATTTTGGCAGTGATCGCACCGCGCCCCTTGGCCCGCAATCCGGCCACATAGCTGGATTTCGGATCACCGCCTGCGCGGTCTTGGATGGTCGCGAACACCCGTTCGATGACTGTGGAATCGCCCGACATTTTGGCACCTTTGATGGAAAGAATTCTGCTTCACCCTAGCCGTGATTAGGGCCGCACCGCCACCCCGTGATCGGCCATATATGCCTTGGCGTCGCCGACGGTGAATTCGCCAAAATGGAAAATCGAGGCCGCAAGGACCGCCGACGCGTGGCCTTCGCGGACGCCTTCGGCCAAATGGTCCAGGCCACCGACGCCTCCCGATGCGATCACCGGGATGGTGACTTTGTCGGCAACGGTGCGAGTCAATTCCAAATCAAAACCGGATTTTGTGCCGTCGCGATCCATCGAGGTCAGCAACAATTCACCGGCACCAAGGTCGGCCATTTTTTGCGCCCATTCCACCGCATCAATGCCGGTGCCGGTGCGCCCGCCGTGGGTGAAGATTTCCCAATGGTCGCCCACCCGCTTGGCGTCTATTGCAACGACAATGCATTGGCTGCCGAA
>JABHVE010000102.1 GCA_018658465.1 Alphaproteobacteria bacterium
CGTCCGTTGCCCCGACGCTTTGGGCCAATGGGTGGTTGGCGGCCAAGGCCATAAAGCTGGCGCCAAACAGGGTATCGTGGCGGGTGGTATAGATTTCCAGGGTGTCATCCCCCCCGGCCAGGCTGAATTCAACCCGCATTCCTTCGGATCGGCCGATCCAATTTTGTTGCATCAGCCGCACCCGATCGGGCCAGCGATCCAGGGTTTCCAGGGAATCCAACAGATCCTTGGCGAAGTCGGTGATGGCAAATACCCATTGTTCCAATTCGCGCTTTTCCACCGGCGCGCCGGACCGCCAGCCCAGGCCATCGATGACCTGCTCGTTCGCCAAAACGGTGCCGTCCACGGGATCCCAATTGACCCAAGATTTGGCCCGGCGGACCAGCCCGGCGTCCATGAAATCCAAAAAAAGCCTTTGTTGGTGCTGGTAATAGCCGGGATGGCAGGTGGCGATCTCGCGCTCCCAATCCAGGGAAAGCCCCATGCGTTTCAACTCGCTGCGCATGGCGTCAATGTTCGCGTATGTCCATTCGGCGGGATGAATGCCCTGGGCCCGGGCGGCGTTTTCGGCGGGCAGGCCAAAGGCATCCCACCCCATGGGGTGCAGGACATTGAAGCCCTGAGCCCGCTTATACCGTGCGACCACGTCCCCCAGAGTATAATTGCGCACATGGCCCATGTGGATGCGCCCGGATGGGTACGGGAACATCTCCAACACATAATACTTTGGCCGGGGGTCGTCGTTGTCCGCCGCAAAGGTCTTGCGATCGGCCCAGGCCGCTTGCCATTTGGGCTCGGAATTACTGGCGTCGTATTTGGCCATGATTGGTATGGAGCGGGGGTCTAAGGCGCTGCGCCGGCACCGGCGTCCAGCCACATTTGCCGGGCGCGGGTCAAAATGGCGTTCTCCAGGTCAACGGCCGTGGCGGCATTGCTGACCGCATCCAGCCATTCCCCGGCCCCCTGGCGTTCCTGACGAAACACCGAAACCTTGATGCCGTCGGCCCGCAAATTTTGATCCAGTATGAACACGGTCAGCTTAAATCGTTCTTGGCCACCGGCTTCGGGGGGGGCGAACCAATCGGTGATGATCACGCCACCGAACGGGTCTGCGGACGCCAATGGCATAAATGACAAGGTATCCAACGATGCCCGCCACAAATACGAATTCACGCCAATGCCGCCGCCGCCGCCGCCAGCGCCGCCGCCGCCAAGAATATTGTCGAGTTGGACTCCTTCGGGCCCAAACAGCAGCCCGCCTTCCGGTTCTGGCTCAGGGGCGACCGGTGTCGGGGTCAGAATGCCGCATGCGGTCAGGGCAAAACTGGCAAGCCCAATCAACGCCCATGTTCTGCGGCGCCGAAGGGCTGATGGGTTCGCTGGGTGTGATGTCATTTTGAAACTCAAAGAATTAAAACTCAAAGAAACGGGTGAAATGGCGAAAGCCTGGGTGTTGCGACGCTGATCACTCGGTTTGTATCAGCGATCCGCGAGCCAGAGTATACCTATGGGTGGCTGACCCGGCGAATGTCAACTTTGCGGGGGAAAATCCGAAAATTTTATTTGTTTCTAGGCCTCTACGGGTGTGACTCGTTCGCAACACTGTGGAATTTTCACCACAGGTCCTTGGCCGGACACCTTGACCATTTAAGGAAGCAATGGCACAAGAAACCCAGTTCTTCCGCGGACCTCCGTGTGGAGGGCGCGTGTTGGGCGAATTTTTATTTACGAATTCGTCATAATGATTCGAATCCCAAGTTATTTTAAGGAGACGCGGGGATGAAAAAGGTACTAATTGGAACAACAGCTCTTGTGGCTGCCAGCATGCTTTCGCTGCCGGCCATGGCGCTGCATTTGGACGAAGACGGCAATTACCAAGCTCATACAGGTAATTTGAGCCTGGCCATTGGTGGCTACGGTACTTTCAAGATTGAGTACAAGAGCCGTGAGTCCACAAAGGACGACACTGTCAGCTATCGTAATCACAATGCTGATTTTGATTCCGAGCTGCATTTTGAGGGTTCAACGACCCTGGATAGCGGCACCGAAGCCGGCATCGAAATCCAGTTCGAAACTGGCGGCAGCAGCATCGCAACCGACCCCATCGATGACAACTTCATCTGGGTCAAGGGTTCACTGGGTACAGTCTACCTGGGCAGCCGTGACTCTACAGAACTTGATGTCGGCATCGCGCGCAACTACTCCGGCGTTGGCCTTTTGGCCGTCGAAAAGGGTGCGCACGAAATCGGCTTGTCAAGCAACGCTGACACTAATGGCGGCCAGAACAATAAGGTTATCTGGGAAGCGCCGTCGATGAGCGGCATCGAGCTTGCCATCAACTACACACCTCAACTGGTGCAGAACACGACATCCAATGCCATCAACAGCGTTGTTGGTGCCAAGGGTGAAGATCTGCTGATCGGTTTGAAGTGGACCGGCGCCATGGGTGCTGCCACCGTCAAGGTTTCTCTTGGCTATGGCACCGCCAAAGCAGAAGACAAGTCAGCTGACAAAGACATCGACAGCGATGTTCGTCAGCGCCTCGGTTTTGAAGTTAGCGGCATTGGTAACCTCACCATCGGTGGTTATTGGCTGAAGTCTACTGACAGCGCAGTCGCAGTGACCCCGACCGAAGACCGTACAAACCAGGGTCTTGGTGTTAAGTGGGTCAGCGGTGACTGGACAGTCGGTGTTGGTTGGGAATCAGCCAAGCAAGACGAGCTGACCGAAGCCGCAGTCAACGTGAAGAACGGCACGGATAAGGCCACACGCATGGACATCGGTGTGACCTACAAGCTGAACGCTGACATGAACCTTAAGGTCGGCTATCGGCAAGAAAAGTATGACGACGATCAGAATGTTGCTGCTAACGAAAACAGCACCAAGTCTTTCGACGTCAAATTCGAATGGAACGTTGGACCTGGTCTGGAATTCGATGTTGGGTTCCAGAACTTCCGCTATACCCATCACTTGGGTCTGGCGACAGCAGCCAAGAAGACTGGCACCGCTGGCTACGTTCTGACAAAGGTTAGCTTCTAGATTTTACTTTAGAAGCGATCTGGAAAGGGCGGACTTCGGTCCGCCCTTTCTTTTTGTCCGGGGGCTAAAGGTGTTTCCCGGAAAGACTGGTGATTGCGGCGATTCCGGCCCCACCCGACCCTGCAAGTTGGCCGCCGTTGGAAGGCCCAATGCCGCCCAGGCCGTACGCTGGCACTCCGCTTTGCCTAACCCACCGACGAAAATTTTTGGCCCCGATGGCCGGGCGATCGGGGTGGCTTGGGCTGGGAAAAATGGGCGAAATAAGCACCGCATCCACTCCAATTGCCTCTGCCCGCCGAAGGGCTGCCAATGAATGGACGGAGGCTGTCAAAATCATGCCACTGGGGACCGGCGGCCGACCCAACCGGATCATATGTTCGGGGAAATGAACCCCGTGGGCTCCGACCGACCGCGCCAATTTCACATCGCCAGCAATCCACAATTTCAAATTCCTTTGGCGGCAAATGATCGCCAGCGCGGCGGCCAAATCTGCACGACCAACCTGCCGGTAATGTCGAAACAGAACAGCGGTACCCGCAGGCATTTCGGATGCTGCCGCCAATGGATTGGCCAGGCGATGTTCGTCGGTCACCAGGATCAAATACGGCAGCCGTGATTGCAGTCGGCCCAAGGTCTTTGAACCCACACGAACGGCCTTCGCCATCCGCGCCATGATCTCGATGGTGGAAAGCGATGGCGTTGTCATGGTCCGAATGTGGCCAAATTTGGCCACTTGGCGCAACCCCGTTCGGTCTTGTGATGGTCTCTGATAGATTGGTTGGCGATGACAAGCTCTGAAAAACCCGACGAAACCGTCGTGAACAATTTGTCCGAAATTCAACAGCGAATTTCCGCGGCTGAACAGGGACGATCGATCCCTGGGTCACCGGTCGAACTTGTCGCCGTTTCAAAAATGCATGGGATGGATCGTATCCAAAATGCACTGGACGCCGGCCATCGGGTGTTCGGGGAAAACCGCGTTCAAGAAGCCCAAAAAAAATGGACGGGTCAACGCAGCAAATACCCCGACCTATCGCTGCATCTGATTGGCCCTTTGCAGACCAACAAAGCGGCAGATGCCGTCGATCTATTTGATGTCATTCAGACGGTGGACCGGCCAAAGTTGGCCCGGGCGCTGGCCAAACATATCCACGCCTCACCCCGCAATCCCACGTGCATGATCCAGGTGAACATTGGTGACGAGGCGCAAAAGGCCGGTGTCGCAATTTCAGATCTTGGCGATCTGCTGAACCAATGCCGGGGAGACATAGGATTGCCGATCATTGGGCTGATGTGCATCCCGCCGGCAGCAGAGTCCCCGGCTCCCTATTTTGCCCTGATGGCAAAACTCGCCGCCGCCCAAGGCTTGGAACATCTCAGTATGGGGATGACCGGTGATTTCGAAGATGCGATTAAATTTGGTGCGACCAGCGTGCGGGTGGGCACCGGTATTTTCGGCCCTCGCCCTGGCCCTGTTGATCCAACTTAAAGGCCGAACAGGGCCCGAATTTCTAGGCCAACGTTCGCCGCACCGGTGATCCCGTCGGCGGCTTGTTCGACCATTGGCGCAAGACCATCGCGATCTTGCGGATCATCGATGGGGTCTTTCGGCAATTGCCCGGCCATGGGGACCAGCGGCAAAAACATTGGATTAATATTGCCGGTGGCTGCCAGACCACCAATCCCGCCGGGGACAAAGCCACCGTTATCGGGTGGCGGGGCCGCTAAATTCTGCCCGGTCAGGGGTGGGCCGCCAACCGATGCCAACAAAACCGCCATTTGCTCGGGGGTTAAAATCGGGGGTTGGTTTTGCCCAGCCAAGGGCAATCCAGTCGGAGCAGGTGCAGGAAGTGGCCCAGGAAATGCAGCCGGAGCTGTGGGGGCGGCCATCGCAACCGCAGTGTTTTCGGGCAAATCACCAGGGCCGGGATCTTGTTGGAACATGGCCACCAAATTCGCCCCAGTACTTTTGCCGGTGTTTCCCTCGATCATGCCTTGGGCGGTCCCAAGGGTGAATCCAGCAAGCCCGCCATAAAGCCCACCGCCAATCGCCATGGCGCCGGGGGCAATCTGGTCGCCGGTGATGGCGCGGTATGCCCACGAAACCACCGGAATGTGTTGCAGTGGATTAAGGACATCCACCAAATCGCCAAACGTGAATCCATCGTCGCCCCAAAGACCCGCAGAGTCGCCGCCACCGGTGGAACCGGGGGACTGAACGGTTGGCGTGGTCGGACTGATCCCGCCAGGGACCATGGGAATGGGTGCGGCCATAGTTGGCGTGAATAACGCAAGGATCGCGCCAACAAAATATGGTGATTTATCAATATCTTAGATGCGCGGGAAAGAGGCTGCCACGGCGGAAATGCCTCAGGTGGGCAAGGCATCCGGCAACACTTGCAGGGCGCGGGTATTGACCCTTGGCGGTTTGGTTGTAAGGGGCGGCGTTCTGTAGCATGGTGGGCAAACGCCAAATGAGGGTTAACGCTTAGAAAATGGCTACGGCAAAGACAGTTCTTCTGGTTGACGATGATGAAGCCCTGCGCGGCTCGTTGGCGGAACAACTCGACCTTCATCAAGAGTTCGAGACCACCCAAGCTGGCACCGGGGCGGATGGATTAGAGGCCGCCAAGGAAAAGCATTTCGACGCCATTTTGTTGGATGTCGGCCTGCCGGATCTTGATGGCCGCGAAGTGTGCAAATTAATGCGCCGGGCCGGCGTCAATTCCCCGATCATCATGTTGACGGCCCAAGATACGGATTCGGATGCCATCCTGGGGCTGGAATCGGGTGCAAACGATTACGTCACAAAGCCGTTTCGATTGGGTGTCTTGGTTGCCCGTCTGCGCGCCCATTTGCGCCAGCACGAACAAAGCGAAGACGCGGTGTTCACCATTGGCCCCTATACATTCCAGCCCAGCGCCAAGATTCTGCTGGATGAAGAAAACGGCCAAAAGGTCCGCCTGACCGAAAAAGAAACATCCATTTTAAAATATCTGTATCGATCCGGGCAAAAGGTGGTGAACCGAGAAACCCTGCTGTCTGAAGTTTGGGGTTACAATTCCGGGGTCACAACACACACCCTGGAAACCCACGTTTATCGGCTTAGGCAAAAAATCGAGCGGGACCCATCATCGTCGGTGATTTTGGTTACCGAGCCCGGCGGATATCGGTTGGTACCTTGAATTCTTGCTGCCGATTTATGCGAAACTTTCAACTTCCTTGCGTCGCGCTAGTCAGGCAAACTCCTTGAAAATTCGGCTCTGGACGTAGGAATTTTCGATGCCGGACAGTGATGATTTTTTCGTAAAATTCTGGGGGGTGCGCGGAAGCATTGCGTGCCCAGGCCCAGAAACCGCGCGTTATGGCGGCAACACATCCACCCTGCAAATTCGTTGCGGCGATCACATGCTGATCTTTGATGCCGGAACCGGGTTGCGGTATTTGGGCAATGAATTGGCCAAACATGGGCCAGTGGACACCGACATTTTTTTGACCCATACCCATTTTGATCATATCTGCGGCGTGCCATTTTTTGTGCCGCTGTTCATTCCTGCCAACAAAATCCGCATTTGGGCGGGGCATTTAGGGCCCGCGAAATTGACCATAAAGCAGGTTTTGGAGGACATGATGATCACCCCATTGTTTCCGGTTCCGCCGGAAATTTTTGGCGCCGATGTCAGCTATAACGATTTCAGCGCGGGGGAAACCTTGACCCCAAGGCCGGGTGTTACGTTGCGAACCACCGAACTGAACCATCCGGACAACGCTACTGGATACCGCATCGATTTCGCTGGCAAATCCATTTGTTATTTGACCGACACCCAGCATGTGATCGACCAGCCCGACCAGAAAATTTTAGAATTGGTCGAAGGTGCTGATTTGATGATTTACGATTCCACCTACACCGACAAAGAATTTCCGGCGCGTTCTGATTGGGGCCACTCCACCTGGCAAGAAGGTGTGCGGCTGGCCAACGCGGCAAATGTGAAAACTTTTGTGGTGTTTCACCACGACCCTGACCACACGGATGGTTTCATGGATCGGGTGGCAAAGGATGTGGAAAAGGCGCGGCCCGGATCCGTGGTCGCCCAAGAAGGCATGGTTCTTCATCCTTGAGCCACGGTCGGCGGCACCAACCCTAGTCTTCACTGCCCATCGGTCGGCAAGCGTGATAGGCTTTCGCGAGCAAGCCATTTTGGGAGTTGATCGTGTGATCGGGTTGTTTTTTCGTTGTAAAATCTAGGAAATTTTATCGTGATTAGGATCGCTAATTTCACATCATTTGGCGCAGCAGTGCTTATTGCGGGTCTGCTGTCCATGGCCTGGACGGGCTCCGCCGCCGCCCAACGCGCGGCGACGCCAATTGCCGCGGTAGAAGCGTTTCACGCGGCCCTTGATGCTGGTGATGATGCTGCCGCGATTTCGCTTCTCGACCGCGAATTACGGGTTTTTGAATCTGGATTTATCAATCCTGATTTACAGTCCTATGTGAATTCGCATCTGGCCGCAGACAAGGAAACGCACTCGCGATCGGAATGGGTGTTGGAGGATCGCGTTGTCGGAGGAGAAGGCGATTTTCAGTGGGTCCTAAGTAGCTATCGGCTCGAACGCGGACGATTCACCGTGGACCAATTCGTTTTAGAAACCGCACTGGTGCAACGGACCGGCGACTCATTCCGTATTGTCCACATTCATTGGTCCTCTAGATAAGCAAACCCGCCCCGGGCAAGAGCTTCCAAGTTAAAAATTTGGCCTCCTACCGCTAATCCGCCGCACGCCGCGACGGAAATTGCTGCGGAGTCCGTTTCAATCTCAACGGCATCATTGATCGGACCGGGCGTCGGAACAAATTTTTCGGCGACCACTTATTTTTCACTTTGGAAGCCCCATGTATCGGGAGCGGCGCTGCCAACGGGCAGAAAAGACGAACAGAAAGTTTAGACCGATGAAGAAGATCATTTTTGCGCTTGTGGCGATTGCCCCCTTGGCGATTTCAGGATTGGCTACTGCGGAAAATAGCAGCCAAGAAATTACGACTCGAGACCAAGACAATCCCATTGTGGCCACTCAAAGTGTTCACGTGTGCTGGCTGGAGCAGATGGAAAAGATGTTCATCGAGTTCGAACCGGATCCTCAGGGTAACGCCGTGCTGGCAACCGAAATCCTTGATCTTTCCAAGTGCCCGCCAACGCAAAGTTAGCGCCCCTCGATTTGCCAAGGACGCCTAGTCGGGGCCTGACACGGAAATTTGGGCCAAACCACATGGCCCCAACGGGCCGGGCGTAGACTTTCCGCCAACGGACCGCGATCATCCGTTCAATTTGTCCCTACACATGTAGCCTCTGAGCTCCGATACCGACCGACCCACATGGGCGCAGTCGATGATCCCCATGGCGTGCCCTACCCTTATCAGGGCCGTGGCGCTATGTTGATCCGACCGGGCCAGCCGGTGTTGTCGGGAGTGACCCCAAGTGTTTTCGCCCAGCCGATCCGCAGTGTTTATCGCCTTGATTGCCGCTGCCCTGGTCGGGTTCGGTACCCCGTCATTGGCGCAAAACGTGAAAATAGGCGCTCTGATGCCGCTGACCGGACCGCTAGCCCGATACGGCAACAGCTCGCTGAACGGGGTCAACTTGGCGGCGATCCACATTAATGCCCAGGGCGGCCTGCTTGATGGCCGCACCCTGGAAATCGTGGTCGGCGATACCGAAACCAATCCCCAGTCTGGCGTTGAAGCGGCCCGACAGCTTGTGCGGGGCCAGGGCGTATCTGGTTTGATCGGGGCATTGGCCAGCGATGTATCCATTTCCGTTGCCACTGCGGTGTCGGCGGTTGACGGCGTGGTTCAGATCACCGGCGCGTCAACGTCGCCGATGATTACAAATTTGGCCGACAATGATTTCTTGTTCCGCACAACGCCTCACACGGTCGTCCAAGGCCA
>JABHVE010000046.1 GCA_018658465.1 Alphaproteobacteria bacterium
GGGGGTGACGAAGAAAAGGAATGAAATTCCCGCGTCCGATGAAGCAAGGCACTGCTCAACCCAAAAAAAATCCGGTCACCCCCGGACTTGATCCGGGGGTCCAACTTATTTTTTATATTTTCGGACGATCAGATTCACGCGGCCAGTAGTAGGCCACGATCTGCTCTTCGTTAAGTGGTCACACCCTCGATGACCCGGTCGGGGGCGGGGTTGCCGTCGGTGAAGCTTTTGATGTTGATGATGACCTTTTCGCCCATGGCGGTGCGACCGGCCACCGTGGCCGAGCCCATGTGGGGGGTCAGGACCGCGTTCTTTGCGGCCAACAGCCGGGGATTAACATCTGGCGCACCAGCGTAAACATCTAGACCCGCGCCGCCGATCGCGCCGGATTCCAGGGCATCGGCCAGGGCATTTTCGTCAATGATTTCGCCCCGCGCCGTGTTGACCACCACCGCGTGGGGTTGCAGCAACGCCAATCGTTCGGCGTTTAACAGATTGCGGGTCTCGTCAGTGAGCGGGCAGTTCACGGAAACGATGTCCACATGGGCCAATAATTGGTCCAAGTCTTCCCAATAGGTGGCTTCCAATTCCGTCTCGGTGGCTTCGGGCACCCGTGCGCGATTGTGATAATGGATTGCCAAGCCAAAGCCCCGGGCGCGACGGGCAACCGCTTGGCCGATACGGCCCATGCCGATGATCCCCAACCGTTGTCCAGCAATGCGGTGGCCAAGCATAAAGGTGGGGGCCCAGCCTTTCCATTTCCCCGACCGTAACAGGCGTTCCCCTTCACCAATGCGCCGGGGCGCGGCCAGGATCAGCGCCATAGTCAAATCGGCAGTGTCTTCCGTCAGCACCCCTGGGGTGTTGGTGACGGTGATCCCCGCGGCCTCGGCAGCCGCCAAATCCACATGATTGATGCCGGTGCCAAAGTTGGCGATGAGTTTGAGGTTTTCCCCGGCGGCTGCGATCACATCTGCATCAATGGTATCGGTGACGGTGGGCACCAGCACATGGGCTTCTGCCATGGCAGCCACCAATTCATCTGTCGTAAACGGGTGATCATCGGTGTTCAGGCGGGCGTCGAACAGCTCCATCATCCGGGTTTCAACCTGATCCGGCAGTTTTCGGGTGACCACAACAATGGGCTTGCCTGACGTCATTCTTTTCGATGTTCCCTTGGCTAGTGTGACCGCGTATCTGTCTTTTGCAGCCCCCTTGACCATACACCACTTGGCACGGTCATATTCGGGCCAATGATCGTGCGAATTTGCAGTTTTTTCCTTGTGGCGGCGATGGTGCTTGGGGCCGTTCCGATCGCCAGCGCCCAGGACGGCGTTCCCCGGTGGGTGTCTTTGCGGTCTGACGAGGTCAATGTGCGGGCCGGTCCCGGCACCCGGTACCCCATCGATTGGGTGTTTGTGCGCGAAAGCTTGCCGGTGGAGGTCATTGCCGAATTCGACAATTGGCGGCAAATCCGCGACATGGACGGTGCCACTGGGTGGATTCACCAAAATCTGTTATCGCGGAACCGGTTTGCCGTGATCATCGGCGACATGGCGATGATGGTGCGCGACCCCGAGGTCGGCGGCGTGCCGGTGGCCATCATCGAACCCGGGGTGATCACCCAGGTTTTGCGATGCCGTGGGGATTGGTGCCGGTTACATGCCGGGGGCCACACGGGTTGGCTGCTGCGGTCGCAGATTTGGGGTGTCTATCGGGATGAGGTAGTGGATTAACCCTCTGAACCCGCCGAAAGCAACTCGTTGCCAGAACCTAACGCAGTTGAACAATTTTCGGGCTATAATCGTCCCTGGTTCCGAAAAACGGGCCAACCAAACTAATCGAGTTCTTTCGGGAATAGCTTTTTTATGGTCGATGAACCGAAGCGTCCGGCACCGTCTCCGGACCCCACGCGCTCGCCGGGACCGCTGAGAGAAAACGAAACGCCGGGGCACGTGGAAAAGTCTGACCCACGGCCTACACCAAGACCGGATCCTTCAAACGCACCAGAAGACGAGTGAGGTCAATAGCCACGCCCCCGCACCAATAGCCGGAACGCCGACGCCCAATCGCGCGCCGAAGTTGAACCGCCGGGCCGAGAGGCCGTTTGCCACTAGAGCTCGGCCGATCCGACCCTGACATTCCTCCGCCTCCCAACCCAATAATTGATTCAAATTCGCCGAAGTTGATTCGTACCATCTCTCTGGGTGGGCTCCGGGAACCGGGAACGTTTTTGGCAGAATTGCTGATACGCAATAGTTGGCTGCCGCGAACCATCCCAGGGCAATAACAACCCCAGACACTATGAATTGTGGGTTACTTGCCCAGGTATTTGACGAAGTCCCGAGGACAGCCATCGACGCCACCGCTGAGGACGAAAAAACTGCGGTAAGCGTGCTTGCTCTGGCCTCAATCGAAGCCGCTATCTTGTGCAGTTCACCCAAATAGACGTCGCCGCTTTTCGCAATCTCACGAGCAACATGTCTATCGACAATGCTCCAATCTGGTGGAGATGGTTTCCGATCAGAAATAGCGGTCATCGCAGTTGTCCTCAAAAATTGGTCACAACTACCGATTTTAGCCGCAAAAGGAAGCTAGGCGAAGTCACCCGCTAGTGCGTTCCGCACATTTTCACCCAGTACTGATGCGTGGCGATAGCCCGAATGGCCAAAGGCCAAAGTGATTTCGGTGTCAGGGGTTTTGAACGCGGCGGCCTGTTCATCGGTAAAACGAAAATGCAGAAAATGCACAGCCGAGGTTTTGCCGTCTTGGCGCGTGCGTTCGATATCGTCGTCGGGTTCCCCTGTGATGGTGTGTTCGCCGAATGACAATGTGATCATGGCCTCGATCCCGCCCAATTTACCCAGGGCCGTATCCCGGCGGTCGGGGTCGGCAATTTCAAACATCAAGGTCGCGGCAAGGTCGCGGCCTTTTGGCACCATGGGGTTATAGGCCGCCAGTTCGTCGGCGATTTGTGGGTCGCCGCCTTTTTCGATGCGCAGCATTTCGTGAATTTGTAGCCACAACGAATCATAATTTTCGAAGACAAAATTAGCGAAAGGCCCGACCTCTACGCGGCGGTTTTTTCTGGCCGCACGCACATCAGCGCGCTTGTCGGCCCGCACGGCTTCGTAACGTTCCAGACTTAAGATGTCTGCACGGGTGATGTCGGTTTTCACTGGGTGTCCCCAGATGAAGTGTCCGGGCAATAGGCCATGGCGAAAAGCTCGATGGGGTGCCAAGCCCGGGGCACCGACGTTGAGGGGTCCAATTCTTCCATGCCCTGGGCGATGTGATCACCGGCCAAGGGGCATTCGGAGGACACAAATTTTGCCTTTGCTTCCACGGCCTTACGCGCCGCCGGTTTGCCGACCTTCAAAGCCACCGGGAAATTTTTGGTTTCCATGCCCCATGCGCCCCCGTGGCCCGAGCATCTCTCGATCACAATGACGTCTGAACCTGGAATAAGCCCCAACAAATCGGCGGCCTTTGGACCCATGTTTTGGGCCCGGGCGTGGCAGGCCAAATGCAAGGCGACCGATCCATCTAACGGTGCCAGGTCGCCGGGCAGGTCACCGGATTTTGCCAGATCAACAATGTATTCGGCGGCGTCGGATGTGGCAGCGGCCAGGGTTTTAACCCCGTCATGGTCGGGTAAAATCAACGGCCATTCGAATTTCAGCATCAACGCACAGGACGGGGTCAATGCCACCACGTCGTAACCACCGGCAATCCATGTTCCCAATTCGGCGGAAACTTTTTCAGCGGACTTGGCCACCGCAGCGATGTCGCCGGTCTCAAGCTGGGGCATGCCACAGCACCCCGGGTTAGCCACGGCGACTTCGATTCCGGCCTTTGCCAAAATGGACCGCGTTGCGACGCCGACTTCCGGGTTGTTGTGATTGCCGGAACAGGTGGCAAACAAAACGACTTTTCGAGCCGGTGCAGTGGCGGGTGCGCCCCAAGATTTGGCCAGAGCCATCAGGGTTTGGGCGTGAAATTTGGGCACCCGTGCTTTGCGGTGAATCCCGGCAAAGGCCTGTAACACCGGCCGTGTAAGCCAATTGCCAGTGCGCGTGGCCCAATTGGCCAGCCAAGATACCGACGATGCCAGCCGGCCATTGCGATCGGTCTTGCGGATTTGCTTGGCGACCCAGGGGATTTCGCCGTTGGTGTTTTGGGCGGCGCGGGCCCGCAACATTAAATGGGGGAAATCCAAATCGAATTCGTGGGGCGGCACATAGGGGCATTTGGTCATGAAGCACAAGTCGCACAATGTGCAGGCATCAATGACCGGTGCGAAATCGTCTGACGAAACCGCATCCAGTTCGCCGGTTTTCGACCCATCAATTAGATCGAAAAGCCGCGGAAACGAATCGCAAAGATTGAAGCACCGGCGGCACCCGTGGCAGATGTCGAAGACCCGGCGCAGTTCATCATCCAATGCCTTGGCATCAGTGAACGCCGGGTCTTTCCACGGGATCGGGTGGCGCGTTGGCGCCTTTGTGCCGCCCTCCATCAACAGGTGTTCTAGTCGAGGGTGTCCAGGGCCTTTTGAAACCGCCCGGCGTGGGATTTTTCCGCCTTGGCCAAGGTTTCAAACCATTCGGCAATTTCATCGAAGCCTTCTTCCCGCGCGGTCTTTGCCATGCCCGGATACATGTCTGTGTATTCGTGGGTTTCACCGGCCACCGATGCGGCCAGGTTATCCCGGGTGTTTCCGATGGGCAGGCCGGTGGCGGGATCGCCGGTCTCTTCCAAATATTCCAGGTGGCCGTGGGCATGGCCGGTCTCACCCTCCGCCGTTGAACGGAAAACGGTGGACACATCGTTGTAGCCTTCCACGTCCGCCTTTTGGGCGAAATACAGATAGCGACGGTTAGCTTGGGATTCCCCGGCGAACGCGTCTTTTAGATTTCCTTCGGTCTTCGATCCGGCAAGTGACGGCATTTTTTATCCTCCTGATTGGGTTCTTAAAAATATAGGCGGAATATTCCGCCAGTCAACAGTTTAGAGTTATTCTAATCTACATTAAGCCTTTTTACGCATGCGCACGATCACGTCGACGCTGGTGACTTGTGACCCGCGCGGTGGTCTGGGTATGCCAGTCAGGGCCAGGCGACCGGGTTTCAGATCGGTAAGCATCCCCGTGTCTTCGTCCAGCACATGATGGTGCGGGGACGTGTTTGTATCGAAATAGGTCGCCGATGACACCGACACTTCGCGCAGCAGCCCGGCTTCGGTGAATTGGTGAAGCGTATTGTACACGGTGGCCAACGACACGCCGGTCTTGGCCTTTGTGGCCTGGGCAAACAATGCGTCCGCCGTCACGTGCTGTTTATGACCGGGTTTAGGAAACAACAGTTTGGCCAATGCCATGCGTTGCCGAGTGGGGCGCAGATCATGGGCCCGCAAAAGATCGCGGGTGACTTCAGAGGATTGTTTTTTGGCCATGGACGTAGCCTAGATCAAACTTGGAACGATTCCAAGGTGGAAATCGCGGAGGGGGTCTCTTTTTTTTGCCGTTCAGATTCACGCGGCGCAAAACTGCGCCACGATCTGCACTAATCCCCGGTCGCGATACGTTCGACCAGTTCCTTCACCGACGGTATGAATTTGTTGGAATAGAATGGGTCGGTGGCGAAGCGATAGGCCCCATGACCGGCGAAGCACAGATTGTGTTCAGGATCCCCGCCGTGGGCAATGTCTTGCAAGGTGTTTTGGATGCAAAAACTGCGGGGGTCGGTTTTCTTGCCGGTGGTGCCGCTCTCTTCTTGGGACCAGTTTGAAAACCGGCATGTGGAAAGGCAGCCCATGCAATCCACCTGGTCTTTGCGGATCTGTTTCGAATTTTCCGGGGTGACAAAAATCAGCGTCGTGGATGGGGTGCGCATGGCTTCGGTGAAGCCTTCGGCCACCCAGCCTTCGGCCGCCACTTTGTCGCCCGGGGTCACATAAACGATGCGTTTGCGCGGGCCGACGCCGAATTCCGATTGCAGTTCACCCACCGGGTCTTTTGAATAAGCGATTTGGCGATCGGATCGGGCTTTTAGATCGCGGAGAAAATCGTTCTCCACCGCCGAGGACCAAAACCCCGTGGGGCTGAATTTGTTCAAATAGATGTCGCCTTCTTTCAGGGTCAGAAGGCGTTCTTTCCAGGTATCGGAAATCGGGCTTTCGGTGGTCAGCAGCGCCCGGGTACCGAATTGGAAAAGCACAGGCCCCAAATCCGGGTTGTCGATCCAATCCTGCCATTCGTTTAGGCACCACACCCCACCGGCCATGATGATGGGGATTTCCGGCAATCCCAGATCCACCATTTGGCGGCGCAGGGCCATCACCCGGGGCAAAGGATCTTCCGGGGATTCCGGGTCTTCGGAATTGCTGAGGCCGTTGTGGCCACCGGCCAGCCACGGATCTTCGTAAACCACCGCGCCTAAGCGATCGGCGAATTTGTGGTACGCCCGTTTCCACAGGGCCCGAAACGCCCGGGCCGAAGAAATGATGGGGTAGTAATCCACCTGGTATTTGGCGGCCAATTCAGCCAGGCGGTAAGGCATCCCGGCCCCGCAGGTGACGCCGTTGATCAGGCCTTTGGCACCTTCCAAAATGCCCGCCAACACCCGTTCGGCCCCGCCCATTTCCCACAGGACATTCACATTCAAAAGCCCTTGTCCCTTGCGGGTTTCGTGGGCGATTTTTGCCTGGGTGACGCCGCCGCTGATGGCGTACTCGATCAGTTCTTCGTGGCGTTCCCGGCGGGTTTTGGCGTGATAGATCTGGCGGATGATGGTGCCATCGGCATCATAGGAGTCGGCGTTGACCCCGGAAAACGTGCCGATGCCGCCAGCCGCAGCCCAGGCCCCCGAGGCCAGCCCGCTGGTGATGGCGACGCCCTTGCCGCCCTCCACCAGAGGCAAAACCTCGGTGCCGGAAATACGAATGGCATTCAGAGCCTTCACTGGCCGTTCCTTATTCGCCTTCGCTTTTGATCTCGGCGCCGGTTACCTGATCCACCACTTTCATGGACAGGCGGACCTTGCCGCGATCGTCGACCGCCAGGACCTTTACCCAAACTTGGTCGCCTTCATTGACCACGTCTGTGACTTTTTCCACCCTTGAAGGGGTCAATTCACTGATGTGGACCAAACCGTCGCGGGTTCCAATAAAGTTGACGAAGGCGCCGAAGTCCAAGGTTTTGACCACCTTGCCTTCGTAGATCACGCCAACTTCTGGTTCGGCGATGATGCCCTGGATCCATTTGACGGCGGCGGCGGAGCTGTCCGGATCGCTGGAAGCGACCTTGACCGTGCCTTCGTCGTCGATATCGATCTTGGCGCCGGTGACTTCGGTGATTTCGCGGATCACCTTGCCGCCGGTACCGATGATTTCACGGATCTTGTCCTTGGGCACCGAGATAGTGGTGATGCGGGGGGCGGTTGCCGCCACATCATCGCGGGCGTGATCCAGGGCTTTGGTCATTTCCCCCAGAATGTGCATGCGGCCATCGCGGGCCTGGTCCAAAGCTTTGTCCATGATATCCGGGGTGATCCCGGCGATCTTGATGTCCATTTGCAAGGACGTGACGCCTTCCGCAGTGCCCGCCACCTTGAAGTCCATGTCGCCCAGGTGATCTTCGTCACCCAGGATGTCGGACAAAATAGCGTAGTCGTGGTCTTCCAGGATCAGCCCCATGGCAATGCCCGCAACCGGGCGACCGATGGGAACACCGGCATCCATCAACGCCAGAGAAGTGCCGCAAACGGTGGCCATCGACGACGAGCCATTGGATTCGGTGATTTCAGAAACCACCCGCACGGTGTACGGAAATTCTTCGGCAGTCGGCATCAACGGCTTCAACGCCCGCCAC
>JABHVE010000077.1 GCA_018658465.1 Alphaproteobacteria bacterium
CATCGGTTGGGCACAGAAAGTGCCTGGTATCTTTGATCAACAGCGCGGACGGGTGACAGCAGATCCACTGCGTCCGGATCGCCGCACCAAGCTGGCTCCCGACATCGAGCACGCCGTCCTCATGGGTTACATGCCTGATCCACGCACTCAACGAGACAAAATCTTGGACCGTGCCAGAAACTATCGGCCATTTGACCGCAGCCGCATGGTCAAGCTGGCGCACAGAATTGCGGCCGACGACATCCATCCGGATTCAAAATTGACATTGGAAGCCCGTCAACTCTTCCACGAAGAAGAATCAAACATGCTGGGGTATAAATCCAGAAACATTGAGCACAAAGACGATCCAGAAAAAAGACGGGTGGTTGCCTGGGGCATGTATCAATTTACCAGGATCGCGTTCGAGGAAGTTGGCATCCTCGGCTCCAACGGAGAATGGAACGCTAACAACAAATACGGTGTGAGCAGCTTTGACGATTTCTTGGCAAACCCACTGGCCCAGGAGCAAGCCATGGAAGACCTGATGATTCACCATGACGATCAGTTTGGTAACAAAGGGACCTACGAATTCGCTGAAAAGACGATTGATGTGAAAATTGACGGCAAGATCGTCTCAATCACAGTTACCCAGGACGGCCTTCTTGCCGCGTCCCACATTGAGGGTGCTGGCGAAACAAACAAGATTGTCCGGTCGCTTTTCGACGACGAGGGGGTGTTTATCGGAGGAGTCTTGGATATATCAGTCCGACCGGACGATCGGGATGCTGAAAAAATCTACAACGTTTTGAAGCGGTTGCTCGATTTCCAGGACGTTCCGATTTTCCGGGAGGGGTAAGGGATGACTCGGCCAACCCGCCTAATTCTGGCATCCGTCTTTGCGTTTTGGGTCCAGGCAACACCAGCCGAAGCGGACGAATTCGTTCAACTGGAGCGGGGCGATTTAGTTCTGTCGGACCAGGAATTCGAGCTAATTACTGCGGAACTCCTGATCCTTGACCCAACGCTGCTTGGTGGATTTCGCGTGTCCAATGACGTGTATGGGCCGTTTTGGCTAATGGTGGGCCGGTTCGACATGACTGACAATGGAGTTGAGGAGTGGTTCGTGTCTATCGCGCATTTCTCTTACTGCGGAACTGCCGGTTGTACGATGTTCGTAATGGAGTTTGTTGATGGAAAGTTTTCCACTCTTGCCCGAAACGGCCTGAAGTGGAGTGGGGTTGATCCGGGGTTCGAAGTCCATCTAAGGCGCGGCGAAGACGGCAAGTGGTTTTTCCCGGCATCCGAATTCTAACGGCGTAATCAAAAGCCCGTGACAGCCGGGAGGCTCCTCTGAAGGGCAACACAATCGAGGAGACCATGGCCAACGTGTATGACCACATCCAGGAACGAGAGGCGCGCAAGGACCGTACGACGGCACTGACCAACCGGCCAGAGCGGGATCTCGGCGGCGACGGGCCGAGAGCTACCCCCGACCAGGGCGTTCCCAACAAAAGAGGCGTTCTCGGCGATTGGGGTGGGGGCAATCCCCGCGACCGGGGCGTGCTCTGGGACGGGGCCAAAGTTAAGCCGTCATGGAGACAAATCCCAAAAACCCCTCTGGCCCCGACATTGGATCAGGTGAGGGGTTATCCCCAAATGACGGAGCCTCCAGTGAACCAACGACCTGATGTGAATCCACTGACTGCACGCGCGCCAAGAAATCCGTTCGGGCCGCCGCCCTTCGCACCCCCCGTCGTCCCTGGCTGGGGTGGCCCATTGACCCAGGCGCGACCTGTCGGCCCCCTGGGCCCCCAAGCTACATATGTGCCCGGGCCAATACCTTGGTCCGGTACCTGGCCATGGTCCGCCGCTCCGATCGCGCCGGAAATTCCCCGGGGCCAGCGGTTTAACCCTGGCGCTCAGATCGCCCCGGTGATCCCTCGGGGTCAGCGATTTGTCCCCGGCGCTCCGGTGCCCAGCCCATGGACGAGAAACGGCCCAAACATTCTCGATCAACAGCGAGGCGGAGTAAGACCAGACCCACTCCGTCCGGACCGCCGCGCCAAGCTAGCCCCTGAGATCGAGCACGCCGTCCTCATGGGTTACATGCCTGATCCACGCACTCAACGAGACAAAATCTTGGACCGTGCCAGAAACTATCGGCCATTTGACCGCAGCCGCATGGTCAAGCTGGCGCACAGAATTGCCCCGGACGATCCATACCCCCAGTCCAGGGTTACTCAGGAAGCGCGTCAGCTTCTCCACGAAGAAGAGTCCAACATGTTGGGGTACAAATCGCGAAACATTTTTCGCGACGAAGATGACCCTTCAAAGATTACGCCAGTCGCCTGGGGCATGTATCAATTCAGGGTCATTGCTTTCAAAGAAGTGGGGATGATTGATGCTGACGGGAACTGGATAGAGGGCAACAATTACGGTGTGACCAGCTTCGACGAATTTTTAGCGAACCCTCTCGCCCAAGAACAGGCGATGGAAGACTTCATGATCAGCCAACAAAACCAAATCGAGGATTACAAGACCGACGACTTCGTTGGAGAATCAATTGACGTAGTTGTGAACGGCGAGATCGTTACAATTTCGATCACAATGGACGGGCTTCTTGCCGCTGCTCATATCGAAGGCGCTGGCGGTACCAACGGAGTGATTCGCTCGTTCTTCGAGGGGAGCGAAAACAGCAGAGTTTTCGTAGGCGAAATTCACGATATTTCTCAGCGACCGAAAGGCGATCGAAACAAAGAGAAGATTTTTAACGTGCTAAAGCGCTTGCTGAAGTTTCAAGACGTCACTGTCCTAGCTGACTAACCGGAGTTCTATAAAATGACGAACAGTGAAGCGATTTGTGGCTTGTTGGTGGCTTCTCTGTTCGTCTTTTTTACGAATGTCGCACCGGTCATGGCGGACGAATGGATCCAACTCCAACGGGGTGATCTAGTCCTGACGGACGAGGAATTCGAACTGATTACTGAGGAAATGCTTTTGCTCGACCCAAGAATGCTAAGCGGGTTTCGCGTTTCTGGGAACCTGTATGGTCCATTGTGGCTAATGGCGGGCAGATTTGACATGACTGGCGATGGTGTTGAGGAGTGGTTTGTGTCCATCGCGCATTTTTCTCACTGCGGTACAGCTGGCTGCACAATGTTTGTAATGGAGCTTGTCGATGGAAAATTTTCCACAATTGCCCGAAACGGGCAGACGTGGAGTTCAGTAGGTCCGGATTTCGTTGTCAAGCTAAGACGAGGCGATGACGGCAAGTGGATCTTTCTTGTGACAGAAACAGAGGTGTCTCTCCCGGACATCGCGGTACCGAACTAAAGGGAGCACTTGGTTTGCGACGCGGTCATCGAGAGCGAGGGCAAGGTGTGGCACTGTCCTCACGACAAATCCGGGCCGGGCGGAATCAGTGTCCGCGGCGTTCTCGGCGATTGGGGAGGTGGCGTTCCCCGCGATCGGGGCGTGCTCTGGGACGGAGCCAAAACCAAGCCGTCATGGGCGCAAATACCGAAAACGCCTCTGGCCCCGACATTGGATCAGGTGAGGGGGTATCCCCAAAAGGCGGAGCCTCCGGTGAATCCACGGCCTGAAATGAATCCCCTGACTGCACGCGCACCTCGCCCTGGACTCAGTGCCTAAAAGAGAGTAGAACAAACCACGAACAAAATTCCGGGGCGTTCCGTCACGGTGGGCCCATGGGTGATTGTGGAATGGCGCAATGAAGCGGGTGATTTCTCTGTGGCTGCCGCGGTTCGCGACGGACCGGCTTACAAAAAATTGGCGCAGGGGCAGCAACCGCAGCCACACCTGTCGCAATCAGCGCAAATGGCAAGTTAAGCCGTTCGTCACCACGGTGGTGACCCAGGGCGGCTTACGCATTGCCGGGGTGAACTTGCATGCCCAACAGGCGGGGATCATGCCCGCCATGGCCTTGGCCGATGCCCGCGCTCTGGTGCCAGATATCGATGCCACTGCTGCGGATCCCGCCGGGGATGCAAAAACGTTGGCGGGCTTGGCGGCATGGTGCGGGCAATACACCCCGTGGACTTCGCCGGAAGGGGCAGACGGGCCCATCGGTGCCGGTGTGTGGTTAGACGTAACGGGGTGCGCGCATTTGTTCGGCGGCGAACAGGGTCTGTTGGAGGATTTGGTCGGCCGGGTTGAAAGCCTGGGCTTCGATGCCCGAGCGGGGATTGCCGACACCCCCGGGGCGGCGTGGGGGATCACCCGGTTTGGCAAGGGCCGCACCCAAATTATTGCCCCAGGCGCAACCCGGGATGCTTTGGGTGATTTGCCGGTGGCGGCGTTGCGCTTGCCTGCATCGATTACCGACGGTCTTGATGGCCTGGGCCTGCGCCGGGTGCGCGATCTTTATGATCTGCCCCGAGGGCCCTTGGCCGCGCGCTTTGGTGCGCGTGTGGCGGATCGCCTTGATGCCGCATTGAACCCGGGGTCTGAACCAGTCTCCCCCCTTGTGGCCGTGCCGGAATGCAGAGAGCAGATGGCTTTTGCCGAGCCCATCGGATTGTTGGAGGATATCGAGCGCGGCCTGGCGGCATTGCTGGTCGATCTTTGTCTGCGCATGGATCGGCAAAGCGTCGGTGCCAGACGGGTGGATTTCATCCTGTACCGGGTCGACGGAGGAGTGTCCCGAGCGCGCATTGGCACCAGTCGTCCGACCCGTGACGCCCATCATCTTGCCCGACTGTTTGCAGAACAAATCGTCGATCTTGATTTGGGGTTGGGTGTCGAGGCCATGGCGGTTTCCGTCCCCAATCTGGAGCCCTTGGTGCCCGAGCAAATGGCCCTGGCGGATCGGACCCAACCAGGACAGCGAGACAATCAAGGCATCCCCGACCCAGCCAGCATTGCGCCCTTGGTGGACCGATTGATCAATCGTTTGGGATCCCGTTCGGTGATGCATTTGGCCCAGCGTCAAAGCCATATCCCTGAACATGCCGCCGCCGAAATTCCCGCCGCGGATGACACGGGAAAATCCGATGCTTGGGCGGATGCATCTGTGCCGGGGCGTGGGTCCAGGCCGTTGCGTTTGTTTCCCCGGCCTCAATCGATCCAGGCTGTTGCACCAGTGCCTGATGGGCCGCCCGCATTGTTTCGATGGCGCCGGGTGTTGCACCGGGTTGCCCGGGCCGAAGGGCCAGAGCGCATTGCCCCGGAATGGTGGCGCACATCTTTGCCGTGGGATTCTCGGTGGGAGGCCGCCACCCGTGATTACTACCGGGTGGAGGATGATGAGGGCAGGCGGTTTTGGCTCTATCGCAAGGGTCTGTATTCGGGCCCCGATGGTCAGCCGCTGGATGTTGGTGATGGCCAACAGCCCACATGGTTCATCCACGGACAATTTGCTTAGATACGTGCGCATCGTTGGCCATGAAAATTGCTCCGTCCCCGGCCTATGCCGAACTCCAGGTATCCAGCAACTTTTCGTTTCTGCGTGGGGCATCTCATGGCGAGGAGCTAGTGACCCAGGCAAAAATCTTAGGCCACAAAGCCATTGCCATTACCGATCGCAACAGCTTGGCGGGGGTGGTGCGCGCCCATGTGGCAGCAAAAGACGTGGGCATAAAATTATTGGTTGGGGCGCGGCTGGACCTGCAAGACGCGCCGAGCATGTTGTGCTTTCCCCAGGATCGCCAGGCGTATGGCCGTCTGTGTCGTTTGCTGACCATGGGTATGTTGCGGGGCGAGAAGGGCGATTGTTTCCTGTGGCTTGATGATGTGTTCGGGCCCGAAAATGGCGGCGGCCAAAACCAGGTCTTTGTCGTTGTGCCCCCCGATGATGCCACGCCCCGGGAACTGGTTGATACATTTGCCCCGGCGTTGGACGACATCCGCAACAAGGCGGGAGCCGATGGGCCAATCTATCTGGCCGGTCATCGTGTGTACCGGGGGGATGATGAACGCAGGTTGGCGACACTTTCCGATTTAGCCACGGTCCACGGCGTGCCGTTGGTAGCCACCAACGATATCCATGCCCACGAACCCGGACGCAAACCATTGCAAGATGTTCTGTGGTGTATCCGCGAACACTGCACGGTGGCGCAAGCGGGGTTTCGTCTTAGCGCCAATGCTGAACGCCACCTGAAGGCGCCCACAGAAATGGCGCGGTTGTTTGCGGATTACCCCGATGCCATCGCCCGCACAATCGAGGTCGCCGACCTGGTGACGTTTAGTTTGGATGAGCTTCGCTATGAATATCCAGAAGATGTGGTTCCATCGGGCGAGACACCCCAATCAGAATTACAGCGCCTGACGTGGATCGGCGCGAAGGATCGCTATCCCGATGGGGTGCCAGACAAAGTGCGGGGTCTGGTGGAACATGAATTGGAGCTCATAAGCGCGCTGCAATACGCACCCTATTTTTTGACCGTTTACGACATCGTTCGGTTTGCCAGGGATCGAGACATTTTGTGTCAGGGGCGCGGGTCTGCGGCCAACTCGGCGGTGTGTTATTGCCTGGGTATCACCGCCGTGGATCCCGACCGCATCGAATTGCTGTTCGAACGGTTTGTGTCGGCAGAACGCGATGAACCCCCGGACATCGATGTGGATTTTGAACACGAGCGTCGGGAAGAAGTCATCCAATACATCTATGACAAATATGGCCGCGATCGCGCGGGCATGACCGCCACCGTCATTAGTTACCGCACCCGCAGCGCCGTGCGCGAAGTGTCCAAGGCATTGGGCCTGTCCCAAGACGTGGCGGGCGCGTTGGTGGGGATGGTGTGGGGGTACAGCCGGGACGAATTACCCGAAGACAATATTCGTGAAGCCGGCCTGGACCCTTCTGACCCACGGCTGCGCCAAGTATTGGATTTGTCCAGGGAATTGCGGGGATTTCCCCGGCATTTGTCCCAACACGTGGGCGGGTTCGTGATCACACGCGGGCCGTTGTCGGAAGTCGTACCCATTTCCAACGCCGCCATGGAAGACCGCACCGTCATCGAATGGGACAAGGACGATTTGGATGCCTTGGGCATTCTGAAAGTCGACGTGCTGGGATTGGGGATGCTCACCTGCATTCGCAAAGGCTTTGATCTGTTACGCAGCCGCTATGGCCAGTCGTTCGATTTGGCCCAGGTACCGGCGGAAGATTCCGGTGTCTACGACATGCTGTGCAAGGGCGATTCCCTGGGTGTGTTCCAGGTGGAAAGCCGCGCCCAGATGACCATGCTGCCGCGCCTGAAACCGCGCACGTTTTATGACTTGGTGATCGAAGTGGCGATCGTGCGGCCGGGGCCAATCCAGGGCGACATGGTGCATCCCTATTTGCGTCGCCGTAATGGCGAAGAAGAGGTGGTGTACCCATCCAAAGAATTGGAGGAAGTCCTGGGAAAAACCTTGGGCGTGCCGCTGTTCCAGGAACAAGCCATGCGCATTGCCATCGTAGGCGCGGGGTTTACACCATCCGAAGCCGATGGCCTGCGCCGGGCCATGGCCACGTTCAAACGCACAGGAAAAATCCACACTTTCCGTGACAAGTTCATCAATGGCATGGCGGCCCGGGGGTATGACCGCGACTTCGCCGAACGCTGCTTCAAACAGATCGAAGGCTTCGGCGAATATGGCTTCCCTGAATCCCATGCCGCCAGCTTTTCGCTGCTGGTTTACGTTTCGGCGTGGATGAAATGCTATTTCCCCGCGGTGTTCGCCTGTGCGCTGTTGAACAGCCAGCCCATGGGATTTTACGCACCGGCACAGATCGTCCGGGATGCCCAAGACCACGGGGTGAAGGTCTGGCCTGCCGACATTAATCACAGCGATTGGGATTGCACGCTGGAACCACTGGATGACCGGGGCGCCATGGCATTGCGATTGGGCCTGCGGCAAATCAAAGGCATGCGCGAGGATGCGGCCCAGGCATTGATGCGCGAACGGGATGGTGGCTATCGCGACCCATATGATCTGTGGCGGCGGGCGGTGGTGCGGCCCGGACAATTGGAAGTGTTGGCCCAGGCCGATGCCTTTGCCTCGGTGGGGCTGGCGCGGCGCGAGGCGTTGTGGGCTGTGCGTGCCTTGGGGGATAAGCCACTGCCGTTGTTCGCGGCATCAAACCAGGTGGCCACCCAGATATCGGAATTTGACGAACCGATCGTAGCCTTGCCCCATGCAGGCCTGGGTGAGGAAGTGATCGCGGATTATTTGTCTTTGCGCCTGTCGTTGAAGCAGCATCCCTTGGCGTTGCTGCGTCCTCATTTGGGCAGGACTGATCCAGCCTCGCATTTAAGCGAAACCGCACCTGGATCCATGGTCAATCTGGTTGGATTGGTGACCTGCCGACAGCGGCCGGGTACAGCCAGTGGTGTTATATTCATTACATTGGAGGATGAAACAGGGGTGGCCAATATCATCGTCTGGCCAAAGGTGTTCGAGGCGTATCGCAAAGTCGTTTTAAGTGCCCGATTACTAGGTGTACGCGGTGACGTGCAACGGGAAGGATTGGTGGTCCATGTCATTGCCAAACGCTTGGTCAATTTAACCCCACGTTTGGCGGCAATTGCCCGGCCAGAAAACGCGCCAATGCCCAAGTCTGCGGACTCCAACGGCAGTTTTCGGTCTAGGGATTTTCATTAAATGGGCCGCCGATGGGTGCTACCAAAACATCCCCATCCCGCACAGAATCCACGGCTAAAATTCCGTTGCGCGACAAGGTTCTGTTTTCCAAATTGACGAAGATAAAATCGCCAGGTCGCAACATGTCGCTGCTGGCGTTGAAGTATTTAGGGGTGGCAATGTGTTTAGCCGCATCACCGCTACGAAAGTGCCAAAGGGTGAAAATCAACGCATCGCGCATGGACGCAGAATTCGATGGCATCGCCACCGGGCTGTCCACGGCGATCACAAAAGACGGGCAAACCACCATCACCGCCGACTTACCCATGGCGACGAACAAACACACGGGCGTAGGTAATGCAGCGGCGCGCACCGACTACGCTGCGGCTGGCCAGGTGCAAGACGCTTCACTGGTTGCGGTCGCGGGTGGCGGTGCTGCGGATGTGCAGACTCTTACGCCGTCACCGTCGATTACGGCATACGCCGACTATCAACGGTTCTGGTTTTTGCCGGTTGCCGATAACACCGGGGCTTGCACGTTGAACGTCAGCGCCGTTGGGGCAAAGGACATAAAAATTTCGGATGGCGCCGGCACGTTGACGGATCCGGCGGCAGGTGATTTGGACACTGCCATCATCGCCGATGTTATCTACGACGGTACGCAATTCATTTTGCAAAACCCTGCCACGTTTGCGGCGGGCGGTGTCCAGTCGCTTGACGCGGATCTTACCGCCATCGCTGGCCTGGCCCACACAAGCGGCAAGGCCGTTGTGTCCGACGGTTCTGCCTGGACTGCGGATTATCCCACGGGCTTCTATCCCAACGCGGCCCGAAATCCATCCATGCGGTGGTCACAGCGTGGAACCAGCCACCCAGGTATGGCACCCACATCAACGCCGATGACCCTCGATGGCTGGAAGTGGTCGTACTGGGATGGGGCGCAGACCGTGGTTGAAACTGTCTCCCAAGAAAGTAACGGCGGGGTGGATGGCAACAGCAAATGGATGAAACGCCTCGTCACCACTGGAACCGCGTCACCGGAGGCCATTTGTGCCTACACCATGTATCTTTATCACGAAGGCAACCATCTCCAACCCTTGATTGACCCAACCACAGGGTTCATTGGTGAGACAATGATTGGCGCAGACGTCTTTGTTCATCTTGGTGCAGGCAGTGGCTTGTCAGCCCCGTTCACCCTGTCATGGTCGATCCAGTGTTTGGATCTTGGAACACAAAAGTCCTACACAGGCGGCGTCACCGTAACTGCGGAGGACACCTGGGAGCGCGTCTACTTGTCGATCCCTTCGGAAGCGGCGGGACAAATGGACAACGACACCGGGCATGCGGCGTCCCTTGTTTGGACTATTGGTGGCAATACCAGCAAGGATATTGATGCTGGCTGGCGCACTCAGGACCAGAACTTCATGGTCACAGGGTTCAGCGATTTTGGTGACGCGGCCGACAACTATGTTGGCCTGACCAACGTAGATTGGTATCGCGGAACCAACGAGCGGCCCTTTGTGGCCCCCTCCTATGAAACCGATGAGAAGGAAGCCTACCGCTACTACAGGCGGTTCGAGACTGGAACCTCAATGAGGTTGGCGCGTGGACACTCGAACACCACGACCGCCGCTTTATGTCTTATCCCTCACATGGTTGAGATGCGGGAA
This sequence comes from Alphaproteobacteria bacterium, assembly GCA_018658465.1. GTDB lineage: Bacteria > Pseudomonadota > Alphaproteobacteria > UBA2966 > CAIVPW01 > JABHVE01. The sequence goes on from JABHVE010000077.1 coordinate 10,236, forward strand.
CCCCCGGTCCTAGCCGTCAGCGGTGTCACTGACTTTGATATTCAGCGGGCTGCGGCATCTTCTGCCGTCACCAACTTGGTTATGAACAAAGCGTCCGTTTGGAACTCAGAACTCAATGCCACTACCGGGGCCACTCAAGTGGCCGGACAGGGAGTTGAACTGTTGTTCGATGCAGGGGGCACTCGGTTCCTAGCGCTAGACGCAGACTTGGATTAGGGAGGAAAACATGGAAACTTTACGAGAGTACAAGACCACTGATGGTGAGATCGGATACCAGTCCGAAGATCTTAGGGAAAGCTTTGCTCCAGGCACTGAGCGGCATACCGCTTTCGTTCAGCGTATCGCGGATAACGATCCCGACCTGACCTTCATTCCGTGGGTTGAGCCGCCGGACGTTTATCAACAGAGACGAGCCGTCGAGTACCCTCCAATCTCAGACCAGCTTGATGTTATCTGGAAACAGTTCAACCAGATGCGATTGGAAAACCAGCCGTTGATCCAAGAGGCAGACGATATGCTGGGATCAATCCTGGCGGTGAAGGCGGCGCATCCAAAGCCGTCCTAGACGACCAATTCATTCACGATTTCTGCCGCCGCCCATCGGGCGGCTTTTTTTATGGAGAACTGTATGGACGACGTACAAATCATCACCGACATGGCGACCCTGAAAACCGATGTGCAAAGGTTACGGGAAGCCCAAGACGATATCCGCCGTCAGGTCGATAGCCTGGCAGCGGTGGCGAACCTTGGCAAAGGCGCGCTGTGGGCCAGCCTGAAGATCGGTGCCTTTTTGGGCGCCTTGGTCGGCGGGCTAGCAGTGCTGGTGCAATGGGGGCGGCCATGATTCTTTCCCCCAATTTCACATTGGCTGAATTCACCAAAAGCCAGACAGCGTTGCGCAACGGGATCGATAATTCTCCTGATGAGCCAGAGATCGATTCGTTGCGAAGATTGACAGCGAGGATCTTGCAGCCGGTCCGCGATCATTTCGGACGACCCGTTCGAATTTCGTCCGGGTTCCGGTGTCTGGAACTAAACAGCCGCATCGGATCAAAACCGAAAAGTCAGCACGTCACGGGCCACGCGGCAGACATTGAAATACCGGGGATCTCAAACTTTTCCGTGGCCCAATGGATCCAGGATCACCTGGATTTCGATCAACTTATCCTAGAATTCTGGGCAGAGGATGATCCATCCGCTGGGTGGGTCCATTTGTCCTTTATTTCCGAGCCTGGGAATCGCAATCAGGCTTTGACCGTATCCGATCACGGTACCAAACCAGGGCTTGTGACGGGGGGGCAATCATGACCATCGCAGCGTTGCTTCCCGCACTTATCCCGGCACTGGGCAAAGTCATTGATCGCGTGCTTCCCGACAAGGAAGCCCAAGCACAAGCGCGTGCCGAACTGGCGCGCATGGGACAGGAAGGTGAGCTGCGGCAAACGGAGGTCCAAATCTCCGCCATCCTCGCAGAGGCAAATAGTCGGGATAAATGGACCAGCCGTGCCCGGCCCACCTTCTTGTACGTCATGTACGGAGTGATCTTGCTGACCATCGTCGGCGGGATCATCGGCATTTGGTTTCCCGACCAAGTGACCACTGCCGCCCAAAACATCGCCAATCTGTTGGCAGCCATTCCGGAATCATTGTGGTGGTTATTCGGCACCGGCTATTTGGGCTACACCGGCGCCCGGTCGGTGGACAAATGGAAGGCGCCGAATTGATCGCCCGGGTCATTTTCGCCGCCGTGCTTTTCCTTGGGGCCGGCAGCGCAATTGCTGCGCCACTGCCTCAATCGCCACCGTGCGCTGATAGGGCTGTGATCCATGACCGTTTGGCCGACCAAGGTATGAACGTGGTGGCTCGCGGCATTTTCAACAACGGTGACCTGATTGAGGTTTTGGGAAACGCCCAGGGCGACTTCACCGTGGTCTTCGCCTACGCGGCGGGAACCACCATCCGTGGCCAAGGCGGCATCTTCACGCTGCCACCGGGGACAGCCTGCATTGTCGACGGCGGCACTGATTGGGAAACCATCGTGCCGTTGTTCGGCCAGGGGGTTTAAGGCGGCTGGTGGGGCTGGGTGGTTTCGAACCACCGACCTCTCGCATGTGAAACGAGCGCTCTACCACTGAGCTACAGCCCCGCAATGCCACCGCTAACGGTGATACGGGGTGCCCCGGCGATCTGTCAAGAAAGCTGGGCGATGGCGGCGGAAATTTCCGTGAAATTGTCTACCACCACGTCCGCCCCCAGTGTTTCTGCTGGGGCCAGGGTGTAGCCACCTCTCACCAATATCACCGGCACACCGGCACCGCGTGCCAGGGCCACATCGGTCTCGGAATCTCCCACCAGTACAGCGTCGGCGACGTCTGAGTCCAAGCGGTCCAAAACCGCCATGATCATGGCGGGGTCTGGTTTCATCACCGGCAATGTATCGCCGCCCACCAAAACCGGCAGATATTCCGCCAACCCAAGCTGATCCAAAATGGCTTGGGACGCCGCCGCCGGTTTGTTCGTGCACACCCCCATTTTGACGCCTTGCCTGGCAAAGGCCGCCAAGGCCTCCTGCACGCCATGATTAGGGCGGGTTAAATCGGCCACATGGGCGGTGTAATACGCCCGGCCCGTGGCCACCGCCTCGTCAAAGGCGTCTCCTTCCAGCGGCCCGCCCGTGGCCCGCAATCCCTGATCAATCAGATTAGGGAATCCCCCCCCAATCATCCCGCGAACTTCGGCCACTGTTACCGGCCTGCGGCCAATCGGCTCCAATGCCTGGTTGGTGGCCGCCGCCAAATCGCCTGCGGTATCCACCAATGTGCCATCCAGATCGAAAACAATCGTATTGCGTGGCTGTCTCAACGATACACCTCGACGAATTTAGTGACTTGGGCGAGCGCGGAACTTGTGGCAAACATTTTTCGCGCCGCTCGTGGCCGTCGGTGGTATTAAACAGCCTTGCGCTTGATGACCAAGAAAATTCGTGGCTCAGATTGATAAGAGCCTAGCAGCGGTGATCCTGGCTGCTGGCCAGGGCGTTCGCATGCGCTCGACCCTGCCTAAGGTGCTTCACCCCGTGGCGGGCCAGCCCATGATCGGCCATGTGCTGGACACCGTGCGCTGGTTGTCCCCGGCCCGAACCATTGCCATATTGGCCCCTGGTGCCGATGCGGTCGCGGCCGCGGTCCCTGAAGCCACGCCCATCATTCAGACCGAGCCCAAGGGCACCGGCGACGCCGTTCTACGCGCCAAAGACGCCTTGGCCGGCTTTGATGGTGAAGTGCTTATAATTTTCGGCGACACCCCCTTGGCCTCTCATGAGACCATGAAGGCCATGGTCGATGCCTGCCGCGACGACGAAGTTTCCGTTGTGGTGTTGGGGTTCGATCCGCTTTCGCCAGACGGTTACGGGCGTTTGGTGCTGGCGGACGACGGGACATTGGCTGCCATTGTCGAACATCGCGATGCCACCCCGGAACAGCTGGAAATCGGACTGTGTAATTCCGGCATGATGGTGGTGGACGCCAAGGTATTGTTTGACCTGCTGGGCCAAGTCACCTCGGACAATGCCAAGGGCGAATTCTATTTGACCGACATTATCGCCCTGGCCAAGGCCCAGAACCTGGTGTGCGATGTGGTCATGGGCGACGAAGACGAAGTCATGGGGGTCAATTCCCGCGCCGATCTTGCCAATGCCGAAACCATCGCCCAAGACCGCTTGCGCGAACAGGCCATGATCGGCGGCGCCACGTTAATCGATCCCGCCACGGTCACTCTCAGCTTTGATACCGTTCTGGGCAGCGACGTTTTGATTGAACCCAACGTCATTTTCGGCCCAGGGGTGACAGTGGGTGACAATGTGACCATCAAAGGCTTCAGCCACATGGAAGGGGCAACAATTGGCGACGGGGCGTCCGTGGGGCCGTTTGCGCGGTTGCGCCCGGGGACCGAGATCGGCAAGACCGCACGTGTTGGCAATTTCGTTGAAACCAAAAACGCCAAGATCGCCGATGGGGCCAAGGCCAGTCACTTGTCCTATTTGGGCGATGCGACCATTGGCGAAGGTGCCAACATTGGCGCGGGGACCATCACCTGCAATTACGATGGATTTTCAAAATCCATTACCGAGATTGGGGCGGGCGCGTTCATCGGATCTAACACTGCCCTGGTCGCGCCGGTGCGCGTGGGGGCGGGTGCCGTAATCGGCGCCGGCAGCGTCATCACCAATGATGTCCAAGACGATGCCCTTGCCCTGACCCGAGTGCCCAAGAAAGAAATCGAAAGCTGGGCGGGCAAGCGCCGCGAAAACATGGCCAAATCCAAGAAAGAGACTTAGAGCCGGTATGTGCGGAATTGTTGGCGTTGTCGGTGCCCAGTCCGAAGCAGCGGTGTTGCTGGCCGAGGGCCTAAAGCGCCTGGAATACCGGGGATACGATTCCGCCGGGATTGCTACCCTGGCCGACGGCCACATCGATCGCCGCAGGGCCGAAGGCAAACTCCGCAATCTAGAAACCCTGCTGGCAAAAGAACCCTTGGCCGGCAGCATCGGCATCGGCCACACCCGTTGGGCAACCCACGGTGCCCCCACTGAAATGAACGCCCATCCCCACGCCACCAAATCCTTGGCGCTCGTCCACAACGGCATCATCGAAAACTACAAAGAATTGCGCGAGGAACTGGTTGCCGCTGGGTACGCATTTGAGACCGAGACGGACACCGAAGCCGCCGCGCAAATGATCACCCGGTTCATGGATGACGGCATGTCGCCGGAGGACGCCACGGCGGCGGCCCTGAACCGCCTAGACGGCGCCTTTGCCTTAGGCATTTTATTCACCGGCCAAGAAAATCTGCTGATCGCCGCCCGCAGGGGCAGCCCCTTGGTGATCGGCTGGGGGGACGGCCGGATGTTTTTGGGATCGGATTCCCTGGCGTTGGCCCCCTTCACCGATCGGGTGACCTATTTGCAAGACGGCGATTGGGCGGTGCTAACCAGCGACGGTGCCACTGTCCGCAATGCCGCGGGCGACGTCATCGAGCCTGAAATCTCGGTCACGACGCGGTCGGGATCGCCAGTGGGCAAGGGCGGCTTTCGCCATTTCATGCTGAAGGAAATTTACGAACAACCCGGGGTCATCGGCGAAACCTTGAATTCGTATTTCAACCCGGCGGACCGCCAAGTGCAGTTGCCCGATTCAGATCTTGATTTGGCCGCAGCGACCCGCATAACCATTATCGCCTGCGGCACATCTTTTTACGCCGCCACCATCGCCAAATATTGGTTCGAAAGCATTGCCAAGGTCCCGGTGGAAATCGATGTGGCGTCGGAATTCCGATACCGGGAATCAGCCATGCCCGAAGGCGGCCTGGCGGTGTTCGTCTCTCAGTCCGGCGAAACGGTGGATACCCTGGCCGCGCTTCGGTATGCCAAATCCCAGGGCCAAGGCATCATCGCCGTGGTCAACGTGCCGGAAAGCGCCATGGCCCGGGAAGCCGATCTGGTGTTCCACACCCACGCCGGCCCCGAAATCGGCGTGGCATCCACCAAAGCGTTCACATGCCAATTGGTGGTGTTGGCGTGCTTGGCCATTGCCACCGGCGTAGCGCGAAAGTCCATCAGTCACGATCGCGAGGCTGCGTTGTGCCGCGCCATCGCCGAGGTTCCGGCCCGGGCGGCCGAAGTTTTGAACCATGATGACCGGCTTCGCGAGCTGGCCAAGGAATTGTCGGAAGCAAAGGACATTTTGTATATTGGCCGCGGCCCCAGCTACGCCATCGCCATGGAAGGGGCCTTAAAGCTGAAGGAAATTTCATATATCCATGCCGAGGGGTTCCCGGCGGGGGAGCTCAAACACGGGCCCATCGCCCTGGTCGACGATCAGGTCCCGGTGGTGGTGATTGCCCCAACGGATAACGTGTTCCCAAAGACCGCATCGAATATGGAAGAGGTGATCGCCAGGGGCGGTCGCGTGGTGTTGCTAAGCGACAAACAAGGCCTTGAAAAATATGGCGAATCCGCTGTCCATGCCTTGGAGCTTCCCACTGTTGATCCCTTCGTGACGCCAATTTTGTACGCTATTCCAGTGCAATTGCTGGCCTATCATGTGGCGGTTCACAAAGGCACCGATGTGGACCAGCCGCGAAATCTGGCCAAATCGGTAACGGTGGAATAGTCAGAGAAGATCGTGGGCGCTGTGCCCACGTGAATCTTATCGTCCTTGGGAGTAGCGCCATGGAACATCAAAACTGGTCCTGTCCCAAATGTTCAAACCGGGCCTATACCACCGGTGAAATCAGGGTGTCCGGCGGCTTTTGGTCACGAATTTTCGACGTTCAGAACAAAAAATACACCGCAGTAACCTGTGACCAATGCTCCTACACAGAATTCTACAAAGGCTCATCGTCCACCTTGGGCAACGTCTTTGATTTCTTCACCAACTAGACAATTCGATCCGATCAGTTGCCGACGCGTAGTTTGCCCGCGCTCCCAGCGCCAGGGTTTTTACCACCGGGGTTCGTCCTGAACTCCGTATCTCCCTAAAACTTCTACATAAATCCCGGCGCTGCTGATTGCGCCGACCTTGTTTCCGGCGTATAGGCTATCCAAATTCCATGGATGGTGACGACATGAAACGGACCTGGGCTCCTGACAGCTGGCGCAGTCGGCCAGCGGAGCAAATTCCGGATTATCCGGACAGCCAAGCTGCCACAAAAGTTGAGGCAGAGCTTGCAAAGTATCCCCCGCTGGTTTTCGCTGGCGAGGCACGGAATCTGCGTGCCCGATTGGCGGATGTCGCCGCGGGTCGGGCGTTTTTGCTGCAAGGCGGTGACTGCGCCGAAAGTTTCGAAGAATTCACCGCCGACAACATCCGCGATACGTTCCGGGTGCTGTTGCAGGTGGCCGTCGTTCTCACCTTCGCGGGCTCCATGCCCGTGGTCAAAGTGGGTCGTCTGGCAGGCCAGTTCGCTAAGCCCAGATCGCGTCCCACGGAAACCCGTGGTGACGTGACATTGCCCACCTATCGCGGCGACATCGTTAACGATATTGCCTTCACGGAAGAGGCCCGACGCCCTGATCCGGCGCGGCAGTTACAGGCGTACAATCAGTCCGCCGCCAGCCTGAATTTGTTGCGGGCGTTTGCCACGGGCGGATACGCCGACTTGCGCCGGATTCATCGCTGGAATCTGGGGTTTGTGAACAGCAGCCCGGTGGGCGAGCAGTTCCGCGATTTGGCGGATCGCACGTCCGAGGCGTTGGCGTTCATGGAAGCCTGCGGCGTCGATTCCGCCAGCTTCCCCGAGCTTCGCGAGACCGAGTTTTTCACCTCCCACGAAGCCTTGTTGCTGGCCTATGAACAGGCCCTAACCCGGGTGGATTCCACCTCCGGCGATTGGTACAGCACGTCCGCGCATATGCTGTGGGTGGGGGACCGCACCCGCGATCCTGATGGCGCCCATGTGGAATACTTGCGTGGGATCGCCAATCCCATCGGCCTAAAATTGGGCCCGGACATCGACCCGGATGGGATGTTGCGGCTGATCGATATTTTGAATCCGTCCAATGACCCTGGCCGTCTGACGTTGGTGACGCGGTTTGGCACTGGGCGGGTCCAGGAAAAATTGCCCGGGCTTATTCGTGCGGTGGAGCGCGAGGGTCACAGCGTGGTTTGGGCCTGCGACCCCATGCATGGAAACACGGTGACGGCAGACAACGGCTATAAAACCAGGTCCTTTGACCGCATTCTTGGAGAAGTTTCTGACTTCTTCGGCGTGCACGGGGCGGAAGGCACCCATGCGGGCGGGCTGCATTTCGAGATGACCGGCCAAGATGTCACTGAATGTTTGGGCGGAGCCCAGGAAATTACGGAAGAGTCTTTGTCCGATCGCTACCACACCCACTGCGATCCCAGACTGAATGCCTCCCAGAGCTTGGAGCTGGCTTTTCTTATTGCCGAGACACTGAAGGGCCAGCGCACTGCATTGGAGCCTGAGGTCGCCGAGGCTTCTTAAGGCGTGGCGACAACGCTCAACATTGCCATGGCGCAACTGAATCCCATTGTCGGTGACATCGCTGGCAATGGTGCCATGTTGTTGGCTGCCCGCGACGCCGCGTCGGCCTTGGGCGCGGATTTGATCGTCGCTCCTGAATTATTTTTGTCGGGATATCCACCGGAAGACTTGGTGATGCGCTCGGCTTTTCAATCGGAAATTCTGACCCAAGTAATGGCACTGGCCACGGCCACGTCTGACGGCGGCCCGTGGATCCTGGTAGGGGTTCCGTGGGTCGTGGATGGCACCCTGCACAATTCGGCTGTGCTGATCGGTGACGGTGAAGTGGCTGACGTCCGTCACAAACAAGATCTGCCCAACCACACTGTGTTTGATGAAAAACGCGTGTTTTCCCCAGGCCCGCCCCAGGCGCCAATGGAAGTTCGCGGGGTCAAATTGGGTGTGATGGTGTGCGAAGACATGTGGAGCGCGGGTCCATCCGCCCATTTGGCGGACGCCGGCGCGCAGATATTGGTGGTCATCAACGGCTCGCCTTTTGATGTGCGCAAACCCCAGACACGCCGGGATGTTGCAGGTGAACGGGTATCTGAGACCGGATTGCCCCTGGTTTATGTGAACCAGGTGGGCGGCCAAGACGAATTGGTTTTTGACGGGGCGTCGTTTGTTTTGGACGCCAAAGGAGACGTATCGGCCCAGGCGATTTCTTGGGCGACTGATTTGGTGCCAACGATTTGGGCGGTCACGGACGACGGCGCAACGCCAGCACCCTCTGACATCCACGCGGTTCCCCATGGGCCAGAATCAATATACTTGGCACTTATGACTGGCCTTAAAAACTATGTGGCAAAAAACGGCTTCAAAGGCATTGTGTTGGGAATGTCCGGGGGGATCGATTCGGCTCTGTCTGCCGCAATTGCGGTCGATGCCCTGGGGGCAGACGCGGTCCATTGCGTGATGATGCCATCAAAATTCACCCCACAGGACAGCATCGATGATGCCCAGGGGTGCGCCACTGCATTGGGTGCGAAACTGGATTCAGTGCCCATCCACGGGGCAGTAGAGGCCTTTGGCGAAATGCTAGCGCCTCTGTTCGAGGGGACCGAACCCGGCGTCGCCGAAGAAAACCTGCAAGCCCGCGCCCGCGCCGTGACGTTGATGGCCCTGTCGAACAAATTTGGCTTTATGCTGCTGACCACGGGCAACAAGTCTGAAATGTCTGTGGGCTATGCGACCTTGTACGGAGACATGAGCGGTGGGTTTTCTGTGTTGAAAGACGTGTACAAGACGGCGGTGTATGAATTGGCTAAATGGCGGAACGAGTTTCGTCCCCGCAGTGCGCTGGGGCCAATCGGGGAAGTGATCCCAACCCGTATTTTGACCAAGGCCCCGTCGGCGGAGCTGCGCCCGAACCAGACCGATCAGGATACCTTGCCGCCCTATGACAAACTGGATGGAATTTTGATGGGGCTGATCGAAGACGAATTGGGCGTCGATGACCTTGTGGCAAAGGGCTATGACGCGGACTTGATCGCAACCATCGAAGCCATGGTCTATGGGGCGGAATACAAGCGCCGCCAGGCTCCTCCCGGTGTGCGCATCACGGCTAAGGCCTTTGGCCGGGATCGCCGCTATCCCATCACCAATCATTTTCGCGATGGAAAAGGGCGATCATGACCGCCGCCGCCCCCACCGCCCCAATTGTCCGCTTCGCCCCCAGCCCCACGGGGCGCTTGCACGTGGGCAACGCCCGGATCGCTCTGGTCAATTGGCTGTTCGCCAAATCCCTGGGCGGCGTGTTCATGCTGCGCCATGACGACACCGATGCTGACCGCGAAGTCCACGACGCCATCAATGCCATCGAAGCCGATCTTAAATGGCTTGGTCTGGATTGGGGCCAACGGGTTCAGCAGTCCGATCGTCAAGATGCCTATGACAAAGCCATCGAAACCTTGAAAGCGTCTGGCCGTCTGTACCCGTGCTTCGAGACAGCGGAAGAATTGAGCCTAAAGCGCAAAGTACAGTTGGCGGCGGGAAAGCCCCCGGTGTACGACCGCGCCGCGCAGGCTTTGACGCCGGCGGACATCGAGGCGTTGAAGGCCGAAGGCCGCACACCCCATTGGCGTTTTCAATTGGAGGGGGGGCGCGTGGGCTGGGCCGATTTGGTTCACGGGGATATGGATTTGGACGCGGGAGCGCTCAGCGACCCCGTGCTGGTCCGTGAAGATGGCACTCCGTTGTACACTTTGACCTCGGTGGTGGATGACCTTGAATTCGGCGTCACCCATGTGATCCGCGGGGAAGATCATATAGCCAACACCGTCCCGCAAATTCAATTGTTCCAGGCTTTGGGCGGTGACCCCCCCGGTTTCGCCCACATGGCTTTGCTGACAGGACCCAATGGCGAAAGTCTGTCCAAACGATTGGGCAGCGCCAGCGTGGAAAGTTTCCGGAACAAGGGTTTCGAAGCAGTCGCCCTCACCAGTCTTTTGGCGCGCCTTGGTACTTCGGACCCCGTGGAACCCAGGGCGGATCTGGAAGATGTGGTCGCGGGGTTCGATATTGCGCGATTTGGCCGATCCCCGACAAAGCTTGATCCGGCAGACCTGGAAATACTCAATCCCAAAGTGCTGCACGGGACACCGTTTGCGGCGGTCTCTGATCGTTTGCAAGACGCAATTGGCGAAATGGCCACCGAGGCGTTCTGGGAAATGGCCCGGCCGAATTTGAATGTTTTGTCGGATGTGTCTGGTTGGGCCAATGTCGTAACCGGCCCCATGGCCCCCGTGATCGAGGATTCGGAATTTGCCACCAAAGCCGCCGAATTGTTGCCGCCCGATCCGTGGTCGGATGAAACGTGGCCAGCCTGGACCGGGGCCATCAAGGCCGCCACAGGGGCCAAGGGTCGGGATTTATTTCATCCCCTGCGGTTGGCGCTAACCGGTCAGGAAAAAGGCCCGGAAATGAAAAAGCTGTTGCCATTGATTGGCCGCGACCGTGTCGCCGCGCGGCTGGCTGGCGAAACGGCGTGAAGGACTGACCATGGGCCTTTCCCTTTACAACACCGCGACACATACCAAGGATCCGTTCGAGCCCTTGGTGCCCGACACCGTGGGCATGTATGTGTGCGGCCCAACGGTCTATGACTTGGCCCACATCGGCAATGCCAGGCCCGCGGTGGTGTTCGATGTTTTGTACCGGCTGCTGAAGCGGCAATACAAAAACGTCACCTACGTGCGCAACATCACCGACGTGGATGACAAGATCATCGACGCGGCAAAACGCAATGACGAGACCATCGAATCGGTCACCGCGCGCACATCAAAGGCCTACCACGAAGACATGGCGGAATTGGGCGCGATGCAGCCCGATATCGAGCCCCGGGCCACCGCCCACCTGCCGCAGATGATCGAGATGATCCAGAATTTGATCGACCTGGGCAACGCCTACGAAGCCGAAGGGCACGTTTTGTTTGCGGTGGCTGAATTCGCCGATTACGGAAAACTTTCCCGGCGCAATCGCGACGAAATGTTGGCGGGTGCCAGGGTCGAAGTGGCCCCGTACAAACGCGACGGAGCCGATTTCGTTTTGTGGAAACCATCCACGGACGATCAGCCCGGGTGGGAAAGCCCATGGGGGCGCGGGCGGCCGGGGTGGCATATCGAGTGCTCGGCCATGAGCAACCAATACTTAGGCAAGACCTTTGACATCCATGGGGGCGGCCAAGATTTGATCTTCCCGCACCATGAAAACGAAGCGGCCCAAAGCGCCTGTGCCCATGATGGCGCGCCCTTGGCCCGGTACTGGGTCCACAACGGCTTTATCACCATCGACGGCGAAAAAATGGCCAAGTCCGTGGGCAATGTGCGGTCGGTGCGTCAGCTGCTGGAAAGTCATCGCGGTGAAACCATCCGCCTTGCCATGCTCGGTACCCATTACCGCAAGGGCTTGGATTGGACCGACTCTGCCCTGAAGCTTGCCGACAAGGCCCTGGATAAATGGTACGAGGCCGTCAAGGATGTGGATGCCGATACCGGGTCGGCCGACCACATCGACCCGGCTGTGGATGCCGCCTTGAACGATGATTTAAACACCCCCCAGGCCATCACGGCACTCCATGCCTTGGCGTCGGACGCCTGGGCTGGTAACGCCGAGGCAGCGGTCAAGCTGCGGACCTCGGCCCAGCTATTGGGCCTTTTGGGCCAAGACTCTGAGTCCTGGTTCCATTCCCACGTTGGTGTCACATTGGATGAAACCAAAATCGACGCCATGGTGGAAGCCCGCAATGCTGCCCGGGCAGCGAGAGATTTTGCCGAGGCCGATCGTATTCGCGGCGAATTGGAATCCGCCGGAATTGCCTTGGAAGATTCGGCGGGCAAAACCTATTGGAAGCGGTCAGGATAGCCCATGAGCACCAAAGACCGCCTGTATCTGTTCGACACCACCCTGCGCGATGGCAACCAAAGCCAGGGTGTGGATTTCAATGTTCAGGACAAGCACGCCATCGCCGTGGCCTTGGATGGCTTGGGCATTGATTACGTTGAAGCCGGGTGGCCCGGGGCCAACCCCACGGACACCGAATTTTTCGCCGCACCGCCCACCTTGTCTCACGCCACGCTCACCGCCTTTGGCATGACCCGCCGACCGGGGCGCACTGTTGAAAACGACGCCAGTCTTCTAAATGTGTTGGCGGCCGACACCGGGGCCGTATGCTTGGTGGGCAAGACCTGGGACTACCATGTGGAAGTCGCCCTGGGGACGACCTTGACCGAAGCCGTCGACGTGATTTCCGACAGCATCGCCCATGCCGCCAAGACCCGGGAAGCCTTGTTCGACGCCGAACATTTTTTCGACGGCTATAAATCCAACCCGGATTTCACGTTGCAGTGCGTCAAAGCCGCCGCCGATGCCGGGGCCCGTTGGGTGGTGCTGTGCGATACAAATGGCGGCACCTTACCCCACGAAATCGAACGCATCGTGGCCGAGGTCGCCAAGATCATCCCCGGCGATCATTTGGGCATTCATGCCCAGAACGATACGGAAAATGCCGTCGCCAACAGCTTGGCAGCGGTGCGCGCCGGGGCCCGGCAGGTCCAAGGCACCCTGAACGGCATCGGCGAGCGTTGCGGTAACGCTAATCTGGTCTCGCTGATTCCCACGTTCGTTTTGAAGCCGGAGTTCGCCGATCATTTGGTCACGGACATCACCGAAGTTGGCTTGCATTCGTTGACCACGGTTTCCCGGCTGTTGGATGAACGCCTGAACCGCGCCCCCAACGCCCACGCGCCCTATGTTGGCGATGCGGCGTTTGCCCACAAAGGCGGCTTGCACGGCTCGGCGGTGGCCAAGGATCCGCGGACTTATGAGCACGTGCCGCCTGATGCGGTGGGTAACGTCCGCCATGTGTTGGTGTCTGACCAGGCGGGCCGCGCTAATGTTGTGGCACGACTGAAAGAATCCGGGATCGAAATTGCCGCCGATGATCCGCGGTTGGCGACCCTGATCACCGACATGAAAGAGCGCGAGCATCTGGGCTATGCCTATGACGGTGCCGAGGCAAGTTTTGAGTTGATGGCGTTGCGGGCTCTGGGGGCTCTGCCGGAATACTTCCGGGTCGAAAGCTTTCGGGTGATTGTGGAACGCCGCTACAACGCCAAGGGCGATCTGATCACCACATCCGATGCCACGGTCAAAAGTGTGGTGGACGGTGAAACCTTCATGTCGGTGGGCGAAGGCAATGGCCCAGTGAACGCCCTGGATGATGCCCTGCGCAAAGATTTGGGCAAATATTCGGCGTTTCTGGAAGATTTGGAACTGGTGGATTTCAAAGTCCGCATTCTGTCCCAGGGTACCGGTGCGGTGACCCGGGTGATGGTGGAAAGCCTGGATGGTGGCGGGGATCGGTGGACCACGGTGGGGGTGTCGGCGAACATCATCGACGCCTCGTTCCAGGCCTTGTACGACGCCATCGTCTACAAACTTCACCGGGCTGGGGCGCCGGCAGCGACCTCTGAACTGGGATAACAGTCGGGCTAGCCCGTGTCTGGAACCAATCGAACCCTAGACCCCATTTTGGGTGGCCCGACCATCATCCTGGTAGAGCCCCAATTGGGCGAAAACATTGGTGCCACCGCCCGGGCTATGCTGAATTTTGGCTTGGTGGACCTGCGCTTGGTGCGACCCCGGGACGGCTGGCCCAACGATCGGGCCATATCTTCGGCCTCTGGTGCCGATCAGGTCATGGAAAACGTGCAGATCTTCGACACCACGGCACAGGCGATCGCCGATCTAAACCACGTGATGGCCGCCACCGCCCGCACCCGCGCAATCACCAAGGATCTGATCGGGCCCCGCCAAGCCGCCCAAGATTGTCGGCAGCGCATAGAGGCTGGGGCCAAGGTGGGGATCATGTTCGGCCCGGAGCGGGCGGGGCTGGACAACGACGATCTGGCCCTGGCCGACACAATCTTGGCGATTTCCACGAACCCGGCGTTTGCCTCTCTTAATCTGGGCCAATCGGTACTGTTGGTGGCCTATGAATGGTTTGCCGCAGGCGTTGCCGGAGGGTCGCCAGATCCCATGGATGGAGCCGAGGAACAAGCCACCAAAGAAGACTTGGTGGCATTTTTCGAGGCTTTGGAAAAAGAGCTGGATACAGGCGGGTTCTTAAAGCCCCCGGAAAAGCGCCCAGCCATGGTTCGTACCCTGCGAAATCTGTTTCAAAAGGCCCGGCTTACCGACCAAGAGGTGCGATCCTTGCGCGGGGTGGTGGTGGCTTTGACCCGCCTGCGCGGTCCCCCGCGTTAAACAACGCTTTTAGGCGTTTGACACGGTGCCAGTGGTGGCTATAGTGCGCCGTTCGCGGGGGCTTTGGGCTCCCGCGCTATTTTTTGCTGACTTTATGCTGGAGCCGCGGTGACCAAACGCCTGCAATCGAAGTACAAGATCAATCGCTCATTGGGTGAAAACCTGTGGGGACGGCCAAAAAGCCCCGTCAATCGTCGCGACTACCGACCCGGCCAGCATGGCCAAGCCCGGCGTCGTCGCCTCAGCGATTTTGGTATTCAGCTTCAAGCCAAACAAAAGCTCAAAGGCTATTACGGCGAGATTTCGGAAAAGCAGTTCCGCAACATCTATCATGAAGCCGTGCGCCGTCGGGGCGACACCTCGGAAAACTTGGTGTCGTTGTTGGAGCGCCGTCTGGGTGCCGTGGTTTACCGTATGAAGTTTGCGCCGACGGTTTTCGCCGCCCGGCAGCTCATCAACCACGGCCACATCACAGTCAATGGCGCCCGGGTGAAAATCCCCAGCTATCGTGTGACTGAAGGCGATGTGATCGGGATGACCGATACCATGAAGGCCAACGCTTTGGTTCTGGAAGCGGTCGATTCTGCCGAACGCGAAGTGCCGGAATACATGGAAGTGGATACCAAGGCCATTAAAGGTACCTTCCTGCGTTATCCCGCCTTTGCCGATGTGCCCTATCCGGTACAGATGGAACCAAATCTGGTGATCGAGTATTACTCGCGCTAGCAGTCACACCTGATTCAAATGTAAACGGGGCC
>JABHVE010000067.1 GCA_018658465.1 Alphaproteobacteria bacterium
AATCGCCTAGGCGATCTTGCCGCCGACGGGGTGGTCACTGTGGAAACCCTGACCCGGGAGTTTGCCGGTCTTGCTGCCCAAATCGTCACGGCGACGGAACCTGACGAAGGCTGGGTGGCGGACCTGTGGGGGCGGGTGCGCGGTGTTGTATCTGTGCGCCGCACCGGCGACATCGAAGGCGATACCATCCAGGCCATCGTCGCCCGGGCCGAGGTTCGCCTGGGCGATCGCGATGTGACAGGCGCGGTGGCAGAGCTAGAATCTTTGGACGGTGCGGCGGCAGAAATCGTCAAGCCTTGGTTGATTTTGGCACAGGCCCGGGCGATGGCCGACGAGGCCGCGGCGTTAATCGCCACCCGAGCGGTGGCTTTGCTGGCCCAGGAGTTTGGCGCAACCCAAATTGGCGCGACACCTTGATCCGCGCGGTACTTGTTTTGGTCATGCTAGCCGTGATTGGCGCGGCTGCGGCTTGGTTCGCCGAATACCCCGGCAACGTGTCGGTGGATTGGAGCGGCTGGCGTATCAACACATCAATCGGCGCGGCGGTTTTCGCGCTGGCGTTGTTGATCGTGGTTTCCGCCATGCTCTATCGGGCTTGGGCTTGGGTGCGCGGTGGTCCAAAACGTACCGCCGCAGCCCGCCAAAACAGCCGTCGCCAACAAGGCTATCGGGCGTTGACCCAGGGCATGGTTGCGGTGGCGGCGGGGGATGCCACAGAAGCCATGCTGTTGGCCCAAGCCGCCGAAGCGCTGTTGGAAGACCCGCCCCTGACATTATTGCTGTCCGCCCAGTCCGCCCAATTGCAGGGGGACGAAGGCGCGGCGGAAAAATATTTCCGCGCCATGCTGGGCAATCCTGAATTAGAATTTTTGGGCCTGCGCGGATTGCTGTCCCAATCGTTGCGCGCCGATGACAACGCCGCCGCCTTGGAATTTGCCCGACGCGCTTATGCGCTGAAACCGCAAACCGAATGGGCGCAGACAACCTTGTTCGAATTGCAGATGGCCAGTGGCAATTGGAAACGCGCCGAAGCGTTGCTCCAAGACATGGGCCGCCAGTCAACGTTGGCGGCGGGTCAGGCGGAAAAACGCCGGGCGATATTGTTATACGAACAAGCCCAGGCGGCGAAGACAGATGGGGATGCACGGCGGGCGTCGCGCCTCGCCATGAAGGCCCACACCACGGCACCAAATTTTGTTCCTGCTGCAGTGCTGGCGGCGGAACTTTTTGCGGCGGCGGGCAAACAGCGCAAGGCGGCTGGTGTGGTGGCGACAGCATGGAAGGTGGCACCCCACCCGGATTTGGTGGGGGCGTTTCGCGGCATGTGGCCGAACGAAACCCCGGACAAACGTCTGGAACGTTTCGCCCAATTGGTCGGCGATGACGCCGCCAACGAAGACAGCTCCGGTTTCATGGAATCCAAATTCGGTTTGGCGCGGTTCGCAGTGGACGCTCGGGATTGGGCTGCGGCGCGGGGGCATTTAGCGGCCATTACATCGGACCACCCATCAGCTCGGGTTTGCCGATTGTGGGCGGAATTGGAAGACGCCGAACATGGTCCGGGCTTGGCCGCACGGGATTGGTTGATGAAAGCTGCCGTTGGCGCAAGCGACCCGGGATGGGTGTGTGGCGAATGCGGCGAAGGATCTACCGAATGGTCTGCGTCGTGCAGCCATTGCCAAACGTTCGACTCTTTAAGCTGGCGGGCCACGGGCGGCGGTTTTGACAATCGGGCCACAAGTGGCGGGCTTGATAATCGGGCCAGAAGTGGACCTGTTGATAATCGGGCCGCAGGCGGACCTGCCACCCTCATGACTTTGGCGGCCCCGGGACCGAATTCAGAAAGTGCTTCCGCCGAGATTTCCGAAGATAGCCCGGTGCCGTCGGGCCCCTCTGGTGCAGATCCTGCGCCGGGCTCTGCCGCCGCTTCTGCGCCATCGGTGGCCCAATCTTTGGACACGCCTGTGCCTCCGGATGTGCCGGTATCCGACTCTGGCAGCGGCGGATCAGGGGACTAATGGGGGTAAATCAGGGCGATTTGGAGCCAAAATAGAATTTTCGTCCCCCATACATCTGATATTGCGGAGTTTTTTGTTGTTCCCGTATACTCCTATCCATTCGAAGGCCGCCGGCGGCAATGCTATAGCGGAGGAACGGCGGCCCGCATGCACGACACATTTACACTTTGGAGGAGATAACATGCGGAGCCACTGGAAACGTCCGGCCGTACTTTTGTTTGGGGCATTGGCCCTGGCCGCAGCTGGTTGCACAGAACTTAGCGCCGCCGATCGCGCACTTCTGAACGAGATCAGAACAATCGCCGAAGCGGCAGCCATTGATGCGGCGGCAGCACGGGCCACCGCTCAGAACGCTGATGTTTCAGCGCGGGCTGCGGCTCAAAATGCGGCAATTGCCGTTGCTGCTGCCGATGAAGCTGCGCAAACAGCCAATCAGGCTGCAGCGTTGGCCCAGGCTGCTGCGACTCAAGCAGAGCGCATTTATACCGAAGGTCTACGCAAGTAGGCTGGCCTTGCGCCAAAACCTGCCTCGGCAGGGGCGATGGCCGACACCACGGGATAAGGATCGCACATTGATTTCCAGTTCCCAGGCAATCGCCAAACTATTTCGATATGCGCGCGTTGCGGCTCTTGGCATTTTTGCCGGAGCCGCAATCGTTGCGACCCCATACTTTGTTGCCCCTTACATTGGCGGACTTGATGTTTCGGCATCGGCGGCGGAAATCCCGCGCGATGACCTGATCGGTACCACGATCCGCTATCGGGCCGTCAGGTCGGATACATTTGTCGCCATCGCCCAAAAATTCCATCTGGGATACATGGAATTGATCGAAGCCAATCCGGGGGTCAATCCATGGGTGCCCGATGGCGAAATTCTGATATTGCCCGCCGCCCAAATTTTGCCCGACGCACCGCGTCAGGGCATCGTCATCAACTTGGCAGAGCTGCGGCTGTTTTTCTATCCAGCCGATGGATCCCCGGTGCAGTCCTATGCCCTGGGCATTGGCCGCGAAGGGTGGGCGACCCCCTTGGGCGAAACAACAGTACGCGGCAAACGCGCTGACCCCACCTGGACACCGCCGGCCTCCATTCGTGCCGAAGACCCGACGTTGCCGAAAGTCGTGCCAGCAGGCCCCAACAATCCGTTGGGGGCCCACGCGATTTATTTGGGCTGGGACGCGTACCTGATCCACGGCACCAACCGCCCAGCAGGGGTTGGTCGCCGGGTCAGCCACGGGTGCATCCGCATGTATGCCCAGGACGTGGACGATTTATTCCGCCAAGTGGCTGCGGGAACATCGGTGACCGTGGTGGATCAACCGGTGAAGGTCGGCTGGCGCCACGGGGAATTATTTTTGGAAATTCACCCGACCTTGGCCCAGGTAGATGCCTTGGAATTAAATGGCGAATTTGGTCCCGGGACGTTGCCCGATGTCATGGGCTTGGTGCGGGCCGCCGCTGGCGACGAAATGGCCCGGGTGGATATCCGCAAAGTCTGGCGGGCGGCATTGGACCGTAACGGCGTCCCGCAAAAAATCACGGTCTCGGATACCCCAGACGCCTGATTACGCAGACCATCAATTGACGGACATCAAGTCCGGGGCGTAGCTTCGCCAGCCCAGCTGAACCATATGGAAAACCCAACGCCGAAGTAGCTCAGTGGTAGAGCAACTGATTCGTAATCAGTAGGCCGGGAGTTCGAATCTCCCCTTCGGCACCACGGATCGTGTTCGTTGCCTGGACGGTGGTCACGGACGAAGGTGATGGGTGGTGTCAGACTAAAACGAACGGGTCTAGGAAGATCGGCCATCTGGCGCCCTTCATGCCGCAGTAAGCTAGCGCCACTCGGCAAGGGCAGTTGAGCGATTAAGCTTGAAGTTCTTGCGGCTGTAGAGATGCC
>JABHVE010000108.1 GCA_018658465.1 Alphaproteobacteria bacterium
AGATCGTGACCGTCTTCGGTCGCGTGAATCTGAACGGCAAGGAGAGCGCGGCTTTGAAATTCAAACTCGACGACTTGACCGATATCCTGGATCGCAGGTCCTATGGCCCTGGGAAAGTGATTTTCCGCGAAGGTCAATCGGCCAGCACTGCCTTTATTGTTTTGGAGGGCCAAGTGGAGCTGACCGTTGGCGCCGGTGACGACACCAAATTTTTGACCTCAGTTGTGCCTGGCCAAATGTTCGGCGAACTGGCCTTGACGATTGGCCGCGACCGAACGGCCACTGCCAGCACCATGGGCGGATGCGCGGTCCTGGTCCTGCCCGCTTCAAGCGTGAAATCGAAGCTGGATAAGGCCGATCCATTCTTGCGGTATTGGATCGAATATTTGATGGAGCGGGTTGTCGATCTGAGCTCTCGGGTTGACTAGCCCAAAATTTTCGATTTGCTACCCATAGCCCTGGGCGGCGGCACTTGCTATAAACCGGCGCTCAGCAAACGGCATGATCCTCGGTAGCTCAGCGGCAGAGCGGGTGACTGTTAATCACTAGGTCGCTGGTTCGAATCCAGCCCGAGGAGCCATTCGCTGCTCAAACACCGGAATGGGTGCGCCCAGGCTGGACCCTTTGACAAGGAGGCGGGTAATGGACCTCGTTAAACTGCTTGTTCTCGCGACTGTTGCCAGTGGTCTACTGATTTTGGGTGCCTTCGCTTTGTATATGTAATGGGTATAGCGCCGTGTGACATAAAATCGCGCGACTTCAATCACTGACCCACTCGCTCATTGTCGCGAACCCAACTATGCTACCCCTTGCTGTGCAATGGGACCGAGGGGACGAGGGAAATGAGCATCATCCGCCGACTAATTCTTTCAGCAATCTTTTGCCTGACCGCCATACCCATGGCCTCCGCCCAAATTGTGCCGTCCGCCCTTCATACCGTCGGCACATATCAGCAACAGGCCGCCGAATATCAAGTGGGCTACACCACCGGCCTGATCGATATGGTCTATTGGATGCTCGCCGAAGCACCGGCGACCAAGACCACAGTCGACGCCTGCACGGCGGGAAATGGCGACGTGGACACGTCGATCATGTTTGACAATATAATTGCGGGCGGGGAATTTGATGAATTTCCCGCGGCTCCGGTTTTCGTCACATTGCTAAACACCACCTGCAGCACCCAAGTCGCCACACGGATATTTTCCGATACCACTCCTGTGGCCGTCGGCGATGGCCGCCCGGATGCGGGCGGCGGTGCCGCCGCCGGGGCTGAAGGCTGCGTACCGGTTTCCACGTTGCCGGATGGGTTGCTGTTGCTGTTGGCACGTTCCGGGCAACTCACTGCCTTGTATGAAGAAGGCGCCCTCTGTTAGGGGCTGGGATGTTGACCGCAGTTTCGTGCGGCTTCAACAATTTCGTCTGAAGCTTCCCGCCTTTATTTCCACGGGCCATCCGCGAATGTGACTGAATTCGCAATTTCAAACTGCGCTTTGCGGATGATTTCAGGAACAATCGCCATAATTTGATCGCGGGTCATGGACGGGTTGATCGCCGGATCGTACAGGGTACGCAACAGGATCAAATCGTTGACGGTGAATTCCCCGATGTGGCGGTCCGTTGACAAGACGGAATCGAAGCCAACGGTAGGATGTTCCTTGAACCCAAGGGCGTGCATTAGCTCGTGCACCACACAGCCACGCGCAATGTCCGAGGGGTGATCGTCAGGGATGATGATGTAATCCTTACGAATGCGCTGACCGACGCCTTTGAAGGCAGTTTGGTTGTAGCAAAGCCAGTCGCCGTCCGCGGTGTATGCGGCCCGGGTAATTAGCTGGATGTAAATGTCCTCTGGTCCCACCACGGACTCTTTTAGAGTCACAGTCATCCCAGTGGCTTGGTTAACAATCTCGAACTGTTCCTGCACCCAAGGCCGCAAATCTTCAGACCCCTTGCCATAAAGTGAGGCGTTCGGTGAGTGGTCCCAGGCAAGGGACCGGCCCATGGTTCCGTCGTCAAAAACCAAACGTTCGAAGTTTTCTACCAAGGCGTCATAGCCCGCCAGTTCAGCCGTATAGGGCTCGTGGCGATTAGGAATTTCGCTGGCGGCCTGAGGCGGCCACAAAATCATCGCCAGGACGGCCCCGACAAACGAAAACACCATAAATCCGGCAAAAAAGGTGCCGAAATTTTTATCCAGGGATTGCCCACGATCCCGCGCCCGATCTTCGTGAACCAGCATTCAGACCCACCCCATTTCAACCCATCGCATTGGTAAATGGACGGACGAGATCGGATTACGTGCGGAGGGCCCGGAAAATATGGATTTCACGATGATTTGTCTGGCGAACCTCACCTAGAATAGGAATGTAGTCTGGGTGTAGTTTCCATGAACCCCAAGGGTACGCAACGATTTTGGATTCGCACGTCCCAAATCAGCCGTCGCCGATCTCACGCTATGCTGTTCTCGCAGCGATGGCCCTGACTGTATTGGTCCTGACGTCCTATTTTTGGAATGGGCGAAATTTGGACGATCAGGCGGAGTACCTAGCCACCGAAGAAGCCCGGGCAAACTGGAACAAGGATCAGGCGTTTCGAGGATGGGCGACCTTGCACGGTGGCGTTTACGTGCCGGTGGACGAACGAACCCCCCCGAACGAATATTTGGCCCACCTTCCCAACCGTGACGTGGAAACCACCGATGGTTTGAAACTCACCCTGATGAATCCCGCGTACATGATGACCCAGATGACCCGGGAATTCGAAGCGCAATACGGGATCAAGGGAAAGATCACCGGCCAGGTTCTGCTGAACCCAAAAAACGAGGCGGACCCGTGGGAACTGGCGGCCCTGAAATTATTTGATCAGGGCGTGACAGAGGTCTTGGAACTTAGCGATATCGACGGTGAACATTACATTCGCCTGATCCGGCCCATGGTCATGGTCGAAGGCTGTGTTCTATGCCACGGACATTTGGGATTCGAGGTCGGCGACATCCGCGGCGGTGTCAGCGTGTCGGTTCCGATGGCGGCCTATATTGTGGCAGCGGATAGCGCCAAAATCGCTTTGGGATTTTCACACAGTGGTGTTTGGGCCATCGGGCTTTTGGCGATTGGGTTCGTTTCCCGCCGAGGCCAGAAACGCGATGTTGAACGGAGGGTTTCTGAAGAAAAGATCAAAGCATCCGAGGCCAAACTCACTGAAATTCTGGACATCGCCCCAGAGGCGGTCATTACCGTCGCCGAGGATTCCGCCATCCAGTTCTTCAACAATGGGGCAGAACAGATTTTTGGGCATCAATCCGATGACGTCGTGGGACAGCCACTTGAAATCTTGTTGCCGGATCGATTTCGCCACGAACACCGGCGACATTTCGATCGATTTGATCGATCCGGCGAAACGTACCTAAGGATGGGCCAACGCCAAGATATTTTTGGCTTAACAAAAGACGGCACCGAGTTTCCCGCCGCTGCCTCTGTCTCCAAATTGAAAATCGGTGATGAGAAAATTTTTACGGTGATGTTGCGGGACGTAACTGAACGTAGGCAGATGGATGAGGATCGCCGTCAGGCCCTGATCCAGGCCGAAGAAGCAAACCAAGCAAAAACAGATTTCTTGGCGACAATGAGCCACGAATTACGCACGCCACTAAATGCCATAATCGGGTTTTCCGACATGATAGAGGCGCAAATTTTTGGCGCTTTGGGCTCGGAAAAATATTCCGAATACGCCCATGACATTCGTGCCAGTAGCGAGCACTTGTTGGCATTGGTGAACGACATTTTGGACTTGTCTGCTGTCGAGGCAGGAAAGCAACCGTTGGCCAAAGAAGAGATTGTCGTGGCCGCCGTCGTGGCCGATTGCGCGCGGATTATCAACATCGCAGCAAAGGAAAAAGAAATAAAATTTGCCGTGGGTGCAATGGATAGCTTGCCGCCACTGCACGCCGACAGACGTGCCGTAAAACAGATCCTGTTTAACCTGCTGTCAAACGCCGTCAAATATACCAATCGTGGGGGTGAAGTTTTTTTAGGTGCGCATGCATCCAATCGAAGTCACACGTTCACGATCACTGACAATGGCAATGGCATCCCTGAGGAAAAGCTGGAAACCGTCACAGATCCTTTTGTCAGATCAGAATCCGACCCCCATATGGCACAGCAAGGATCGGGATTGGGGCTGGCGATCGTGAAGTCGTTGGTGGACCTTCACGACACTAAATTGACCTTGGAAAGCGAAGTTGGCGTTGGAACGACCGTGACAGTCACGCTGCCGCGCAAACCCGCCTAAGCCCGAACCCGGG
Organism: Alphaproteobacteria bacterium; assembly: GCA_018658465.1. Classification (GTDB taxonomy): domain Bacteria; phylum Pseudomonadota; class Alphaproteobacteria; order UBA2966; family CAIVPW01; genus JABHVE01. The sequence continues at coordinate 4,301 of JABHVE010000108.1, forward strand.
GGGACGCCCTACCCCCCTTCATTGTCTTCAATTTCATCAGTGTCGTAGAATTTGTGATGGCAGCCAAATTCAATGCCGCCGAACAGGATGATGCAACTGATCTCCGTCGTGGCTTCTTCCATTTTTTCAGGATCGCCAACAATAATGACGCAGCCTGAAAGCGTTGCGGCCAAGGCCACCGGTATGACGATTTTTTTGAACATGGATCCCCCTGGGAACGATCGAGTTGTTCTGAGGACCTTTGTACGAAAGGTCAGGGATCAAGGGAGGGGTAAAAATTTATGTGGGGTAGAAATCAGCCCAAAAGTTCGAATATTTTTTGGTGCCCGGCGTTGGCGATCGCCAAATTCCTGAGCCGGAGCTGTTGCTTGATGTGAAGCGCCTGAAGTTTGGCGCATTCCTGGGCCATATCCCCATCAAGCAAATTAGGGGTGCCCGGGGTTAATAGGCCCTGAATGTTGGCGGGAACCCCAGTTTGGATGTCCAAACTAAGCGACCCGGCCACTTTGGCCAGAATTGTCGGCTTTGGCGCGTGCAATGTTCGATTCCCCCACTCACCAGGTCCTGGCCCGGTATCCCACATCGAAAGTTTAGCCGTCGGGGGGCGCCCTGTTTGTGACGGCTGAACATTATTGATGGATTCCGCGGGGTATCTTGGTAACTAAACCGGCATTAGAGTCGGCGAAATTTCGGAAACCTTCCTAGTCCGCCGATTGGGCGTGAACCGGAGTGGAAACCGCGCGGCCCCTGGGCAATACCAATGCGGCCGCCAAGACCACAGCGGCGGAAATTGCGATGCCAAAATATTGGAAATCGAACCCCAGACCGGCCCCGTGCAATCCGGCAATTAGCGGCACCACCGCTGCCCCCATGCCTAAGGACAAAACATATTCAACCGATGCCGCTCGGGCCCGCATACTTGACCGCACATAGTGCCCCAGCAGCCAGCTGGTGATAGGGATTTGGGCAAAGACCATAGTCACCAGAACCAGGGCAATGACCAACGCCGCCCATCCTGTGGCGGTGGCCAGAGCCACCAGTAAGATCACCTGGGCCGCCACCAGCCCCATCAATAAGGATTTCGGCCCGTAACGATCCAATAACTCCCCCACTGGCAATTGGGCGAAGGCGGCGATGGCAAACACCAATCCTGTGGACGCTCCGATCCAGGCTAGATCCCCGCCGATACCGATCAGCCGTTCGTCGAAAAATTTGGGCAGCGAAATCGTGATGACGTTATAGACCAGCCCGCCGAACAGAGCCGCCACGCAAATCACCCCGAACACCGTGATCTGGGTTCGCAGGCTTCCGGCCGCCACGTCGTTGTGTTGGGGCGCAACATGTTGACTTGAACGCGTTCGGTGGTGGCGGTTGCGCAAAAACAGCGCCCCACCAATGACGATCGATACGGCCCCCGGCACCGCGAACGCAGATTGCCAACCGCCATAAGTGGCGAGGATTCCGGTCAGCACTGCGGCACCTGCCAGGCCCAAATTTCCGGCGACACCATTCACTGCCAATGCCCGCCCTGTGCGCCCCCCGAGGCCGGTGACCAACGCCAATCCAACCGGGTGATACAGGGACGCGAAGAACCCTAAAAACCCCAACCCAGCCATCATGGAAATGGCACCGGGTGACAGGGCGATCACCAAGCTTGATACCCCGCAGCCAAAAAAGAACAGAGCCAGCAGATTCAGGCGATCCATGCGATCCCCCAACCACCCGGCCGGTAGGGTACCCAGGCCAAACATGACAAAGATCGGTGTTCCCAGCGCCAAGGCTTCGCCGTAGGAAATTTCCCAGTCACGGGCGATCGCCAGCGCCGCCGTTGGGAAGATCAACAGAAAGAAATGGTCAAAGAAATGGGCCGCGTTGATGAATCTTAGAGTTTCGAACCGTGACATTGGTCCGATGGTAACCGACCGCCCGGAATTAGTAACCTTCTCTGAGCGGCCCGGTCAGGTCTTCGCCTTTCGATAAGATCGACCACAACAAGCGAACCATGACTTCGGGAACGATGACCGTATGGCGATTGCCGACTTCGCGCAGGCTGTCCCGCAAGGATTGGCGCATGTCCGCCATCCCCGTCAGATCGAAAATCACGCCCACTTCGACACCCATCTCAACAATGCCCAGGGCCTCGGTGTACACCGCCACGCCCTCTGCTTTGAATTTCGCGGCGACTTCGGACTCCGGATTGGCTTCGGCGACGGCGACGATGCTGATGGGTGAAGCGCCCTCGGCAATGTGGGCGACAAGACCGGCGGCGAACTGGCTGCCGATTCGGCCCAAACCTAGCAACGCGACATTGATCGTCTCAGACATTGGAAATCCTCATATGGACAAAAAAAACCCCGGGGTTGAACCCGGGGTTTTCTTAGGCGGTTTCCCGCCGGAATTGGTGGTCTACAGTTCGGCGCATGCGTAGCAATTGATTTCCATGCCGACTGAGATTTCTGCGATTTTCGGTGTCTTCCAAGCCCATAGATGTGTCCGAAGTCACCGATGCCATCAACCAGACCCTGGAGCCGGGGCCAGTCTAAGGGAGCCATCCCAGAGCTAGGCCGTCGCCGCCCCCAGTGCTTGGGGATTTCCGTTGGCGATCCCAAAGCCCGATTGGCTGAGCTCGCCTTTCGCCTCGGCAACCGCATGGTCGGCGCTGACCGCCGTGCCCATGCATATTTTTCTGATCCAGATGGAACGTTGTTTGGGGTCATGGAGCCAGCGAGCGGATAAGAACCTAGAACGCGCCCTGGACCCCTCGTTGTTTTCGGGTATAGATCAGTTAATTCATGAATGAATGTGGGATTTTTGAAATTCCACACCGAAATCTTGGATCAAATCCACACTTCGGGATGGAGAACGATGGGAATTTTAGACGACGTTTTGTCGGCCAACGACCGCCATGCGGCCGGATTCGGCGATCGAACCAGCCCTGCACACCCGCCCACGGCAGGGTTCGCCATTCTGACCTGCATGGACGCCCGCTTGGACCCGGTAAAATATGCGGGTTTGTCCGAGGGCGATGCCCATGTGATCCGCAACGCCGGCGGCCGCGCCAGCGACGACGCCATCCGATCCCTAGTCATTTCGTACAAATTGCTGGGTACCAAGGAATGGTTCGTCATACACCACACAGATTGCGGGATGGAAACCTTTGACGACGCGACCATGCGCCGTTTGTTGAATTCCAGCCTGGATACCTCCCACGCTGATGAGAACGGCTGGCACGACCATGGTGCCAGCCCCGGATCGGCCGAAGGCGACTACATCGACTGGCTCACCATCGACGACCACACCCGCACGGTGACATCAGACGTGAAACGAATTCGGGAACATCCCCTGGTGCCGGCGCGCATTCCCATCTATGGGTTTGTGTATGACGTCAAAACGGGTCGCCTTAACGAAGTTCCTGAGGCCACAGCGGTCGGCAAAGCCGGGTAACACCAGCCGCCCCCTACGCTTGGGGGCATAGGCGTGTACCAACTGGCGGCGCAGTGGTTCTGGGTATTCGCTGAACCCGGCCGGGTGCTGGTCACCGGGCTGTTTCTGGGAATTGTTCTGTTGTGGACACCCTGGGCTCGGTTCGGCCGCCGGTTGGCCTCCATCGCCCTTGGCGTGTTGATGCTGATCGCCGTTTTTCCGCTGGGTGGCGCGATGATTTCGGGGTTGGAAAACAGGTTCCCCCAGGCCGCTGCCCTGCCCTCAACGGTGGATGGCATTATCGTGCTGGGAGGCACCACCCAACCCGGGCTATTTCGCGCCCGCGGCCGGATCGCGGTCAATGAGAACGCCGAACGTCTGATCGAATTCGCCCAGCTTGGCCGGCAATTCGAGGACGCCCAAATGATTTTTACGGGCGGCGGTAAATCATCGAACCCCGACATTCCCACCGAGGCCGATGTGGCCCGAGTAGTGTTGGACGCAGCGGGTTTGGATACCAGCCGCGTCCTGTTCGAAGATGCGGCAACGAACACATTTGAAAACGCCGTTCTAGCGGCGGGCATCGCCAACCCGACCCTTGACCAAACTTGGGTGCTTGTCACGTCGGCGTCGCACATGCCCCGGGCAGTGGGAAGTTTCCGCGCGGCGGGTTGGGCGGTGATCCCCTACCCCGTGGATTTCACCACAGGGGGGACCGTATCGTGGCGACCGCGTTTTCGACCCACGTCAGGTCTGGCTAGGTTTAGCGAAGCGGTCCACGAATGGGTGGGGCTTGCGACCTATTGGGTTCTTGGGCGTACCGATGACCTGTACCCAGGGCCCTGAGGATTTAAAAAATACCGGCCGCGATTTGCAGCCTTCGCACATAGCCAATGATGGCAAACAGGTCACCGTCGCTGACCCGCGGGACTGGCGGCATGTTGCCAAAATTCCAATGATGCTGGGCTGACCCGCGGCGCGCGGCCCGAACGAAGGCGGCGTCGGCGTGGTGGTTTGGCTCGTAAAGATCGTGAACCAATGGCGGCCCTTGGTCGGTTCCCACCGCCAGCTCTCCGTGACATTCGCTGCAAAATTGTATGAAGGGCTCAAGGCCTCCTTCACCAACTTCCGCGTCAGCCACGACGGCTTCCGGTGTTGCGGCTTCTGGCGTTTCGATAGCCGATGGGGGTGGCAGATCAATTGGCGGGAATAGGACGCCAACCACCGCAGTGACTGTGGCGGTGGCGACAACAAGGACGATAATGATTCGTGTGCGTAACATTGGCGGGCTTTACAAAACGATGGGCGATTAAGGCGGCAATCTTATACACGCTCGATGGGTTGTGCCATGGGCGGAATTGCGCGGCCCTTTAGAACGGCCGCCAACGCAACGCCTGGACAATATTTGAAAAATCATCGGTCCAGGTGGCAGTGGTTGGATCGGCCTTCAATTCCCGCCACGGTGCGCCGCCATCCAGAATGCTTAAATCTTCTTCGGTCCTGGCCAGCACCGCCCAAGTGGACGGCATGCGAAATCGGTTCGGATCCCAGCCGTTGCTTTCCATGATCCGCGCAACCAGCCCGGCGTCCGCCGCGAGATTTCCCACGACCGGCGCTAAATCTAAATAATGATTGGTGATGTTCATCACCATGTAGCCGCCGGGCTGAAGCTTTTTCAGATACATTTGCAATGCCTCCGCCGTCAGCATGTGGACAGGGATGGCGTCGCTGCTGAAGGCATCAATTACGATGACACCAAACGCCCCATCGGGCTCGGCCGCCAAGGCCAGGCGCCCGTCACCCACCACCACATCCGTCTTCTCCCCGCAATCTTCCAGGTAATGGAAATAGCGTTGGTCCCGGGCGATATCCTCCACGACCCCGTCAATTTCGTAAAACGTAAGGCGCGCGTCAGTGGTAATGCGACATGCCAAGGTACCAATCCCCAGGCCAACCAGACCCATGCGGTCAGTCGTAAAATTTGAACGGCCCAAAGCAGTAAAAAACAATCCTGCCGGGCCATCCGCGGTGTAATACGTTAACGGTTCCTGGCGTCCCGTCGGCAGCGTTCCTTGGGCACCATGATTGGTGGTTCCCGACAAAAACACATGAAATTCACCAATGCGGGTGGTCACCGTATGGACGCTGTAGACGCCAAAAAAGGTACGCTCTCGCGCCAGCAAATAGGCTCCACCGCTCCAAAGATCGATTGCCAAGGTGAGGATCGCGACCGCGGCCACCAAACCGAAACGCAGGGGCCTTCTCGAAACGAGTACCAGCGGGATCGCAACGGCACCCACGAAAACCAAAAAGATCAGGTTCCCCGTAACCCCCGTCCACTCGAATGTATTCGCCGCCCAGCGGAGAGAATCGCGGATCCCTCGGTACCACCTTTGATCTGCGAACATCCACAAAAGCGCGGCGGGAATGGCCAAATCGAGGCCCCACGACATCACCCCCCAGCGGGTCACGATGGATTGCAGCCGGCCCAGTCGGAGGGTGTTTGCCGCCCACCGCCACAGGCCCCAAATGGGGGTAGCCGGCATTGGCCGAAGAAGCAGAACCAGGATCAATGCCAGAGGATATTCCAGCACCGAATCAAAGACCTGTGGCGCGACAATGGCGGTCAAAAAGCCTCCCACCACGCCGCCCAATGACATGAGCAAATAGAATTCAGTGAGGCGGCTGGTTCCCGGGCGCAGGCGTGCCAGTTCCCCGTGGCAAGCCATGGCGCTGAAGAACAGCGCAGCCAGATGAATGCCGAACAGCACAGGAATTGACGCCGGGGGGCCGCCCGCATTGGGCCAGATGACCGCCAAAACCGCCAAGGTCACCGTCACCACTTGGCCCCGCAGCATCCAGGCGTGACTGAATAACGGGCGCCGGGCGAAAACCAAAACGAACGACAGCAGATACAATGCCAGCGGCACCACCCACAGGAACGGGGCGGCAGCGATGTCTGTGCCAATGTGCAGTGTGACACCCAGCAGCAATGCCGAAGGTGCCAAGGACAACAGCAACCAGCGGCCACGCAACATCCATGTAACTTTCTGGATCAGATGCCCGACGGGTTCAGAAGCCTCGGTGGGCTGGGTGTCTCGATAGCGGCCCCACAAAAAAGCGCCGCACGCCAGAATACCCGCCGCCAAAATTGCGTAGCCAACCGACCAGGCCCAGCCTTGGGCACGCAAGCCAATCAAGGGCTCTATCAGGATGGGATAGCCGAGCAAGGCTACTAGGCTGCCGAGATTGCTGCCCCCATACAGAAAGTATGGATCGTCAGCCGACGGATGATCCGTGTGGGAAAACCATTTTTGCAACAAGGGTGCCGTGGCAGAAATAGCAAAAAACGGCAGGCCGACGGAAAGACCAAGCAAGCCAACCAACCAAATCACCGGCGACCCATCGGTTGGGGCGATCCAGCCTTGGGCCATGGAAATCGGCAAGGCCGTGAACACCAGCAGCAGCAGCGCCCCATGGACCAACATCTGACGACGCAATCCCAACAATCGGGTTGTCAGGTGGGCATACAGGTAGCCCGCCAGCAACGTCGCCTGGAAAAATACGACCGCCGTGTTCCACACCGCCGCTGACCCGCCCAGGGACGGCAGCACCATTTTGGTGAACATGGGCTGGACGGAAAACAGCAAGAAGGCCGAAAGAAAAAGCGTCCCTGTGTACAGCGGCAACACCAGCGACGGTGACAACATCGACCGCCCGGTCCCGGGGTTGGGTATTGGTGAAGCAGGTGCCATGGGCCTGGGTTATAGCCCGGCCCGATATGGGAACTCTAGTCAGCCCCATCGCACATTGCCCAGGATCAGGGTATCAACGGGCCATGGCGTTGAAAATTATCATGGTCGCCGGCGGCATCATCCTGTTGGGATCGATGATCTGGGATCGCTTCGCAGGGACAAAATATGCCCGATGGGTTTTGATCACCTTGGGGGTGGTGTTTGCCAGTATCGCGGTGATTTCCGCAATCGTTTCCAGCCGCTAGGGCGGTTCAGACTCCCACCCCGAGGTGAAACCGGCATTCATGATTTGCCGTTCAGATTCACGCGGTCCTTCGGACCACGATCTGCACTATAGAAGCCCCCGATCCGCCATCTTTGCGGCGATTTCAACATTTTCAGGGTCATAGAAAAACGCGTTTTTGAACTGCCCGTCGGCGCGTTTTTCCTCCCCCAGGGTTTCGTAGGCAAGGCCCTTCAAGAAATAGGCCCATCCGACTTCCGGGTTGTAATCGATGGCCAGGCCAAGATCGACCATGGCCCCATCGACTTCTCCCAACTTCAGCAAGATCCAACCCCGGTGCAAAAACGTCTCGCCGATTTCCACCTCATTTAGGTCGTTGGAATTCAATGCCTGGGTGCAAACGGGCACCAGTTCGTCCAAGGGCTCGGCCATGCGTTTGCAAGCTCGCATGTCAGCAATTCCGTCTGCAAGCGCCGTTCCGGAAACCGCCAACCCCACCAGGACTACCAAGGCTATCCGTCTCATTAATCCGCCCCCAGGTATCGATTACTGAGACTAGAAACCTACCAGAATTCCCGCCAAGCCGATTGGTTCATTTCAACCACCAACTGATGGTTTTCCTTCGATTTGGGATATCGACGCCTCAGTTTGGAGATCTAACCATTTGTTTTTCCTGGGTATTCCTTCCGAACCCTAGTTGGCACAGGCCTTGCGAAGTATGGGCCCAAGCGCAAACGGATTTCAATTCAGGAACCAAAAAAGTGCACCCGAAAACCCCGCAATCTGCTTCGAACGCTGGAACAGTTAAATGGTACGAGCCGGATCTTGGGTACGGCTATATCGACCCCAACGACGGCGGCCGCGAAGTTTTCGTTCACTTCACCGCACTGGACAATTCAGGGTTAACCAGCCTGCAAAAGGGCCAAACGGTCCGCTTCGACAAGCGCGCTGATGGCGGCCTGACCAGAGCAGCGAATTTATTGATTGCCGAAGCGCATTAGTCTCCAAACCTCGGTCCCTCCCTACCCCGAGTAAATCGGCCGCCTCCCCCGGGCGGCTGATTTTTTTTGTGGAAAGGGCCAGGCAAAACCCCAAATCGCAATATGTGCGTTTGTCACATTCAGCCAAAGTACTTGAGGCGCAGACTGACTCTTGGTACTAGGGTCAGCTTGGGGAGTGAGTATGACACCACAAGAATTTGCCGACGCTGTGTTGCGTCACCAACGTTTTGTACACGGGCAGGTAGGCGGCCGCCGTGCCGAATTTCGCTTTGCTGATTTGTCGGGACTGCGCCTGCCCAAAATCAATCTGTCCGGGGCATTGATGGCTGGGGTCAATCTCAGTCATTCCAGCCTCCAGGAAGCAGACCTAAGTTTCGCGGACATGTTCTGCGCAAATTTGGAGTGGTCCGATTCCGACCAGACCAATTTTTTCCGCGCCGACCTACGGGGTGCCCGAATGCGCGGGGCCCATTTGCGTGGCGCGAATTTGGCTGAAGCCGATCTGCGCCCAGGCGGTTTGGGCGGTGGGGCAAGCCGTGGCAGACAAGTCCCCGTGGACCTGTCAGATGCAGATTTGTCCGGCGCGAACATGGAACGGGCGGTGCTGGAAGACGCCAATCTCCGCGGCGCTGTTTTGCCTGACGCCATCGTGCGCCACGGCAAACTTGGTCGGGCCAACCTGAAATCAACCGATACTCGCAACGTGGACTTTGCTTCGGCCGACATTCGCGACGCTGAATTTGCCAAACCAGTTTCGGCGTTGGACACCGATATCCGCCGGGCGCTGGAAATGCACGAGGCATGGGTGGATTCGTTCGGCAATGAGGGTGTCCTAGCCGATTTGTCGGGGCTTGATCTTTCCGACGTGGATTTCAACGGCATGTCCCTTAGCGCCGCGAATTTCACCGGGGCGGATTTGACCGGTGCCGCCATGGTTCAAACCGTGTTGATGTTCGCAAAATTTAACAACGCCATTTTGACCCGCGCCAATTTTGCCGGGGCCGACCTGCGCGGTGCCGATTTGACCGGCACATTGATGGCTGGGACCAATCTGAGCGGCAGCCGTCTGGAACGCGCGACGTTGGCGGAGAAGGACGCTGAAGATAAAAACCGCACATGGCGCACAAATTTATCGGGGGCGGATTTAACCGGCGCGAATTTGGTTGGCGCTGACTTGGTTGGCGCCAATTTGAGCGGTGCAAATTTGACTGGTGCTAACCTGGCACGCTCCAAATTGACCGGGGCGTTGGTTGACGGGGCAAAATTTTCTGGGGCGGTTTTCCGCGAGGCCACGCTGCCAAATGGGCGCCCCTACAAAACATGACATTGCTGCAAAGATTGCTGGTCCAAGCAGCAAGACGGGTGGCCGCTGACCCCAACGTTCAGGCTAAAGCCGGGAAAATTTACCGGGAACAGATTAAACCCGCAGCCAAAGAAGCCTGGGAGAACGCCGAACCGGCCCTTCGCGCCGCCCATGAGCAATTGAGGGAAGATTTGGGGCCAGCGGCTGACAAAATTGCCAAAACCAAGAAAACGGTCATGGACCAATTAACCAAGCCCCGGGCCGAAGACTAAATTAGATAGGCGAAGCAACCGTTTGCGCGGCCTCCCTGGCAACCGGTATACTGTCTGAAAGCGCCCGATCATGGGCCTGCTCAGGGGTTTAGGCCCTTGGCATTAGTTTGGGAGATCGACCTTGAACCGACATGTTGTCAGCGCCTGCAAATCGGCGCTGAGCCTTGCTTTGGCTGGATTCCTTGTCTTAAGCGCTGGCGTGGCCAGAGCGGATTTCGCCGCTGGTGTCGCCGCCGCCCAAGCCGAAGACTATGAGACCGCCATGAAAGAATGGTTGCCTCTGGCCGAACAAGGGGTCGCCGGGGCCCAAAGCAACATTGGCGATATGTTTTCAAATGGCTTGGGGATGGAGCGTGACGACACCCAGGCCTTTTTCTGGCACATCAAAGCCGCCGAGCAGGGCGTAGTCAAAAGCATCTTTTTTGTCGGCGCAGCCTTGGCCGCCGGTCAAGGGGTCGAAAAAGACCTTGTGGAAGGAACCAAATGGCTGCTGCTGGCTCAACGCGTGGGATTTCCTAACGCTACCCAAGTGTTAAGCCTGGTTTCCCAGTCCATGTCGCCGGAAGACGCGGCGGAAAGTGAACGCCGCGCCGACGAATGGACCCCAACCACTGCTAAATAGACCGCGAACTGGACCTAGTCCAAGGGACTATTGCCGGGCTATAACATGCGCCCCGTTTGGCGCTTCATACGATGCCCAACTGTAAAGGACACGCGCCGTGGAAACGGCGCAGAGATAGAGTGACGATGCCTCGCACACCGAACACCTTCGCCCTGCCCCTCGCGGGAGCGCTTTGATGGCCCACGGATTCCCGCAACCCCAGGGGATGTACGATCCCAAGCACGAGCATGATTCCTGTGGAATTGGCTTCGTGGCGAATATCAGCGGCGAAAAGACCCATAAAATCGTCCGCCAGGGGTTGGAAATATTGGTGAACCTAACCCACCGGGGGGCCGTCGGCGCGGACCCGGATATGGGGGACGGTGCTGGGATTTTGCTTCAAATCCCCCACGATTTCTTTGCCGCCAAATGTTCCGAAATTGGCATCGAATTGCCTGCCGTCGGTGAATACGGCGTTGGCGTGGTGTTTATGCCCCAAGACGATGATGTACGTGGGGCCTGCGAGACCTTGCTTGAAACCAGCATCGAGGCCGAGGGCCAAACCTTGCTGTGCTGGCGCGACATCCCCTTGAACATGGATGTATTGGGGCCCAGCGTAAAAGTCACCGTACCGGTCATGCGCCAGATTTTCGTTGGGCGCGGAGAGACCACTCCCGATCAAGATGCCTTTGAACGCAAACTGTATGTGATCCGCCAGCGCACCGCCCACGGTGTTGCCAAGTTGGGGGATAAAGCCACCCAATTTTACGTTCCGTCGTTTTCCAGCCGCACGGTTCTGTACAAGGGCATGTTGCTGGCAAAGGACACCGGGGCATTTTATGCGGATCTGGGGGATGAACGCTTGGTCAGCGCCTTGGCGTTGGTCCATCAACGGTTTTCCACCAACACCTTCCCCAGCTGGGATTTAGCCCAACCGTTCCGCATGATTTGCCATAACGGCGAGATCAACACCGTGCGCGGCAACATCAATTGGATGAATGCCCGCCGCCAATCGTTGTCGTCTGAATTGCTGGGCGATGATCTTGATAAGCTGTGGCCCTTGTTGCCCGAAGGCCAATCGGATTCGGCGTCGTTCGATAACGCCTTGGAGTTGTTGGTGCGCGGTGGCTACCCCATGGCCCAGGCGGTGATGTTGATGATCCCCGAAGCCTGGCAGGGAAACGACCTGATGGATCCCGCCCGCCGGGCCATGTACGAATTTAACGCCGCCCTGACAGAACCCTGGGACGGTCCCGCCGCGATCGCCTTCACCGATGGTCGGCAAATTGGAGCGACATTGGATCGCAATGGGCTACGCCCTGCCCGTTATGTGGTCACCGACGACGGCATGGTGGTGTTGTCATCCGAAGCCGGCGTGCTTCCGGTGGACGAAGATCGCATCGTTCAAAAATGGCGTCTGCAGCCCGGCAAGATGCTGCTGATCGATACCGAACAGGGGCGCATTATCGACGACGCCGAATTAAAAGCCGACATGGCGGCGGCGCATCCGTATCAAGACTTGTTGGATCGCACCCAGGTCCAGGTGGAAGATTTGCCCGAAGCTCCGGCACATAAAACCTCTGGCACATCGTCAATATTGGGTCGACAACAAGCGTTTGGATACACCCAGGAAGACATTAAATTCCTGATGGCGCCAATGGCGGAGAACGGCATCGAAGCGACCGGCTCCATGGGCAATGACACACCGATTGCGGCCATGTCTGACAAGCCAAAGCTGCTGTACAATTATTTTCGTCAAAATTTTGCCCAGGTAACGAACCCGGCCATTGATCCGATCCGGGAATCCCTGGTGATGTCTTTACGGTCCCTGGTAGGCCCGCGGCCCAATTTGTTGGGGCTGACGGTGGACGACACCCATCCACGGTTAGAGGTTCACCAGCCGATCCTGAGCAACGCCGATCTGGAAAAGATCCGCGCCATTGGCAGCTTCGCCGACAACCCATTTGGTGCCGCCAATTTGGATATGACCTATCCCGCCGACCTTGGGGCGGACGGCATGAAGCCTGCCTTGGATGCCCTGTGTGCTGCGGCCCAGGCCGCCATCGAAGCCGGCGACAACGTGCTGATTTTGTCCGATCGGGCCATGGACCACGGGCGCATTCCGATCCCTGCCCTGTTGGCCACCGGTGCCGTTCATCATCATTTGATCCGGGCTGGATTGCGGACCTCTGCCGGGTTAGTGGTGGAAACCGGCGAGGCCCGTGAAATTCATCAGTTCTGCGTCCTTGCTGGATACGGGGCAGAAGCCGTTAACCCCTATCTGGCGTTCGAGACTTTGTCAGACATGGTGGCCACCGGCATCCTCACCGAAGGCTTGTCGGAAGCAAAAGCCCACGCCAATTACGTCAAGGCCGCGAACAAAGGCATGTTGAAGGTGATGTCCAAAATGGGGATCTCCACATACTTGTCGTATTGCGGGGCGCAAATTTTTGACGCTGTGGGCCTGCGCAGCGATTTCGTCGAACACTATTTTTATGGCACCGGCACTTCGATCGAAGGGATCGGCCTGGACGAAATCGCCACCGAAGCCGTCACCCGGCACACCCAAGCCTTTGGCGATATCCCGATTTACCGCGATGCCTTGGACACCGGCGGCGATTACCAATACCGCGAGCGCGGCGAACAACATTATTGGTCGCCGGACTCCATTTCAAAACTTCAACACGCCGCCCGCGGCAACGCCCTGGACGATTATCGGGCCTATGCCAAATCCATCAACGATCAGACCGAACGGATGATGTCGCCGCGCGGGTTGTTCGAATTAAAGCCCGCGGAAACCCCGATCCCCTTGGACGAAGTGGAACCGGCAAAGGAAATCGTCAAACGCTTTGCCACCGGGGCCATGTCCTATGGCTCGATTTCACGGGAAATGCACACGTCGCTGGCGGTCGCCATGAACCGCATCGGCGGCCGATCAAACACCGGAGAAGGTGGCGAAGAATCCGATCGCTTCACCCCCGAAGCGAACGGCGATTCTATGCGTTCTTCCATCAAACAGGTGGCGTCTGGGCGCTTTGGCGTGACCACGGAATATTTGGTCAATTCCGACATGATGCAAATCAAGGTGGCCCAAGGGGCAAAGCCCGGCGAAGGCGGCCAACTGCCTGGCCACAAAGTCGACGCGACCATTGCCAAGGTCCGCCATTCGACCCCCGGCGTCGGCTTGATTTCGCCACCGCCCCACCACGATATTTATTCCATCGAAGATTTGGCCCAGCTAATTTTCGATCTGAAGAACGTTAATCCAGAGGCCATGGTCAGCGTCAAATTAGTTTCGGAGTTGGGTGTCGGTACGGTGGCTGCGGGGGTGGCGAAAGCTCGGGCCGATCACGTGACCATCGCCGGCACATCGGGGGGCACCGGGGCCAGCCCTCAGACCTCCATCAAGCACGCAGGCAGCCCGTGGGAAATTGGCTTGGCCGAAACCCACCAGACTTTGGTTTTGAACCAATTGCGTGGCCGCATTACGGTCCAGGTCGACGGCGGTTTCCGCACCGGCCGCGATGTGATTATCGGTGCCTTGTTGGGGGCTGACGAATTCGGATTTTCCACCGCACCGTTGGTGGCGTCTGGCTGCATCATGATGCGCAAATGTCATCTGAACACCTGCCCCGTTGGTATCGCCACCCAAGACAAAGTTCTGCGTAAACGCTTCACCGGAACCCCAGAAGCCATCATCAATTTTATGTTCTTTGTTGCTGAGGAAGCGCGAGAATTGATGGCCGAAATGGGCTTCCGTACCTTTGAAGAAATGATCGGCCGTTCCGACCGCATGGACATGCGCCGAGGAATTACCCATTTCAAAGCGAAGGGGTTGGACCTTGCGCGATTGCTGAAAACACCGGAGGCCGGTCCAGGGATCGCTATCAGCAACACAGAATCCCAGGTTCATTTGATCGATGACATTCTGGATCGCCGGCTGATTGCCGAGGCCAAGGGGGCCTTGGAGTCCGGCACCCCTGTGCGCATCGAATCGGCGATCAAGAATACCGACCGCACCACCGGCGCCATGCTATCGGGACGGATCGCGACAAAGCACGGACATGCTGGGTTACCAGACGACACAATTCATGTGGCCCTGACAGGTACCGCCGGCCAAAGTTTCGGTGCCTGGGCCGTGCGCGGCGTCACCTTGGAGCTCAAAGGCGAGACCAATGATTACGCGGGCAAGGGCCTGTCTGGTGGGCGGCTGATTGTCTATCCCAACCCGGTCAGCAAAATCGTTCCCGAAGACAGCATGATCGTCGGCAACGTGGTGCTTTACGGCGCCATATCCGGTGAAGCCTATTTCCGTGGCATCGCTGCCGAGCGATTCGCCGTGCGGAATTCCGGTGCCTATGCCGTCATCGAAGGCGTCGGCGACCACGCCTGTGAATACATGACCGGCGGCGTGGTCGTGGTGATCGGCGACACCGGCCGCAATTTTGCAGCGGGCATGAGCGGTGGCATTGCCTATGTGCTGGATGAAGACGGCACGTTTGAGGCCAAGCTCAACCCCGAAATGGTTGAATTGGAACGCTTTACCGACACACGGTCAGATGAAGACATCCGCGCCGCCGCCGGACAAAGCAACGGCCTGGCCGCGGTCATGGAAGACATGCTGGGCCAAGATGCCGTCCGGCTGCACACCATGCTGACCCATCACGGCCGTTACACCAACAGCGCCAAGGCCGAACACATTCTGGCCAACTGGGCCGACATGGTTTCAAAATTTGTGAAGGTGGTCCCTGTGGACTATCGCCGGGCCCTGACAGAATTGCGCAGCCAACCAGAGGCCCAAGCGTCTCGGGTCGATCACCATGGGTAAAGTTACAGGATTTTTGGAAATACCAAGCAAAGACCGGGGTAACGCTCCGGCGGCTGAGCGGATCAAGCACTACAAAGAATTCGCGGTTCCATTGAATGCGTCGGAGCTGTCTGATCAAGGCGCCCGTTGCATGGATTGCGGGATCCCGTTCTGCCAAAATGGATGCCCGGTCAGTAACATCATCCCCGATTGGAACGACTTGGTTTACCGGGGCGAATGGAAAGCCGCCTTGGAGGTTTTGCACTCCACCAACAATTTCCCAGAATTCACAGGACGCATTTGCCCGGCACCGTGCGAAGCATCGTGCACCCTGAATATCATCGATGATCCGGTGACCATCAAAACCATCGAAGGTGCCGTCATTGATCGTGGATGGGAAGAAGGCTGGGTCATCCCCCGTCCGCCCGATCACGACAGCGGACGCACCGTTGCCGTCATTGGCGCCGGGCCCGCCGGGTTGGCGTGTGCCCAACAGCTGGCGCGCGCAGGCCACATCGTCACGGTGTTCGAAAAGAACCAAAAGCCCGGCGGATTGCTGCGATACGGCATTCCAGATTTCAAAATGGAAAAGCACCACATCGATCGGCGGGTGGCCCAGATGGAATCCGAAGGCGTAACATTCCGCACCGGGGTGGCTGTGGGCCAGGACATTTCCATTGGCGACATAACCAAGGATTTCGATGCGGTGGTGCTGTCAGGGGGGTCTGAGCAGGGACGCGATTTGCCGGTTCTGGGCCGAGAATTGAACGGCATCCACCAGGCGATGGATTTTCTGCCCCAGCAAAACCGGCGGAACAGCGACGAAGATCAGCCCGGCGTGACGGACATCCTGGCGTTGGGCAAACATGTATTGGTTATTGGCGGCGGCGACACCGGGTCGGATTGTATCGGCACATCGGTACGCCAAGGGGCCAAATCAGTGACCCAATTAGAAATCATGCCGCGTCCGCCGGAAGCCGAGGATAAAGGGCTCACATGGCCCGATTGGCCCCTACGGTTTCGCACGTCGACATCGCAGAACGAAGGGGCCGAGCGCGATTGGAGCGTTGCCACCGATCATTTTTCCGGCGTCGATGGCAGGGTGTCGGCACTCCACGCATTTCGGGTCGACGGCAAATTGGAAAAAATTGATGGCAGCGATTTCGAATTGCCCGCAGACCTGGTTCTGTTGGCCATGGGATTTTTACATCCAATCCACGACGGCATGATCAACGATTTAGGGGTTGCCAAGGATGGCCGCGGCAACGTCGAAGCGGACACCCATTCCTATCAAACATCCCAGGATGGGGTGTTCGCGGCAGGCGACATGCGCCGGGGGCAATCCTTGGTAGTTTGGGCAATCCGCGAGGGCCGCCAATGCGCCCGCGCCGTGGATGAATTCCTGATGGGCAGTTCGAATTTGCCCCGATAGAGGTGCCCATCAGATTCACGTGGTCGAAAAATCGACCACGATCTGCTGGCGCGACCAGCTTCCCAAATCAGCTAGGCAGGCGATCGCGTGTGGTGGTTAGCCCACTGGGTTTTCGGGACCCATGCTGCGGAGCAGCGATTAAAAAGTGCCTGCGGAGCAACTATTAAAATGTGCCTGCGGAGCAACGATCCTAGAAAGAGCGGGCCCGCTCAGAACATCTCACAACTAGCGCACTGGGTTTTCAGGACCGCGACCACGATACCGATCGGTGAAGGCGGCGGCGGCGGCGGCATCAAATGTGTCCATGCGAAGGTGGTGGGTCCAGGCGGCCACGTCGACCCCAGCGCCCAATTCCTGTCGCGGCACAGCCACGATCCCATCCCAGTTGCCGCGCCAGGTGTTCGCCCAATCCTCGATAATCGCCAAAACCTCGTCGCCCACGTCCCCGTAAAAGATGACGACGTGGCCGTGTTCCATGGAATGGACCAACGGCGCCAGAGGTTGCTGCTGGGTGTAAAACCCAGGATCCACCCAAATTTCCCAATGGGTCCCAGACGTCGGCGGATCGAAACTGTATTGCATCGGCGTTCCGGCACGCACATGGTCACGCCCCAATTCAGGGACCGTAACCACGTCCGCCAAAGCCCCTTGGCCAGCGCTTACCAATTCAGCAAAATCGCCTTGATCGACGCCGCCAGATCCCCGGGTCATGACAATCCAAATGGCCAATCCAGCGACGATTACTGCGGAAATTGTCTTCCAATTCACGATACTGCCCTTCTCAATCGGCTGCGGTTTTGACGTTTTTTTGCGGACTTTGCTTTTTGGCATTGTACCCCCGCCTCAAGGAAATGTGCAGACTTGGCCGGTGACAGCAACAAACGAAAGCGTGTCCCCTTTGATGACTGTAAACCGGTGAATCTCTGCGCCAAACACCAGGGAATGGTGCAGCGGTAATATCCCTGTAACGTCTGTGGATTCCCCGCCGATGCGGGTGAAGGTCAACGTCACCGGCTCGCCTGCGTTAAACCAGGCTTCAGGCAGGCCACCATCCGACAACACCGATATTCCGGTCCCGGTCACGGTCACAGTGCCATTGGCAAAGGCGGCTTGCTCGTTCGCACCGTCGTTTACAGGGGTTTGGATCACAAAACGCTTGGTTTCCGGCTCGGTGGGGCACGTCCACTCGTTTTGTGCCCCGGCGATGACCTCTGTCAGGCGGTCGGCTGCGATCCCGGCTTCACGGCGCTCTCGCAGGGCGTCCAACATGGCTTCTGTTTCGGCATCGGGTATGGCGAGGTCGTATTTTTCCCGCAAACCTGCGGCACGACCCTGTTCGTCCTCCAACGCAGTCTGAAGACCGGCGTTTTTCAAAGCCATATCTTCAATTTCACGTTCTAAAAGCTCTTGATCCATGCGCATCTCAGCCACTTGGGTGGTGGCAAGGGATGCCGCCTGACGGAACGAAATATAGGCGGCTCCCAAAATGAAGCCCATGGCGATCACCCACACCATTACCCGTCTGGTGATGGGGGGCCCCCGCCGCCGCCGTCCTCCGTACCCATTTCCGCTTAAAGTCATGTCGCCGCGCGCTCCCAACTCCAGACCTTGACCCTACCTCAAAATATCGGCCGTAAGAAAGCGATCCGTTCCTGACTTATTCGATCGGTTTTCTTGAACGGCGGTCCCGCCAAAGGTACAGTCGCCTTTCGGCCCACGCGCCGCCTTACTGAATTTTTGGCAAAATAATGGAATTTTTCGACGGCTTGGTTGCCGCCATCGGCAATACACCCTTGATCCGGATGCGCACCCTGTCCGAGCAGACCGGGTGCAACATCCTGGGCAAGGCGGAATTCCTTAACCCAGGGGGCTCCGTCAAGGATCGGGCGGCGTTGTTCATGATCCGCGACGGTGAAAAGCGCGGCACCTTGCGCCCAGGCGGCACGATCGTGGAAGGCACCGCTGGTAATACCGGCATTGGCTTGGCAACCGTTGGTGCCTCCTTGGGATATCGTACGGTTATCGTGATCCCAGACACCCAGTCCCAGGAAAAAAAGGACGTCATTCGCATGACTGGGGCCGATCTGCGGGAAGTTCCCGCCGTGCCCTATAAGGACCCCAACAATTACATCAAGATTTCTGGCCGACTGGCGGAAGAATTGAACGAAACCGAGCCAAACGGTGCCATGTGGGCCAACCAATTCGATAATGTGGCCAATCGCCAAGCCCACTATGAAACCACCGGCCCGGAAATTTGGCGGCAAACAGACGGCAAAATCGACGGATTCATATGCTCGGTGGGCACGGGTGGCACCCTGGGCGGTGTCGCCATGTACCTGAAAGAGCAAAATCCCGATGTGACCATCGGCCTTGCCGACCCAATGGGCGCTAATCTGTACAGCTATTACAAGACCGGCGAGTTAAAAAGCGAGGGCGATTCCATTACCGAAGGGATCGGTCAGGGTCGCATTACTGCAAACTTGGCAGACTTAGAGGTGGATGCGCCCTTTCGCGTGACGGACACCGAGGCCTTGAACGTAATCTTTGATTTGATCCTGACCGAAGGTTGGTGCCTTGGTGGATCGTCGGGGATCAACTTGGTGGGAGCCAAACGCTTGGCCGAGCAAATGGGCCCAGGGCACACCATCGTGACCATTCTTGGGGACATGGGAGGCCGCTACAAGAGCAAGCTTTTCAATCCCGATTTCCTGCGCGAAAAAGGCCTACCCATCCCCCATTGGCTCGAATAATGGCAACAGAACCGCTCTTTCGGGACGACGCATACATGCGCTCCGCCGACGCCACAGTGGTGGCGGCAACCCCACGCGGTATCGAACTGGATCGTACCGTTTTTTATCCCACCGGCGGCGGCCAGCCAGGCGATCTAGGACTGATCCGCACCGCCGATGGCGCTGAAATCCCCATTGCCGAGGCGATCAAGGTCGGCGAAGCCATCGTCCATGTGCCGGTCCCGGGGGAGGATGGCGGCGCCCCCGAAATCGCGGCTGGCGCCAAGGTGACAGCAGAAATCAATTGGGATGTGCGGTATCCCCGCATGCGCATGCACACATGCTTGCATCTGTTATCCGCGGTGCTGGACTACCCGGTAACCGGCGGCAGCGTCGGCGAGGTTAAGGCGCGACTAGATTTTGACATCCCCGAAGCCACGTTGGACAAAGAACAAATCACCGCCGATCTGAACCGCATCATCGCCGAAGATCACCCGGTCACCACCGAATGGATCACCGACGAACAACTGGCGGCTCAGCCCGATTTGGTGAAAACCATGTCGGTGAAACCGCCCATGGGCGCAGGTCGGGTGCGGCTGATCCGCATCGGCGACGACCAAGATTTACAGCCCTGTGGTGGCACCCACGTGGCCCAAACCGGTGAAATCGGCACGATCGTCGTCACCAAGATAAAAAAGAAAGGCCGTCAGAACCGGCGCGTTTCCATCGCCTTCGCTGCCGGGACTTAAAGGATTTAATTGCTATGTTTGAAAATCTAACGGGCACCCGTCTCGCCCTTGTCATCTATTTAGGCGGGTATTTTCTGTACGTAATCCCGGCCGCCGTTTGGGGATGGACCCAAAACATCGAACCATTTTTTGGCTTCCTGATGTGGCACGCATTGCTTTACGGACCTTTGTGGCCATTCGTCATGAGCGCCCGAGCGTTTGCCGTGATTGCCCCCCTGTTGACCGGCGGGGCGTGACAGGCCCCCTGCCCTCGTTGGTTTCCGCCGAATGGGGCGGTCGGGAATACACGCCGATAGACCTATGACCAAATCCAAGCTCAGCAAAACTCTGAAAGACACTACGCTGGCCAGCCACGTTGGCCGGCAACCGGACGATCACCAGGGTCTGGTGAACGTGCCGGTGCACCGGGCCTCCTCCATTTTGTTTCCAACATTGGCGGAACTGCACGCCGCCACCATGGATCCAGCCCGATCGGCGTATGGCCGCACCGGCACGGCCAGCACCTTCGCCCTGCAAGACGCCATCGCCGCCCTGGAAGGAAGCGGCGGTGCAACCGTGCTCACGCCGTCCGGTTCATCAGCAATTTCCACCGTTTTACTGACGTTCGCCCGACCCGGCGGGCATTTCCTCGTGACCGATGCGGTGTACGAATCAACCCGGGCGTTTTGCGACCTGGTGCTCAAGGACTTTGGTGTCGAGACCACCTATTACGATCCCGCTATCGGTGCAGAGATCGCCGGTCTGATCCGGCCCGAAACCACCGTAATTTTTCTGGAATCTCCGGGGTCGCTGACGTTCGAAATCCAGGACGTTCCGGCCATTGTTGCGGCGGCGAAGTCCCATCCAGACCTAGTGACTATCCTGGACAACACCTGGTCAACTCCCTTGTTTTTCAAGCCGTTAGGGGTGGGTGTTGATGTTTCACTGCAATCAGTCACAAAATACATTGGCGGTCACGCCGACCTGATGATGGGCTCGCTGACGGCCTCGGGAACGCCACTGAAATTGATTCGCCGCATGGTTCGCCGCCTGGGCCTTTGCGTCAGCCCCGATGAATGCTTTTTGGCCTTGCGCGGCCTGCGCACGCTGGCTCCAAGGTTGGAGCGACACCAGGCCAATGGCCTGGCCTTGGCCCGGTGGTTGGAAGCGCTGCCAGAGGTTTCCCGGGTTCTGCATCCCGGCCTGGAAAGTTTCCCTGGCCACGACTTGTGGAAGCGGGATTTCACCGGGGCCTCTGGGCTTTTCAGTTTTGTCGTTGAACCGGACGCCGACGTGGCCGCAATGGTCGACGGGATGGAACTGTTCGGCATCGGCTATTCCTGGGGCGGGTATGAAACCTTGATCCTCCCAGCCCACATGAAATCCGCCCGATCCGTGGTCCCTTGGGATGAGCCAGGACAGGTTTTGCGTGTCCACGCAGGTCTGGAAGATCCCGATGATCTGATCGCTGATTTGGAAGCAGGTTTGTCCAGGCTCTAAACCGATTTTCTCCCGGCACCAAACGTAATCCCAAAAATTACGACCGCGACCACAACCACGGCCGGCCCCGCTGGGATTTCCCAGGCCACATGGGCTTGCAGCCCCCCCAACACCGACACAACGCCGATCAAGGCGGCGATTGCGGCCATAGCTTCGGGGCCCGTCGTTAGTCTTCGCGCAGCCGCTGCTGGGATGATCAGCAACGACACAATCAGCAACGCCCCAACGACTTTCAGCGCCACCCCCACCACCACGGCAAGGGTCAGCATGAAAACGATGCGGACCAAGGCTACCGGCGCACCCTCGATCATTGCCATTTCTTCATGGATGGTCATGGCCAGCAGATGTTTCCAGAGCGCACCCAGCACCACCAACCCGGTGGCTCCACCGGCGAAAATCCAAACCAGATCGCCTGAGGTAATCGACGTTATGTCGCCGAACAACACCGCCTCCAAATCAATGTCTGGGCCTTCCATCAGGGCCAGGGCGATGAGGCCCAAGGCCAAGGCCCCATGGGCGACCACCCCCAAAATTGTGTCGTCCGCCAGGCGTTTGTCCCGCCGCAGGATCACCAACATGACGCCGACGGCGGCGGTGATGAGCACCACACCGGCGGTTACGCTGATGCCCAATGCCAGCCCCAGAGCAACCCCCAACAGTGCGGAATGGGAAACGGCAGCACCGAAAAACACCATGCGCCGCCACAGAATAAAACAGCCCATGGGGGCAGCCACCAACGCCACGACCAAACCGCCGATCAATCCCTCAGTCATGGGCGGCCGTTTCATGAGCGGCCTGATCAATGGGCACCACTTCCCCATCCGCCCCGTGGGCGTGGTCGTGATGGTGGGTGTACACCGCCAAGCCATCCACTTCGTCGCCAAACAACGCCCGGTATTCTGCATGGTCGCGAACGGAATCCGGCGCGCCTTCGCAACAGATATGGTGGTTCAAGCAAATCACCCGGTCGGTGGCGGCCATGACCAAATTCAGATCATGGGAGACCATTAAAACCGCGCAGCCTCGATCAGATTTCGCCTTGGCGATGCGGTCATACAATTCAACTTGGCCCGGCAGATCGACCCCTTGAACGGGTTCATCCAGCACCAAAATATCCGGGTCTCGCAACAAAGCCCGGGCCAACATGGCGCGGCGCATTTCACCACCGGACAAGTCGTGAATGGGCCGTCGAGACAGGGCGCCAAGGCCCACGTCCTCCAGCGCTTTGGATCGGCGCGCCTTACTGGCGGAGGTGCCAATGGCAACGAACCGCTGCACATCCATGGGCAGGGTTGCATCAGCGATCATGGTCTGGGGCAGGTACCCAACCCGTAGCCCTGGCTTTCGGGTGACCACACCAGACGTTGGCGGGACCAAGCCCATGAGCACCCGCAGCAACATGGTTTTGCCAGCGCCGTTGGGGCCCACCAAGGTCACGCTTTCCCCCGGGGCAACGGCCAAATCCACGCCACTGAGGATGGAGTGATCGCCCAGAACAAGGGATACGTTTTCGGCCCCAAGGATCGGCTCAGCGGCACCAGAATGCATGGCTAGTGTGCCGTGCTTTGGCAGCTGCGGCACAAACCGGACGCTTCGACAGTCTGGTCGGCGATCGCAAACCCCAGGTCAGCGGCCCCATCGGTCAGCCCTTGGGCGATCGTGCCAATCTCGATTTCGGTGGCCTGGCCGCAGCCATCACACAACAGCACCTGGGCCCTGTGCTCCGACATGGGATGAGAGCATCCGATGAAGGCGTTGCGCGTGGAGATGCGGTGGATCAAACCGAGACCTGCCAAAAATTCCAGGGCCCGGTAAACCGTCGGTGGGTCGGCCCGGCGCCCACCATCGCGCATGGCATCCAAAATTTCGTAGGCCCCTACCGGCACATGACT
Source organism: Alphaproteobacteria bacterium (assembly GCA_018658465.1). Taxonomy (GTDB): domain Bacteria; phylum Pseudomonadota; class Alphaproteobacteria; order UBA2966; family CAIVPW01; genus JABHVE01. Next base: position 27,967 of record JABHVE010000108.1, read on the forward strand.
GCGCCAAATCAATTCCAACACCTGCCGCCGCTGGGGGGTAAGCCGCGCTCCCTGGGCCTCGCAAACCCTCTCCGCACTGGCCAGGGCCTCGGCCACGCATTTGCCATGATCATGGTCATGATCACGGTTGGCGTTGCTGGCTGGGGTGTTTGAATCGGCGCTGCTCATAGACGTTATGTTATAACATTTTATGGGCCAGGCCAATGGTACAAGGACGCCGGGGTGATATGGTCCGGCCCAGAGCAAGCGAGGGAATCCTATGAGCGATACGAACGAGCCCGTGGCGGGAACAGCCCTGGTAGACGCAATCGTCTTTGATGAGGACGGATTGGTGCCGGCAGTGGTGCAACAACACGACACCGGACAGGTCTTAATGTTGGCGTGGATGAACCGCGAGGCGGTGGAGCAAACACTGGCCAAGGGCGAGGCCCATTTCTTTTCGCGCAGCCGCCAAGCCCAGTGGCGTAAAGGTGAACAATCGGGCCAAACTCAGCGGGTGCTGGAAATCCGCCTGGACTGCGACGGTGACGCCTTACTGCTCTCCGTGGACCAGACCGGGGTCGCCTGTCACACCGGCCACCTGAGCTGTTGGTTTAACACCGTGCGCGATGGCGCAATTGAGGTGATGATGGCCCCCGATACAGACCCGGCGGCGTTATATCAGGCCAAATGAGCGCACGAATTCTGAAAGCGGTCATTGTTTTCGCAGCACTAGCTCTGTGGTCATTGCCTGCGAACGCCCAGGACCCGGTGGTGATTTTCGCGGCCGCAAGCACCACTACGGCGATGGACGAATTGATGGATCAGTTCGAGGGCGCGAACCCAGGCGTCGATCTGCGGGCGTCATACGCGGCGTCGTCCATTTTGGCACGGCAGATCACCAGCGGTGCCCCTGCCCACATATTTTTGTCGGCGAGCCCCCAGTGGATGGCCTACGCGGCGGAGCGCGGCGTCATCGACGAAGGGTCACTATTTAATTTGATGACCAACCAATTGGTGCTGGTGGCGGCGCCGGGGACGCACCTGGATGTGACCATCGGCCCGGGGTTTCCGTTGGCGGAAGCTTTGGATGGCGGACGGCTGGCCATGGGCGACCCCGACCATGTCCCCGCCGGAATTTATGGGCGCGAGGCACTGGAAAGCTTGGGCGTGTGGGCTGCCACCGAGCCATCGGTCGCCCGGACCATGGATGTACGCGGGGCCTTGGCGTTGGTGGAACGGGGTGAAGCCGTGGCGGGAATCGTCTACGCCACCGACGCCACCTTGGTGGACGGCTTGGCGG
>JABHVE010000051.1 GCA_018658465.1 Alphaproteobacteria bacterium
AACCACCAAAGCCCGCCACAAATCCCGCGGTGTTTCGGCACTGGACATCAGGTCTTCCGACAACCGCACATCGAACTCGACCTCGATACGGCCCAGCAGTTCCAGACGGCCCAGGCTGTCCAAGGCCAAATCCCGATCAATGGAGCTGTCCAAGGTCACTTCATTGGCAGCCAAATGGGGATGCTGTTCGGTCGCCACCGCCCGGGCCACGGCCAGCAACCGCTCCAGCGTCGGCTCGTTGCTAAGGGAGTTCTCTGAAGGATCGGTACTCGTCATAAATTTGGCGTTAAAACTTCGCTGGGCGGCGAGAGCCACACGATCCGCACCGCGCACCGTAAGCCGCCCCGTAGCTTAGCTGCAATGCTACCAAGATCGAAGGGGCTTGGCCCCGCCGCTATTTCGACACCCTTTGGTCCTCGGCGACTTAAATTGGCCCGCCACAAACCTAATATTTGCTCGGCGAGTCTTGGATGAAGTTCTTGCCAAGGCCAAAAGTCAACGTGGGGTGATCGCCGGGAAGTTTCTATGTATCATCGGTAGTGCTATACTCCAAAAATTCCATACCAGCACTTCTACGTTGGTTGAGGATTTGGAGATTAATTTCAGATTTGGAGGAGCAATGGCAAAAGAGACGAAGACTGTCACGATAATTGTTGAGGGAGCTCAGCATGAATGGGGAAAAGGAAACGAGATCTCGCATGCGGAGGTGGTTACTCTGGAAGTGCCAGATTATCCAGAACACCCAGAAATTACCTATTCCGTGACCTACAAAAAAGGACCGGGGAACAAGAAGGATGGCGTCCTCCCCAAAGGAGCTTCGGTCAAGGTCAAGGAAGGCATGGTATTTAATGTTTCAGAAACTGGTCAGTCATAACGATGACATTCGGAGGTTAGTCGACAAGGGTTATGCGGTAGCATTTGATACCAACCACCTCGTCATCCGGGATATTCCCTATTTGGATAGTGACGGGTGTTTGCAAACTGGGGCGATTGTCACCGCTCTTGATTTTGTGGACGAGGTCAACGTCGTTCAAGTTGACCATCAAATTTTCTTCGCAGGGGCCGTCCCGCACGAACTGGATGGAAGTCAAATTGCCAATCTCGCCGGTGGGCCGTTGGAGGTTACAATGAGCGAGGCGAGCAGTGACGTGGCGGTGCAGCGATCATTTTCGAACAAACCCAAACAGGGAAAGTTTAAGGATCTTTTTGCCAAAATCGAAAGCTATGTTGCGATAATTTCTGGGCCAGCAATGGAGCTACACAATGTTGATCCATTCACATTTAGGGCGCCTCCAGAAGTAGCCGAGGCCAAATCTGTTTTCAAATTCACTGACACTCTAACTAGTAGGGCGAACATCAGCGATTTGTCTGCCAAGTTCGAAACCGACGTCGTGGCGCTGATAGGATTGGGCGGAACCGGTGCGTACGTTCTTGATTTTCTTGTAAAGACACCTGTCCGAGAAATTAGGGCGTTTGACGGAGACAAATTTCATATTCACAACGCTTACCGGTCCCCAGGGAAAGTTGAGCAGTCTGAATTCGGAATGAAAAAATCTGACGTTTACGGTTCCCGGTACGAAAATTTCAGAACAGGACTTTCCGTTAAATCGAAGTACGTAGACACATCCTGCGTGGAGGACCTCAATGATGTGACTTTCGCGTTTGTATGTGTCGATAAAGGCACGTCGAGAGGAGAAATCTTTGAATTACTTCTTTCCAAAAAAATCCCGTTTATCGATGTTGGCATGGGCCTCAGCCGAAAGCCGGAACAGATCGGCGGAATGTTGCGAGCTACCTTCTATTCCGAGGACCGAGGCGCTGATGTACGAGAAATGGGTCTGGACCCTCTTTCCGACCACCCCGACGATCTTTACAAAACTAATATTCAGATTGCGGAATTGAACTCTCTAAATGCCTGTTTAGCAGTTGTAAAATTCAAGCAGTTTCGGGGCTTTTACCAAGATGAATCTGACTATATCCACGTCTTATTGAATTTAAGTGATTTGAATATTGTCGGGATCCACGCTGATGAAGTTTGAATTGCAATACGTTGACTACATGCCGAAAGAGCTAAGACCAAAAGTGCTTTACGTTTCCCGGGAGTTTGGCACGGCAGCGCATCTTTGCGCCTGCGGGTGCGGTTCAAAAATTAGGACGCCACTCGGCCCAACAGAGTGGGCACTTGAAGAAACGAGTCGAGGACCATCACTTCGTCCCTCGGTGGGGAACTGGCAACAATCCTGCCAGTCACATTATTGGATACATCAGGGCGAAATAAAATGGGCGGACAAATGGACGCCTGAGCAAATTGCGACTGGTCGTCTCGGGGAGGGAAACCGCCGCGAGAGCTATTTTAACGCGCTTCACCGAAAAGAAAGTGGATTCACCCGGCGTATCTTGCGTTGGGTATTGGGGTTATTCGGCCGATAGCAATTCCGCGTTCCCTAGATAGAGGAAAAATGGGGCGAGCGAGGGGATTCGAACCCCCGACCCCCGGTACCACAAACCGGTGCTCTAACCAGCTGAGCTACGCCCGCCACAAAGCCTGTTTAAAACAGTTTACCGCCGAAGTCACACCGGTGGTGAGATGAAGGAATGGTCGCGCGAGCAGATCGGGACTGACGCCTTGTCAGTCGCGTGAATCTGATCGGCCAAGTAACATGTTAGAACCACCGTCTAACGGAGGATTTGTAATCCATGTAGGTCTGGCCGAATTTGGCCTCTAGATAGGCCTCTTCCCGGGCGATCACACCCCAGCGCACCACGAAATAGGCGGGAATGACCGTGACCAACACCCACATGCTGTTGGCGGCCAATCCGATCCCGGCCAACACCAAGATGTAGCCGATGTAGATGGGGTTGCGGGTCCGCTGGTAAATGCCCGAGGTCATCACCGTCACATCCGGGTTGCGGGGGTCCGGGTCGTTGCCAGACCGTCGGTGCTGCAAAATCCCCAAAGCAATCATCACAATGCCGCCGAGGGGCACGACAATTCCCGCCGCAATGCGCGAGCCGGAATCGATGATCATGGAGGGTGACAGCCATTCCACGGCAAATCCCACAACCAGCGCCGTTACGAAAATCACCGGCGGCAGCGCGATTACGCCGGGAGAGTCCGTTGGTTGGTCCCCTCGTTGGTCACCATTTTGATCTGATGTCATGAATAAACCCAGGTAGCGCCCTGCCTCCAAAAGAGGCTGTTTTGTGCTTAAAACTTAGGCATCTTCCCATGGAAAGTCACGGGGCCCCTGGAAAAACCCAGCATTTCTGCCGCTTTTGGCGCAGTAACCACATGGCACGGGTCGTGCAATTCAACAATCAATGGCAATCAGTGGCGATCAGTGGCGATCAATGACCATGTTGTGGCCCGGACCATGGACCCGTGCTATGGAAGGCGTAATGAAGAAAATCGAAGCGATCATCAAGCCTTTCAAGCTGGACGAGGTTAAAGAGGCGCTGCACGAGGTTGGCCTAAAAGGCATCACCGTGCTGGAGGCCAAGGGGTTCGGGCGGCAAAAGGGCCATACCGAGCTGTACCGGGGCGCCGAGTACGTGGTCGATTTTTTGCCCAAGGTGAAAATCGAGGTTGTGCTGGAAGACGACCAATTGGAGCGCGCCATCGAAGCGATCCAGCAGGCCGCCAAAACCGGCCGCATTGGCGACGGGAAGATTTTTATTTCGACCATTGACGACGCAATACGCATCCGGACGGGTGAACGCGGCGACGAAGCCGTTTAACAAGCCCGCCGATCGAGAACACTTAATCAGGGGAGACACCAATCATGTCCGACGCAGCATCCGTTCTGAAAACCATCAAAGACGAAAACATTCCATTTGTGGATCTTCGCTTCACCGATCCCCGGGGCAAATGGCAGCATTTGGCCATCGACACATCGGTGGTGGACGAAGACATGTTTTCGGACGGCATTATGTTCGATGGCTCGTCCATCGCCGGTTGGAAGGTCATCAACGAATCCGACATGACGTTGATGCCCGATGCCGCCACCGCAGTCATGGACCCCTATTCCGCCCAGCCCAGCCTGATTTTGATCTGCGACATTGTCGAGCCCACCACCGGCCAAGCATATGGCCGCGACCCCCGGTCATTGGCCAAACGCGCCGAGGCCCATGTGGGGTTCACCGGCGTCGGTGACGCCACCATGTTTGGCCCGGAACCGGAATTCTTTGTCTTCGACGACGTGCGCTACGAAGTCTCCATGAACTCAACGTTCTATGCCATCGATCACGAAGAAGGCCCCTATAACGCCGGGCGCGAATACGAACACGGCAACGTCGGCCATCGGCCTTCCGTCAAGGGCGGGTACTTCCCCGTACCGCCGGTGGATTCCGCCAGCGACATCCGCGCCGAAATGGTCACCACCATGGCCGCCATGGGTCTGCCCATGGAAAAGCATCACCACGAAGTGGCACCGTCCCAGCACGAATTGGGCATGGTTGGCTCAGCCCTGCTGACCTGCGCTGACCGGGTGCAAATTTACAAATACGTGGTCCACAACACCGCCCACCTTTATGGCAAGACCGCGACGTTCATGCCCAAGCCGGTGATGGACGACAACGGATCAGGCATGCACGTGCACCAATCCATCTGGAAAGATGGCAACCCGGTATTCGCCGGATCGGGCTATGCCGATTTGTCGGAAACCGCCCTGCATTACATCGGTGGCATCATCAAACATGCCAAGGCGCTGAACGCCTTCACCAACCCATCCACCAACAGTTACAAACGTTTGGTGCCGGGATTTGAAGCCCCCGTCTTGTTGGCCTATTCCGCCCGCAACCGGTCGGCTTCGTGCCGCATTCCTTTTGCCACAAGCCCCAAAGGCAAGCGCGTGGAAATTCGTTTCCCCGACGCCGCCGCTAACCCGTACTTGGCATTCTCCGCCATGTTGATGGCTGGCCTGGACGGCATCGAAAACAAGATCAATCCGGGCGATCCCATGGACAAAGATCTGTACGATCTGCCCCCCGAAGAACTGCAAAACATCCCCGTGGTGGCCGGCAGCTTGGCCGAAGCCTGCGACGCATTGGATGCCGATCGCGACTTCCTGAAAAAGGGCGACGTCTTCACCGATGATCTGATCGATGGCTTCGTCGCACTGCAACGGGACGACATCATCGCCTTGGACCAGACCCCCCACCCGGTCGAATTCGATATGTACTATTCGGTGTAGTGCAGATCGCCGCCCGTTTGGGCGCGTGAATCTGAACGACAAAAAAGAGTCCGCCCAGCGGCGGTAAGAGACATAGAATTAGGGGCGGCGGGAACGCTGCCCCTTTTCTTTTTTGTCACGGTGTAAGCCTTGAAAGCAGTGGTGTTCCGAAAATACGGTACCCCCGATGTCTTGGAATTGGTGGACCTGGAAAAGCCGTCGCCGAAAGCGGGGGAGGTCTTGGTGAAGATACACGCCACCACGGTGACCGCGGGCGACTGCGAATTCCGCCGTCTGGATTTCCCGATTTTTGTGCGATTTCCGATGCGCATTTTCATGGCATTTGCCATGCCAAAGTTCAAAATGCTGGGCCAGGAATTTTCGGGAACCATCGAGACCGTCGGCGCGGACGTCACAGGATTGAAACCCGGTGACGAAATTTTTGGAAACACCGGAATAAAATTCGGTGCCTGCGCGGAGTACAAAGCCGTCTCGACGAAGGGTGCCATTGGGTTAAAACCCGCCAATGCATCGTTCGAGGAAGCGGCGGGGATTCCAACCGGCGGCCAAAACGCCCTGCACTTTTTACGGCGGGCCAACATCACGCCGGGGCAAAAGGTTTTGATCTATGGGTCTTCGGGCAGCATCGGCACATTCGCTGTGCAAATCGCCAAGCACTTCGGCGCTGAAGTCACCGCCGTCTGCACACCGTCGAGCATCGACTTGGTCACATCATTGGGGGCCGATCACATCATCGACCACACCCAACAAGACTTCACCGAAAACGGCGAGGTGTACGACGTGATTTTCGATACCATCGGCAAAAGCCCCTACCCCCGCAGCAAACAATCGCTAACCCCCGGCGGAGTCTATTTACAGGCCAACCCCAATTTCGGTCACATGATGG
>JABHVE010000039.1 GCA_018658465.1 Alphaproteobacteria bacterium
CATGGTGATGGTGGCGACGGCGGTGGCAGTGCGTTCGGTCACGTCTTTCGCCGTGACATCCACCATGTTGGCGTTGCCGTTTGCGTCTATGTGGGTTAGTCCCGCCATTAACTTGCCTTTGCTTGTGCTGTGCCCAACAGGGCCTCCGTTGCCGCCGTCACATCCCGTTCGCGCATCAACGATTCGCCCACCAGGAACCGGTGGACACCGGCATCATGCATGCGCCCCAGATCTGCATTCGTATAAAGCCCGCTTTCCCCCACCAATGTCGCCCCAGTGGGGGCCAGGGGTGCCAAGCGTTCGGTCGTGGCGATGTCGATCGCCAGGGTATCCAAATTGCGATTGTTGATGCCGATCAATGAGGCGTCCAAGTTCGCCGCCCGCTCCAGTTCGCCCTCGTCATGGACCTCCACCAACGTATCCATCCCGAATTGGCTGACGGTGGCGGCAAGTTCAGAGGCTTCGGCGTCATCCAAAATGGCCAGGATGATCAACACGCAATCGGCCCCCAGGGCACGGGATTCGACGATTTGATAGGGGTCGATCATGAAATCTTTGCGCAATACAGGCAGGACAACGGCGTCGCGGGCAGCTTCTAAAAACCCATCGGCCCCTTGAAAAAATTGTACGTCGGTTAGGACCGACAAACATGTGGCACCTCCGGCGGCGTAGGCCCGGGCCAGAGATGGAGGATCAAAATCTTCGCGGATTAGGCCTTTGGACGGTGATGCTTTTTTGATTTCGGCGATTAGGCCGGAGCCGGTAGCGGCGACTGAATTTTCCAAGGCTTTGGCGAACCCGCGCACCGGCGATGCCTTGGCCGCCGCGTTTTCCAGATCGCCGATTGCCGTGGCTGCCTTTTGCTCGGCAACGTGGGCGCGTTTGGCCTCGACGATTTTGTTCAAGACACCGGTCACTTAGGCGGCCTCGTTGGTGATCTCGACCAGGGATGCCAGGGCCTTGGCGCCGCCGCCACTGTCGATGGACTCTGCCGCCATCACCGCGCCAGCCTTTAGTTCGTCGGCTTTTCCGGCCACCACCAGGGCAGCGGCGGCGTTAAGAAGCGTGATGTCGCGGAACGAGCCCGGCTCACCGGCCAAGACCGCTCCCAGGGCATCAGCGTTGGTTGCGGCGTCGCCGCCCTTCAAGGATTGGGCCTGCGCGACTTCGATTCCGATATCCCCGGGGTTCACTTCGAAGTTGGAGATCTCACTGTCTTTGAGTTCGCAGACGTAGGTGGCCCCTGTGGTGGTCATTTCGTCCAGGCCGTCGGAGCCATGGACGACCCATGCCCGTTCGGCCCCCAATTGCTTGAGCACCTGGGCCATGGGTTCCATCCATTCCCGGGCAAACACGCCGAGCAAAAACCGTTTTACCCCGGCGGGGTTCGACAATGGGCCCAGCAAATTGAACATGGTGCGGGTGCCAAGCTCCACCCGGGTTGGGCCCACGTGGCGCATGGCGCTGTGGTGAGTGGGGGCCAGCATGAAACAGATGCCGGCTTCGTCCAATGAATTCTGAACCAGGCTCACATCGCATTCGATGTTGACGCCCAGGGCCTTGAGCACATCAGCCGACCCACATTTCGACGACATGGCGCGGTTACCGTGTTTGGCCACGGCCACACCGGCACCGGCAACTACCAATGCCGTCGCGGTGGAAACGTTGTAGCTGCCCGATTGATCGCCGCCTGTGCCAACTACATCGACCGCACCAACCGGGGCTTTGATCGGCAATGCCTTGGCGCGCATGACGGTGGCGCCGCCGGTGATTTCGTCGACGGTTTCGCCACGCACCCGCAAGGCCATTAAAAACCCGCCAATTTGCGCCGGTGTGGCTTCCCCCGACATCATTATGTCAAAGGCTTGGGTGGTTTCGTCGACGGACAAGCTCTGGCCCGTGGCGACTTTGCCGATCAGCGGCTTCAGACTGCGTTCTTCGCTCAAGTCATTTCCTTCCGTTCGTTGCTCCGCAACATTGCCCTTAGGCGTTCTGCAATTCTTTTGGTTTGATCCCGGCGATGGTCAAAAAATTTGCCAATACCGCATGGCCCAATTCCGAGGCGATGCTTTCCGGATGAAACTGTACCCCATGAATGGGATATTCTTTGTGGGCCAAACCCATGATCACCCCGTCTTCGGTGCGGGCCGTGACTTCCAACACATCTGGCACGCTGTCCGGCTCGATCGTCAGGGAATGGTAGCGCGTCGCCCAGAACCCGTCTTCCAGACCTGCGAACAGGCTTTTTCCCTGGTGAAAAATGCGGCTGCGCTTGCCATGCATCATAGTCGGTGCGCGGACAACATCGCCGCCAAACGCCTGGCCGATGGTCTGGTGGCCCAGGCAAACTCCCATGATCGGCAGGGTGCTGGCCGCGGCTTTGACCAGATCAAGGCAAATCCCCGCACGATTTGGATCACAGGGGCCCGGTGACAGAATGACCGCATCGGGGTTCAGGCCAAGGACTTCGTCCACCGAAATGGCGTCGTTGCGGAACACGCGCGAGTCCGCCCCCAGTTCCCCCAGAAAGTGAACCAAGTTGTAAACAAAGCTGTCGTAGTTGTCGATTATGACAAGCATATCAATCCGTTATACCGCTATCCTAATCCCAAATCTCTATCAATCTTCTGGCCGCCAGCCCCCGAAACAAACCGCCCCCAGGGGTTCTCGTCAAGGCCCAGGGGCAATTGCGTATTGACGTTCCAGTGACTGGAACCCTTATATCAACTCAACAGTCCCTTTGTTTCGGAAATTGGTAGGTCATAATGGCAGCGCACGAACAATCCACTAGTCCATTCAAAATTCTAAATCCCGGCGCATCCGAAGGCGGGTCTTGCGGCCCGGATTGTCAGTGTGGCCACGATGCCGAGGTCGTCGAAGCCAAGCCCGTCGAAACACAGGCCGTTGAAAGAACGGCCGTCGAAACAAAGGCAGAAGATCACGCGGGCCATGACCATGGCCACGCGTGCAACTGTGCCACCGATGAGACGGCGAAGGGTGAAGACGGCGGTCATGACTGTTGCGGCGATGGTGGGGCACACAAGCACTCTCATTCCCATGATTCAGCCGACTCAAAGGCCGAAGATCACGCCTGCAATTGCGCCACCGACGAGGCGGCCCACGATCACTCAGCCCATGACCATGGCCACGACAATCACAGCCACGCACCGGCGATAGCCGCAACCGCGGTCGCTGCCGGGACCAAGCACACCTGCCCCATGCACCCCGAGGTGATGGAGGATGGTCCCGGGTCGTGCCCGGACTGCGGCATGGCGTTGGAGCCAGTTTGGTCGCCGCCCACACGCACGGAATACACCTGCCCCATGCACCCCGAAGTTCGCCAGGACGAACCGGGATCCTGCCCCGATTGCGGTATGGCGTTGGAGCCCACAACGGTCTCCGCCGTCACGCGCACGGAATACACCTGCCCCATGCATCCGGAGATCGTCAAAGACGCCCCAGGCGAGTGCCCCAGTTGCGGCATGGCATTGGAGCCCAGGGTCGTTGAGGCCGACGAAGAACCGAACCCGGAATTGATCGACATGCGCAGGCGGTTTTGGGTCAGCACGCTGTTTTCCGGTCCCCTGTTGGTCATGACCATGGGGGACATGATCCCCGGCATCGGCATCGCGGAAGCCATCGGCCCCACATTGTTTCAGTGGATTCAGCTGTTCTTGGCGGCCCCCGTTGTCATCTGGGCGGGCAAACCGTTGATGGAGCGCGGCTGGACATCCATTAGGACCATGAAGCTGAACATGTTCACATTGATTGCCATTGGCGTCGGTGTGGCGTTTGTGTTCAGCACCGTGGCGACAATTTTACCCGGAATTTTTCCAGACTCGTTACGCAACGAAGCGGGCAGGGTGGATGTTTATTTTGAAGCCGCCGCGATCATTGTTTCCCTGGTACTGCTCGGCCAAGTGCTGGAGCTCAAAGCTCGGTGGGAAACCAGCGCCGCATTGCGGTCGCTGTTGAAACTGGCTCCTAAGACCGCCCGGATTGTGCGCGGGGATGGCACGGAAGACGACATCCCGTTGGACCAGGTCCACGTCGGCGAAACCTTGCGGGTTCGCCCGGGCGAGAAAGTTCCGGTGGATGGGATTGTTTCCGAAGGCGCCAGTTCCGTGGACGAATCCATGGTGTCGGGTGAACCAATCCCCGTGGAAAAGACCGCTGGAGACCGGGTCACCGGGGCCACGGTGAACGGCACGGGATCGTTTTTGATGACTGCGGATCGCATTGGTGCCGACACTTTGTTGCACCAAATCGTACAGATGGTGGCCGAAGCCCAACGGACGCGCGCCCCCATTCAACGGCTGGCCGATGTGGTGGCCTCGTACTTCGTGCCCATGGTGGTGGGCGTGTCGGTGCTGACCTTTGGCGTCTGGGTGGTATTTGGCCCCGACCCGGCCATCGCCTTCGCCCTGGTCAATGCCGTGGCGGTGCTGATCATTGCCTGCCCCTGCGCCCTGGGCCTCGCCACACCCATGTCGATCATGGTGGGCACTGGGCGCGGTGCCAACGCCGGGGTGCTAATCAAGAACGCTGAGTCCCTGGAAATCTTGGAAAAAGTCGACACCCTGTTGGTGGATAAAACCGGCACGCTCACCGAGGGCAATCCTACGCTGATCGATGTGCAAGGGACGGATGACACGGACCCATCGGATGTGTTGAGGATTGCCGCGACCCTGGAAAAAGCCAGCGAGCATCCCTTGGCTGCCGCGATTCTTGCCGGGGCAAAATACCGGGGTATTGATTTGGGTGAGGTCACAGATTTCGCCTCGATCACCGGCAAAGGCGTGTCGGGGGTCGTGGATGGTAAACCGGTTGCCTTGGGCAATGCCGCGATGATGGCGGAACATGACATCAGTATCGCAAGGCTCGATGCCCAAGCGGATGGTCTGCGAGCCATTGGCCAGACGGTCATGTTTGTGGCGGTAGACGGCAAGTTGGCCGGGTTTGTCTCCGTCGCCGACCCGGTGAAAGAGTCTTCCGCCGATGCAATCCGCGCTCTGCGCGCCGAGGGCCTGCGGGTGGTCATGGTCACCGGCGACACGCAAGCAACCGCCCAGGCCGTCGCCAAATCCGTGGGCATCGATGAAGTCCGCGCCGGGGTGCTGCCCGACCAAAAGGCACAAGTGGTGAAAGACCTGCAAGCCCAGGGCCGCCGTGTAGCCATGGCGGGCGACGGCATCAATGATGCCCCGGCTCTGGCCCAGGCGGACGTGGGGATCGCCATGGGCACCGGCACCGATGTGGCCATGGAGAGCGCCGGGGTGACGTTGGTCAAAGGCGATCTGCAAGGCATCGTTCGGGCCCGCCGCCTCAGCCGCGCCACCATGGGCAACATCCGGCAAAATTTGTTCTTCGCCTTTGCCTACAATTCTTTGGGGGTGCCCGTGGCCGCCGGAGTGCTGTTCCCGTTCTTTGGCATTCTGCTCAGCCCGATCATCGCCGGTGCCGCCATGAGCCTGAGCTCGGTATCGGTCATCGGCAACGCCCTGCGTCTGCGCAACGCAAAACTTTAGGAGACCAGTCCATGAATATCGGAGACGCTGCGGCCCAATCCGAATTGGCACCAAAAACTATTCGTTATTACGAAAGCGTGGGGCTGATCCAGTCACCTGCCAGAACCGCCGGGGGCTATCGCGATTATGGTGAGGCCGATGTGCAGACCTTGCGTTTTGTGGCCCGCGCCCGGGGATTGGGATTTTCCGTGGCCCAGGTGGCGGAATTGCTGTCGTTGTATAACGACCGCGACCGCACCAGCGCCGATGTCAAAGCCATCACCATGGCCCACATCGACGACATTGACCGCAAGATGGCGGAATTGGAATCCATGAAAAACACACTTAGTCACCTTGTACACATGTGCCATGGGGACGACCGGCCGGATTGCCCAATCTTGGACGATCTTGCAAAGCCCGCCGACCACTAGGCCGGAAGGCCGGGCCGGGGTAATGTTCCGGCCATGAAGTTTCCGAGAAATTTTCTTGTGGCAGTCGCGGCATTTTGCTTGTTCGGAGCCACGACCGTGGCGGCTGAACCGCGCATCGCAATCGTCATCGATGATGTGGGGGTTCATGTGCCCAACGGCTGGCGGGTGGTGGAATTGCCCGGGCCGCTGACCTTGGCCTTGATGACCTATGCCAAGGACCTGGGCAAATTGGCCGCCGAATCCCTGGCCCGTGGCCACGAGCTGCTGTTGCACATTCCCATGGAGCCAACGGACGGGACCTGGGACACCGGCCCTAATGCCCTGCGGTTGGATCTGGACCCACAAGAATTTCAGCGTCGTTTGGAATGGGCGTTTGACCGGTTCGATGGATACGTTGGCATCAACAATCACATGGGCAGCCGCTTCACCGAAGACTTCGCGGCGATGGCGAAGCTCATGGGGGAGTTGGCACCAAAGGGCCTGTTCTTTTTGGACTCTCTCACCAGCACGCGATCGGCGGGCGAGGAAACTGCCCAGGCGGCAGGGGTCGCGTACCTCGCCCGGGACGTGTTCTTGGATAACGTGGTGGACCCGGAAGCAGTGTGGACCCGCTTGGCGGAATTAGAGCGCATCGCCATTGCCCGAGGGTTCGCCATCGCCATTGCGCACCCAAAGGGTGCCACCATTCAAGTGCTGTCCGAATGGATCCCGACACTGGCGGAACGGGGGATTACTTTGGTGCCCGTGAGCGCCTTGTTAGCGGTGCCGGTTCCGGTGCCGGGGATTGTCGCCGAGGCTGACTAGTTTTTTTCGATCAGAGTCACGCGTCTTTTGCCGAAGCGAAGAAGGACGTGGATGCCCGGATCAAGTCCGGGGGTGACGATTGTGTTTTCTGATTCTCGGAGCTTGGGTCTCGCGTCGGAGCAGTGATTGCCGATCAATCCGGGCCACGGTCCAACTAATCGCTCTGCGCGCTCGCAGCGGCTTCGGCGGCGGCGCGGAGCAGGGCCTTGGCTTTGTTGCGGCTCTCTTGGTATTCCGCTTCCGGGTCGCTGTCGGCGACGACACCGCCGCCGGCCTGCACGTACATCACCCCGTCTTTGATCATGGCGGTGCGCAGGGCGATGCAGGTATCCATGCCGCCGTTGGCGGAAAAATATCCGACGGCGCCTGCATAAAATCCCCGACGTTCTTTTTCCAACTCGTCGATGATTTCCATGGCCCGGACTTTTGGTGCGCCGCTGACGGTGCCCGCCGGGAATCCAGCCAACAAGGCGTCCATGGCATCGTGTTTTGGGTCTAACTCGCCCTCGACGTTCGACACCAAATGCATCACGTGGGAATAGCGTTCGACGATCATCTGATCGGTGACGTGGACCGATCCGATCTTGGCCACCCGGCCCACATCATTGCGGCCCAAATCCAACAGCATCAAATGCTCGGCGCGCTCTTTGGGGTCCGCCAACATTTCTGTCGCCAGGGCTTCGTCTTGGTCGTGGGCTTCCCCGCGGGGCCGCGTGCCGGCGATGGGCCGAATGGTCACGGTGTTGTCGCGCAATCGCACCAACAATTCCGGTGACGAGCCGACAATGGCGAAGTCGCCCGCGTTCAAAATAAACAAGAACGGCGAAGGGTTCATGCGCCGAAGGGATCGATAGAGGGCGAACGGCGGCAACGTGAACGGCACGGTAAAGCGTTGAGACGGGACCACCTGGAAGATGTCACCGGCGGCGATGTATTCTTTCGCCGTTTCCACCATCTGGTGGTATTCGGCGCGCGTGGTATTCGACACCGGCTCTGGCAACCCTTCATCGGTGGCGCCGCCGGGGGAGGTTGTCACGGGGACATTGGATTGGCTGAGTTGTTCCACCGCTAGGCCTAAGCGATCATTGGCCAGGCCATAGGCGTCTTGTGCCCCAACATCTGCATCGGGCCATACTGGCGTCACCACGGTGACGATGTCTTTCACCGAATCAAAAATCGCCATCAAGGTCGGGCGCATGAACATGCCGTCGGGAATGCCCAAGGTGTCTTCGTTGTCGTCGGGAATGTTTTCCACCAAACGGATCATGTCGTACCCGGCATAGCCGATCAGAGCCGAGGCCATGGGGGGTAAACCTTCGGGCAGGTCGATACGCGAGGCGTCCACCAAATCCCGCAAGGTTTTCAGGGCGCCGTCCCCCAACGGTTCAAATTCGGATTTGCCAGCCAAGACGTCGCGGTTGATTTCAGCCTTGTTGCCCCGGCACCGCCATACCAAATCCGGGCGCGTGCCGATGATGGAAAAGCGCCCGCGCACAGCGCCGCCCTCGACCGACTCCAAAAGAAATGAATAGGGCTCCCCGTCGGTCAGCTTCAACGCTGCTGACACCGGCGTCTCCAAATCGGCAACCAGGTCAGTCCAGACTACTTGAGGCTTGCCTTGGTCATAGATCTTGGTGAAATCATCCAACGCCGGGCGCACGGCTAAAAGCCACCGACCGGGTTTTGGGTGGGTGCGGCGGGGGCAGCCCCGGCCGTTGCTTGAAGGGTGGCTTGATTGAACGCGTCGGCATCAAATTTGACTCCGAATTTCACCTCCAAGGCACCCTGGTACTGGGTCAAAAGATCTCCCGACATATCGAGCGAGAACTCGGAGATCAGCGCCGCCAGGGCCTCGGGATTTGCGTTGGGGTCGGCGGCGATAATTTCCACCAATCTCCCGATTGATGTGCCGCCATCAAACGAGGGCGCTTGGACAGCCTCGCCAAACTCGACCGAAAATAATTCGCCAATCAATTGGATGGAAATACCGCTGGACGCACCGCCTAATCGGGTCACAGGTGAAGCGATCGAAAAATCGATGCCCATTTCGGCTCCCAGGGCCGCCAAGTCGGTGCCTGTTTTTGCGCGCTCAAAAAGTTCAGCCGCGAATTCATCGGTCAGTCGGGTCTGTTCTGCCAAGCCCCAATCCTTGGCGACTTCGCCTTGGACCATCTCGAATGGGATGGGCCCCGGAGGTTCAACGCCGTCGATGCGCAGAACAAAATATCCGCCTTCTACGGCTTCGGTCAGATGGGATTCGGCACCCGAGGAAGTTTGGAAAGCCGTGGACACAAAATTGACGAATGACGGAATATCGGCGGTGGGATTGCCATCTTTATCCAGGCCCTGCGCGTCAAAGGTTGCGGCTCTGAGGGTCAGGCCAAGGCGATTAGCGGCTTCTTCCAGGGTATCGCCGCCGCCCAGTGCATCGTCGAAATCGATGGACAGTTCGTAAAGGACTTCCAGGGCCGCACTATGCATCAATGTGTCGGTGACCGTTTGCCGGGCTTCTTCCAATGTCAGGACGCCGCCCAATTCCACCGAATCGATGCGGATGATGTGCCAGCCATCGGCGCTTTGAAGGGGCTGACTGATGGTGCCAACCGGCATGGAAAATACGGCGTCAGCGATCTCGTTGGGTAGCTGGTCGATGGTCAACGGCCCACGATCTTGGATCCCAACGGGTCCGGTATCGACAGCCTCCGGTTCCGCATCCGGGTCGGGGGCGGCTGGCCGCAAAAATGGATCGCCGCGCAAAGCACGGGGGTCGGCAGTCTCAAACTGCGCACCGCCGTCCATTCTGGCCTGAGCCTCTAAGGCTGTTGCCTCCAACGAAAATCTCAATTCGGAAATTCCGCGATTGGCGATTGTTGTGAATTGGACGATGCGATTTTCATATTCATCGACGATTTCTGTTTCTGACACGCCGACGGAGTCCATCACGTCCTCGGGCCGAAGTGTCACAAAGGCCACGGTGCGGTACGCCGGGGCTGTGTAGCTCATGACATTGGCGGTGTAGAAATCCCGTAAGCCATTGCCCTCTGGCTGGCCGATCTCGGAGACAAAGTGGGCGGGGATCGTCAGCACCTGGGCGACCCGGAGTTCTTCTCGGTACCTGAAGATTGTTTCGGCCAGAACGCGGGGGGCAGGGGGCACCGGTGACACCGTATCGGCCACCATCGAACGGGTCATCTGGTCGCGTATCAGTCCTTGATACTCGACGATCGTCAGTCCTTGCTGCCTCAAAACTTGTTCAATTAAGTTGTTGGTCAGGCCCGGAAATTGGCGGCGAATTTCCTCGGCCAACATGCTGTCAGATACAGCCACCCCAAGTTCTTTCGCGGCATTGTCAATTAAGGCACCGCCAATCAATTGGCCAAGGACGCTTTCTGGCAGGCCAAAAGAGCGCGCTTGATCCGGGGTGATCCCCTGGAACTGATTAAGCTGGTTCACGTATTGGCGCCTGAAATCTTGTTGGCTGATCTCGAAACTGCCAATTTCTGCCACTGGCTTGTTGGCAAGATCGCTGAACATGCTGGTGCCGCCGCCAAAGAACAGCGCGAAAGTTGCCGCCAACAGGATAAGGAAGCCTTTTACCCACCACGATTTAGTGGCTCTTCGTATTGCACCAAGCATGGTTTGCCGTCCCGATAGAAAGAATGAAAATGCTGGGATCTCCAGCCGTGATTGGGCGGGATCGTATCAGAAGTCAGTGTTGCAGCGCTATCCGACCTAACCGGCTTTTATCAAGGCCGTGGCGGCTAGCCAATCCAGCCTGATTCCCATAGGCTGCGGGCCGTTTTTAACGTTTACGCTAGGGGTGACAGAAAATGGCCGGAACGCCGATCCCGTTGATTGCCGGGAACTGGAAAATGAACATGGTCCATTCCAAAGGTATGGGCTTGGCCACCGGAATCGCCGAGGGCCTTGATCCCATCGGGATGATTCCCGTGGATGTGGCGATTTGCCCGCCTTTGACCTTGGCGGCTGAATTGGGTGCGTTCTTGGCTGCCACTCGAATAGTGGTTGGGGCCCAGGACTGCAGCCCCCTGGAAGAAGGTGCCCACACGGGCGATGTCAGCGCCAATATGCTGAAAAATGCAGGCGTTGGCTGCTGCATCGTTGGCCATTCCGAGCGCCGGGCGGACCACGGCGAAGACGATATCCTGGTGAATGCCAAGGCCCGCGCCGTTCTTGCCACTGGTATGACCGCAATCATTTGCATCGGCGAAACCGAATCCCAGCGCGATGCCGGTGAGACGATCGATGTGGTCACCAAACAATTGGCGGGTTCCGTGCCAGACGAAGCCTTAAACACGAACACGGTGATCGCCTATGAACCGGTGTGGGCCATTGGCACCGGCAAAACCCCAACATTGGAAGAAATTGGCGAAGTGCATGGAAAAATCCGCGCGCTGTTGTACGACCGCTTTGATTACGATGGCGCGGCGATTCGCATTCTGTATGGCGGATCCGTCAACGCCGACAATGCCCACGATATCTTGCGGGTAGAGAACGTGAATGGTGCCTTGGTGGGCGGTGCGAGCCTGGATTCCGAGGCGTTTTTGAAGATCATTCGCGACTGCCCGGCGCCGCCGATCCCGGGGTCCTGAGCCCAAACGGGCCGATTTTGGCTGCAACACAGGAATCCCGATCACCACTGGTTCGGCGTTTGACCGCGCCGTGGACCGAACGTAACGGCGATTTTTCCGCCCTGAAGGCGATCACGTTTGCGGGGGTTTTGGCCCCTGGCGTCTATTTCACAGTGCGCTATTTCCAAGGAGCCCTGGACGCCTCCCTTTGGCAAATATTGGTGCGTGAAAGCGGCCTTTGGGCGATCCGATTTCTGATGCTCACCCTTGCCATAACACCCTTAAAAGCAATTTTGGCCTGGCCCCAGCTGACAACCTTGCGGCGGATGTTGGGGGTTGCTGCTTTGGGCTACACATCGGTGCATCTGCTGGCATTTTCCGCCGATCTGACCTTCGATTTGGGGGCGATCGCCGCCGAGCTGGCGTTCCGTTTCTATCTGGCCGTCGGGACCATCGCCTTTTTGATCATGGTGCCCCTGGGCCTGACTTCCACCGATGCCATGGTCAAGCGCCTTGGTGGGCCCAGATGGAAACGCCTGCACCAAATGGCCTACGTGATTGGGTTTTTGTCGGTTTTGCATTTCTTTTTGCTGCTGCTGAAATTGATCACCCCGGAAGCCACCATTTGGGCCGGGTTATTCGTGTGGATGATGGCCTATCGCGGCCTCGCATTCTGGGTCGGTCGGCCGGGGAAATGGTGGGGATTGGGCCTTGTGGCCGTGGCAACGGTTTCCACCATGCTGCTGGAGGCCGGATTTTTCTTGTTTCTGTCAACGTTAGGCACCGACCGGGTGTTTCTGATCTTGTCGGCCAATTGGAATGGCCAAGCCGGGTTGCGGCCAAGTTGGATCGTCGCCATGTTGGTACTGAGCCTTTGGATCATTGGTATTGCCCGCGGCGACTACAAGGCTATGGTCCGGGGCCGCGCCTAGCGACACTCCAATATGCGCGCGCCTAGCGCACACCCGGTTTGGTGTGATATGACGGGCCAAATCTTGGTGGACCCAATTTTCGGCCGCCACGTTGGCTAAACTGGAATTGCTGGAATTCGATGCAGACTCTTATCTTGGTCATCCACGTGATGATTGGCTTGGCCCTTGTGGCTGTCGTGTTGTTGCAACGCAGCGAAGGCGGTGCCTTGGGCATCGGTGGCAGCTCCGGTGGTGGCGGCGGATTGATGAGCGGGCGGGGCGCAGCCAGCCTGCTCACCCGGACCACCGCCTTGCTTGGGGCGGCGTTCATGTCCACCAGCATCATTTTGGCGATCATGGGCAGCAATGGTGGCAGTGGGTCAGTATTAGAAGATCAGCCCTTGCCGGGTGTTGAAGCGCCTGTGTTGGATGTTCCTGTCGTACCCGTGGGGCCTGCGGTTCCGGTTGGCGACTAGGTGCAGCCCGCTCGCAAAATGTGCGAGCCCCTGCTTCAAATTCTAAAAAAGTTTCCCTTGAGGGACATTTCTCTCACATCGCCACTTTCGATTTGTGGCGTCTCGCCCTATGGTGCCTGTCCATGACGCGGTACATATTTGTCACTGGCGGCGTGGTCTCCTCTCTCGGAAAAGGCCTAACGTCCGCAGCCCTCGGAGCGCTGCTGCAAGCGCGCGGGTATACCGTTCGCATCCGAAAGTTAGACCCCTATCTAAATGTCGATCCCGGAACCATGAGCCCCTATCAGCACGGGGAAGTTTTCGTCACCGATGACGGGGCCGAAACCGATCTTGATCTGGGCCACTATGAACGGTTCACCGGGGTCGCCGCCCGCCAATCGGACAACATCACGACTGGGCGCATCTACAGTGATATTATCGCCGCTGAACGCCGGGGCGATTATTTGGGGGCCACGGTCCAAGTCATTCCCCATGTCACCGACGCCATCAAGGCCTTCATTGCCGACAAACCCGAAGACAATGATTTCATCATTTGCGAAATCGGTGGGACGGTTGGCGATATTGAAGGGCTGCCGTTCTTAGAGGCCATTCGGCAATTCAGTAACGAATCAGACCGCGGGACCTGTCTGTTCATCCATCTGACGTTGGTGCCCTACATCACGTCGGCGGGAGAGCTAAAGACCAAGCCGACCCAGCATTCGGTCAAGGAATTGCGCAGCATCGGCATTCAGCCGGACATTTTGGTGTGTCGCTGTGACCGGGAAATCCCGGAGTCAGAGCGCCGCAAAATAGCGCTGTTTTGCAACGTTCGCGGGGATCAAGTCATCCCCGGCCTGGACGCCGCGTCAATTTACGAAGTTCCCCTGAAATATTTTGAAGAAGGCCTGGACAGGGTTGTTCTTGAAACCTTCGGAATCACCGACGCCCCGGCCCCGGATTTGTCCGTGTGGGAAAATATCGCGGAGCGGATCAACAATCCCGAAGGGGATGTCTCCATTGCCGTGGTTGGGAAATACACCGGGCTCCAAGATGCCTACAAATCTTTGAACGAGGCCTTGGTTCATGGGGGCATCGCCAACCAGGTGCGCCCGGAATTGCTGTGGATGGACTCGGAAGTCTTCGAGGCCGAAGATTCTTTGCAAAGGTTGGAGGGGGTCCACGGGATTTTGGTCCCCGGCGGATTTGGTGAGCGCGGCACCGAGGGCAAAGTGGCCGCAGCGAAATTGGCGCGGGAACGCAACATTCCGTACTTCGGAATTTGCCTGGGCATGCAAATGGCGGTGATCGAAGCCGCGCGCAATCTGGCGGGAATTTCCGGTGCCGGGTCTAGCGAGTTCCCCGATTGCGAAGTCCCCGTGGTCGGTCTGATGACAGAATGGGCCAAGGACGGCCAGACCGAGCGCCGAGACGCCTTGACCAATTTAGGCGGCACTATGCGCCTGGGCGAATACCCGGCCGAGCTGATGGAAGGCTCATTCGCGCACAAAATATATGGTGCCGGAGCCATCAGTGAACGCCACCGCCATCGCTATGAAATCAACATTAATCACCGCCAAGCGCTGGAGGATGCCGGGCTGGTGTTTTCCGGCATGTCCCCAGACAAGTCCTTGCCAGAAGTGGTGGAAATCCCCGGCCATGCTTGGTTCGTGGGTGTGCAATTTCATCCCGAACTGAAATCTAAACCCTTTGATCCCCACCCCTTGTTTGCATCGTTCATCGAGGCGGCGGTGAAGCAATCTAGGCTGGTGTAGGGGGCGGATGACCATGACTGCACCGCGCCATGTCGCCGTTGGCGGCGTCACATTTGGAAACGATCTGCCCATCGTTTTGATTGCCGGGCCCTGCGCCCTGGAAACCCGAGACCACGCCTTGGAGGTCGCCAAGGGTCTAAAGGAAATGACCGACGCCTTGGGTCTGGGTCTGATCTTCAAAACCTCCTTCGACAAGGCCAACCGCACTAGCGGATCCAGCCCCCGGGGGGTGGGCTTGGAAACTGCGCTGCCAATCTTTGCTGAAATCCGCGAAACCGTCGGCTGCCCCGTGCTTACGGATGTGCATACCCCCCAGCACTGTGCCGCAGCCGCCGATGTGGTCGACGTGTTGCAGATCCCGGCGTTTCTGTGTCGCCAAACCGATCTGCTGGTCGCCGCGGCAAAGACCGGCCGGGTAGTGAACATCAAAAAGGGGCAATTTTTGGCGCCGTGGGACATGGCCAACGTGGCGGCAAAGGTCGCAGAAGCCGGCAACGACGATATCTTGCTGACGGAACGGGGAACCAGTTTTGGCTACAACACCCTGGTGTCCGACATGCGGTCTTTGCCGACCCTTGCGGACACCGGCTATCCGGTGATTTTCGACGCCACCCATTCGGTGCAGCAGCCGGGGGGCCAGGGCGCCACATCCGGCGGCCAACGTGAATTTATCCCGCCCCTGGCCCGGGCGGCCGCTGCGGTGGGGGTGGCTGGGTTGTTCGTTGAAACCCATCCGAACCCGGATGCGGCTCCGTCCGACGGGCCAAATATGGTACCACTGGGGCAGTTGCAAGGTCTTCTTCGCACAGTGATGGAATTCGATAGGGTGGCCAAAGACCCCAAGAATCAAGGAAGTCATTCCTCCCAATAGTGCCAAAATTAACCATGGCCCCTGGGCTGTGGGCGGTATATGTTGTGCGCAACAATCTCGAACCCACTACTGATTGCGTGACAGGGGGGTAAACGTGGCAAAAGAGATTCGTTTCGGGGAATTCATCCGCGAAATTAGCGCGAACCAGCGCGCGATCAGCTACAACGAACTAACACCTGATCCCAAATTCGATGCCGATGGCAATGAAGTGCCATACCGCGCACCGCGCCTTCGATTGCGCGGGATCGATATTCAACGATTGCTGACGCCCTATGTGGGTGTCCGGGTTTTGGACCAAGTCCGCACGGTGGTGCCACTGGCGCTCTATCTGATGTTGTTCCAGATATTGATCCTGCGCCAAGGGGTGTCGGACGTTTGGATCATTGTCGGCGGCTTTGGTGCGGTGATCGTCGGGCTGATGCTGTTCATGGAGGGCCTAAGCCTGGGGCTAATGCCCTTCGCCGAAGTCATCGGAAACAATCTGCCCAAGAAATCCCCACTGCCCTTGGTGCTGTTGATCGCATTCATATTGGGCGTTGGCGTGACTTACGCCGAGCCCGCCATCGGTGCTTTGCAACAGGCGGGGGCTGCGCTGGATGTCAACAAGGCACCCTATCTGTATTACATCCTGAACGAGAGAACCCAGGCGTTGGTGCTGACGGTTGGGATCGGCGTGGGGTTTGCTGCCGTGTTGGGCAGCTTGCGATTTATCCGTGGGTGGAGCCTGAAGCCCATGATCTATCTGACCTTCGTGCCCATTCTGCTTTTGGTGGGCTTCCTGATGTTCGACCCGGAATTGTCCAAAGTCTTGGGGTTGGCTTGGGATACCGGGGCGGTGACCACGGGGCCGGTGACGGTACCGCTGGTCTTGGCCTTGGGCATTGGCATCGCCGCCGCCGCGGGCAAGGGATCGTCGTCCCTGTCGGGGTTCGGCATTGTCACCATGGCGTCTTTATTCCCAGTGATTGGCGTGATGCTGCTCACTGTCGTCATATCGTTTTCCATCTCGGCCGAAGAAATTATTCTGTTGGCGCAAAATACCGCCGCTGCCGAGGCCGAGCCGGGCTTCATGGACAATAAAGCGGTGTCTATCATCTTGGCCGGGGTTCGGCCCATCGTGCCCTTGGTGGCGTTCCTGTTCCTGGTGCTGAAGCTGGTATTGCGGGAAAAACTCAGCGGCGCAGGCATCGTTGCCTATGGGTTGTTCCTGGCCGTGCTTGGGATGATCGTCTTCAA
Source organism: Alphaproteobacteria bacterium (assembly GCA_018658465.1). Classification (GTDB taxonomy): domain Bacteria; phylum Pseudomonadota; class Alphaproteobacteria; order UBA2966; family CAIVPW01; genus JABHVE01. The sequence goes on from JABHVE010000039.1 coordinate 16,580, forward strand.
CGTCGGCCTTGAAACCGGATTGGCAAAGCTTGGGGATCAGTCGGGTGGATTGGTGGCCGGGGCCTTCGCGGCGGTCACAGAAATTGCTGGCTCGCCCCTGTATTCCGTGGCCGTGGGGATTGCCATTGCCTTGGCCTTTGCTTGGGCGCTTGGATTTGGCGCGACGCTAGCGGAACCGGCCTTGAACGCCTTGGGTCAAACCGTTGAAAACTTGACCAATGGGGCGTTCAAAAAACGTACCTTGATGATGGCGGTGGCCCTTGGGGTCGCCTTTGGAATCTCCCTTGGGATCGTCAAAATTATTTTCGCCGTTCCCATCGCCTACCTGGTAATCCCCGGTTACGTCCTGGCGCTTGTTCTGACGTTTTTGTCGTCAGAGGAATTCGTCAACGTGGCATGGGACAGCGCCGGGGTAACAACCGGGCCAGTTACGGTGCCGTTGGTTTTGGCCATGGGTTTGGGGTTTGGCAATTCGGTCGACGCGATTGAAGGTTTTGGGATTTTGTCGATGGCATCGATTGGCCCCATCGTTTCGGTTCTGATGACTGGCTTGTTTGTTCAATATTCCATGCGCCGCCAAGAGCAGGCCCAAAAAAAATCGGATGAGGTTTCAGCGGGAGCAATAGCAACATGAGCAAGCGGGACATCGCGATCCTGACAGACGTCGCCTTGATCACTTGTGTGGTCCAGCGCGGTGTCGCAGAAAAGATTATCACCGTGGCCTATGAGGCCGGGGCCCAGGGTGCCACGGTCAACTTCGCCAAGGGTATGGGCATCCGTGAACGCTTAGGCATTCTGGGTGTGGCCGTGGAAGTGGAAAAAGAGGTCATCCACATTGTTGTTTCCTCGGACCAGGTGGAACGCATCTTCGAGAAAATCTATCTGGCCGGTGATTTGGACACCCCGGGCATGGGGATCATGTACATCACGCCGTTGGAAAAGGCGGCCACGTACATTCCGCCCGAAGTTCTTGAAAAACTCGCCGCGCCCGTTGCCGGTGGATAGGGGCTGACCCGTGAACGACGCAACCCCCATCAAAAAGCACTCTGAAGAGGCGAAGCTCATCACCTGCTATTTGCCTAAGGGCAAAGCGGTGGAAATTGTTCGCGCCTTGCACGAAGAAAAAGGCATCAACACCGCTAATGTCACGTCTGGCCGGGGCCAGGGGCTGGTGCGATCCATCAGCTATGGCAAGTGGGCGGAAATCGAGGTGTTGACGGCAACCGTGGCCGCCGACCAGGCAGAGGACATTTTCTGGTATATGTTCGACAAGGCGGACCTTGGTGAGCCCGGCGGGGGTTTCATTTTTCAAGCACCGCTTCTACGATCCACCCCATTCGAGCTTCCTGAAATTCAGGAAGAATCCTAGAATTAAATCGCGGATAGCGGGACCGGGCGCCAAATGGGCGCGGCTGGCGGCTGTCCGACCGTCCACGGAGAAAATGAATGACCGCTATTGAAGACATTACGGCCCGTGAAATTCTTGATTCCCGGGGGAATCCCACAGTCGAAGTGGACGTGGTCCTGGAAACCGGGGCCTTTGGCCGCGCGGCGGTACCGTCCGGCGCTTCCACCGGGGCCCACGAAGCCCACGAATTGCGGGACGGCGGCGCGCGCTATGGCGGCAAAGGGGTGATCCAGGCCGTGGCTGCGGTGAATGGCGAGGTTTTTGATGCGTTGTCGGGCCTGGATGCCGAGGATCAAGTGATCCTGGATCAAATCATGATTGATTTGGACGGCACGGAAAACAAATCCCGTCTTGGTGCCAATGCCCTCCTTGGGGTGAGCTTAGCGGTGGCAAAAGCAGCGGCAGAAGAAGCCGCGCTGCCGCTTTTTTCGTATTTGGGTGGGGTCAACGCCAAAATTTTGCCGGTGCCCATGATGAACGTGATCAACGGTGGCTCCCACGCCGATAATGCTCTGGATTTCCAGGAATTCATGGTCATGCCGGTGGGGGCTGGCAGCATTGCCGAGGCGGTGCGGGTCGGTGCCGAAATTTTTCATGCCCTAAAGGCCGAACTGACCAAGGGCGGCTACAGCACAAATGTGGGCGACGAAGGCGGGTTTGCCCCGGGGTTTTCCAGCACTGACGAAGGCTTGGCCACGTTAATGGCTGCGATTTCATCGGCGGGCTTCAAGGCCGGTGGCGATGTCTATATCGGCCTCGATGCAGCCTCCACCGAATTTTACAGGGACGGCAAATACGAACTGGCGGGGGAGGGTAAGTCCCTCGATGCCGACGGGATGATCGCCTATTACGCCGACATGGTTTCCAAGTATCCGATCATTTCCATCGAAGACGGATTGGCCGAAGACGATTGGGATGGCTGGAAAACCCTGACCACGGAATTGGGCTCCAAAGTCCAATTGGTGGGGGATGATTTGTATGTCACCAACACCAGCCGGTTGATCCAAGGGATCGAGAGCGGTGCGGGCAATGCGATTTTGGTCAAGGTCAACCAAATCGGCACCCTGACCGAAACATTGGAAGCGGTGGAAACAGCCCAGCGGGCTGGTTTTGCCTCGGTGATTTCCCACCGGTCCGGCGAGACCGAGGACTCGACCATTGCCGATTTGGCGGTGGCCACCAATTCCGGCCAGATCAAAACGGGGTCCCTCAGCCGATCAGACCGCCTGGCGAAATATAACCAACTGATCCGTATCGAAGAGCAATTGGGAACCGCCGCCCGGTACTTTGGCGATGCTGTTTTGCCCCAGGCTTAAGGTTGACCGACGACCTCCTCAGCGCATCGGAAGCGCGGCGCGCGTATTGGGACACGGTATATGCAGAGGGCGTGCCGAGCGAATTTAGCTGGTACCAAGCAATCCCTGAATCCCTGGATATCATCGAAGCCACGCGGATCGAACCCGATGCGGGCATCATCGATGTGGGCGGCGGTGCCTCCACGTTAGTGGATCATCTTTTGGCCAAGGGCTTCACCGATGTCACCGTTTTAGACATCTCCGCAAAAGGCCTAGACCTGGCACAAGCGCGACTTGGGCAGGACGCGGATCGGGTGAAATGGATCGTCGCCGATGCCACCCAATGGACTCCCGATCGGGAATACGACCTGTGGCATGACCACGCCACGTTCCATTACTTGATGGATATAGACGAGCAACAGGCATACATGGATGGCCTGCGCGCGGCTGTACCACTAGATGGTCATGTGGTCATCTCAGGGTTTTCACTGGAAGGCCCCAGACGGACTGATGGCTTGGCCGTGATCCGCCGCAATCCCGATCGGTTCGGGTTCGCTTTGGAAGGCGATTTCACTTTGAAGTTCCAAACCGACAAAAACCACATCACACCAACCGGCACGGTGCAGAATTTTGCCTACAGCTTGTTCCGGCGGACCAACCTGTCACCCGTGGCAGTGCCTGACGATTAGGGAAAAAATGCTCCACGACCAGTGCCACCGGGGCTTGACGCGGCAAACGTGGATGTGATTCGGTAACCAGTGATGGGATTAACCCTCACGAAACGTCGTTTCTTTCAACGCCCACGGGCCAAAACCGCCGTGGTTCTGGCCGTGGGTGCTGCGGCGTTGGCGTATTTTGGCTTCCACGCCATCAACGGTCAGCGGGGCTTAGTCGCCTGGTTCCAAGTGGGCCAACGTATCGAGCAGTTGGAAAACCGTTACATTTTGAACCAGACCCGGATCGAAACCCTTGAACGTTCGGTGTCCTTGCTGCGGGTTGAAAGCCTGGACCCGGATATGTTGGATGAACGGTCCAGGCACATATTGGGGCTGGCCCACCCGGATGAGATCATCATCCTGCATCAGTAGCAATTTGTTGATTTCTTCAAAATCAACAATACGTTAGGACCCTTCGTTCACACTGCAAATCGGTGTGCGGGGTGCCCATCTTTCACGGTAAGATAGGACGTCTCGATTAAGCACGGCCAGGAGAAGTCGATGGCGACAGCGGCGCGAAAAACGGCCAAGCCCACTGCCTCGAAAAAGGCCCCAAAAAAGGCCCCGAAGGCACCGAATACGGAAGAGCTCCTTGGGTACTACCGGGAAATGCTTCTGATCCGACGGTTCGAAGAACGGGCGGGGCAGCTCTATGGCATGGGGCTGATCGGCGGGTTTTGTCATCTGTACATCGGCCAAGAAGCCGTGGTGGTGGGGATGCAATCCACCCTTGGCACCCACGACAAAGTTATCACCACCTATCGCGATCACGCCCACATGTTGGCGGCCGGCATGGACCCAAAGGGTGTGATGGCGGAACTGACCGGACGCGCCGACGGACTGTCCAAAGGCAAGGGCGGGTCCATGCACATGTTTTCGTCGGAAAAGAATTTTTATGGGGGCCACGGTATCGTCGGTGCTTCGGTGCCGCTGGGTGCGGGCCTAGCTTTTGCCCAGAAATACCAAGACACCGATGGTGTGGTTTTGGCGTACTTCGGCGACGGCGCCTCCAACCAAGGCCAAGTGGCGGAGACTTTCAATATGGCCCGCCTGTGGTCCTTGCCGGTGATCTTCATCATCGAAAACAATCAATACGCCATGGGCACTTCGGTTGCCCGGTCGTCGGCCCAGACTGAATTGTATTTGCGCGGAGCCAGCTATGACATTCCCGGCGAACAGGTGGATGGCATGGATGTGCTTGCGGTGAAGAAGGCCGGTGCCGCCGCCGTCGCCCGTTGCCGCGCTGGCAAGGGGCCGATGATCTTGGAAATGAAGACGTACCGGTATCGCGGACATTCCATGTCTGATCCCGCCAAATACCGCACCCGGGAAGAGGTCCAAAAGGTGCGCGAAGAACGCGACCCAATCGATCATTTGCGGGCCATAATTTTGAAACGCAAAGGCGTCGATGAGGCGGCCCTGAAAGAAATGGACGGCGAGATCAAACAGATCGTCACAGCCGCAGCCGAATTCGCCCAAGCCAGCCCCGAACCTGACCCAGCAGAGCTGTACACAGACATCGTAAAATCGGTGAACGCGTAACCCATGGCGATTTCTGTCACCATGCCGGCCCTGTCGCCAACCATGACCGAGGGCAAGGTTGCCAAGTGGCTGAAGGCCGTGGGCGATACTGTGTCCCCCGGTGATGTCATCGCCGAAATTGAAACCGACAAGGCCACCATGGAAATCGAATCCGTGGACGAAGGCATTTTGGGCCAGATTGTTGTGCCCGAGGGCACCGATGATGTGGCGGTGAATTCGGTCATCGGCATTATTTTGGAAGACGGCGAGGGCCAAGAGGCATTGGCAGGGGTTGCAGATACTTCACGGGAAACGCCTGCGCCCGCAAAACCCGAACCCGCACCAGAGCCGGTTGAAACCAAAGCCCCGGCCCAACCAAAAGCGCCGCAGGCGGCCCCGACGGCATCGGTCACAGAAGAATTCCCGGCGGGAACTGAAACACAGGAACTCACCGTGCGCGAAGCCCTGCGCGATGCCATGGCCGAAGAAATGCACGCCGATGGATCGGTATTTCTGATGGGCGAGGAAGTGGCGGAATACCAGGGGGCCTATAAAGTTAGCCAAGGCTTGTTGGATGAATTCGGGCCTAAGCGCGTCATCGATACGCCGATCACCGAACACGGGTTTGCCGGAATGGGTGTGGGCGCGGCTTATGCCGGATTGCGTCCCATCGTCGAATTCATGACCTTCAATTTTGCCATGCAGGCAATCGATCACATTATTAATTCGGCGGCGAAAACCTTGTACATGTCCGGCGGTCAAATGAGCGCGCCGATTGTTTTTCGCGGACCGAATGGTCCCGCCGCTCGGGTCGCCGCTCAGCATTCTCAATGTTACGCCGCCTGGTATGCCCAGGTGCCGGGCCTGACAGTGGTGTCGCCGTATTCCGCGGCGGACGCCAAGGGCCTGTTGAAATCCGCGATCCGTAATCCAAACCCCGTTGTGTTTCTGGAAAACGAATTGCTGTACGGGCAGTCCTTCCAGGTTCCCACGGGCGAGCATCTGGTGCCCATCGGCAAGGCGCGCATCGCCCGGCCGGGTAAGGACGTGACCCTGGTTGGCCATTCCATTGCCGTGGGCCATGCGTTGCAGGCAGCGGAGATGTTGGCTGCCGACGGCATCGACGCCGAGGTCATTGATTTGCGCACCGTGCGGCCCCTGGATGTGGAAACGATTTTGTCGTCGGTCAAAAAGACCAACCGCCTAGTGACCGTGGAAGAAGGGTGGCCGGTGTGCGGCATCGGCGCGGAAATCGCCGCCGTGGTCAACGAACGGGCCTTCGATGATCTGGACGCGCCGGTGACTCGGGTGACCGCCAAAGATGTGCCGCTGCCCTATGCCGCTAATTTGGAAAAGCTTGCGCTGCCCCAGCCGGAAGACGTGGCGGCGGCGGCAAAATCAGTGTGCTACCGCTAGGCATGGCGATCTCCGTTACCATGCCAGCTCTGTCGCCGACCATGACCGAAGGCAAAGTCGCGGCTTGGCATAAGGCGGTGGGCGATGCAGTTGCTCCGGGGGATGTGCTGGCGGAGATCGAAACAGATAAAGCGATCATGGAAATCGAAGCGGTGGACGAAGGCACACTGGGTAAAATCCTGGTGGCCGAAGGCACCGAGGAAGTTCCGGTGAATTCCGTCATCGCCATGATTTTGGAAGAGGGTGAAGGCCAGGACGCTCTGGACGCCGCCGTGGAACAGGCGCCACAAATCCCCACTCCCGCGCCCACAGCAGAGCCCGCGGCAACACCCACACCCACACCCGCTCCTCCGCCGGTAACCGTCGCAGCACCATCTGTCTCACCATCAATGGGCCGGATCGTGGCTAGCCCCTTGGCCCGGCGCATGGCGAGGGACGCTGGCATCGATCTGTCCACCCTTCAGGGGTCAGGCCCCGGCGGGCGGATCATCAAACGCGATGTTGAAGGACGCCCAGCCACCGCGCCAGGATCAGCCCCCGCGACTGCTCCGATCGCAGAGCAGGGCGTGGTGGAAATTCCCCATTCCGGGGTGCGCAAGATTGTCGCCAAACGCCTGACGGAATCCTGGCAAACCATTCCGCACATTTATCTGAATATTGAATGCGAGCTGGATGCACTGTTGGAAACCCGGGCACGCCTGAATCAGCGCGCCGATGGTGCCTACAAAATAAGCGTCAACGATTTCATCATCCGCGCCGCCGCCTTTGCCTTGGCAAAAGTGCCAGCAATAAATGTCCGCTGGACCGATACGGCGATGCATCAGCTATCGTCCATAGACATCGCTGTGGCGGTGGCAATGGAGGGCGGCCTGATTACCCCCATCATCCGCGAAGCCGACCAAAAGGGCCTTGCCGAAATTTCCGTTGAAATGAAAGATCTCGCCACCCGAGGTCGGGAAGGCAAATTGATGCCAGAGGAATACCAAGGGGGCAGCTTCACCATCTCCAATTTGGGCATGTTCGGGATCAAAGATTTCGGTGCCATCATCAATCCGCCTCAGGTGGCGATCATGGCGGTGGGTGCCGGGCAAAAACAGCCTGTTGTCCGCGACGGCGCGGTGGCCATCGCCACCGTGATGGCCTGCACTTTGTCGTGCGATCACCGGGCTGTGGACGGGGCCGTGGGTGCGACATTCTTAAAAGCCTTTAAGGGGTTCATCGAAGAACCCCTGACCATGATGCTGTAGCCCATGGCGGATCAATTCGATCTTATTGTCGTCGGCGGTGGGCCCGGTGGTTATGTGGCTGCCATCCGTGGTGCCCAACTGGGCATGAATGTGGCGGTCGTCGAGGCCGAACATTTGGGCGGCATTTGCCTGAACTGGGGATGTATCCCCACCAAGGCCCTGCTGCGCGCCGCCGAAATTCACCATCTGTTGCATCGGCTGGATGAATTCGGCCTGGCTGCCGACAACATCCGTTTTGATCTGGGCAAGGTTGTCAAACGATCCCGCGCCGTGGCCAAACAATTATCCGACGGGGTGGGCTATCTGCTGAAGAAAAACAAAGTCACGGTCATCGACGGTCGTGGCCGCATTTCGGCACCCGGCAAGGTGGCGGTAGAGCTGGATGGCAAACCGGCGGGGGAATTCACTGCCCCCCACATCATTTTGGCCACCGGGGCTCGGGCCCGCACCCTGCCGGTGTTCGAGGCCGGCGGCGACTTGGTTTGGACATATCGGGAAGCAATGGTTCCCGACGCCATGCCAAAATCTTTACTGATCGTCGGCTCTGGTGCCATCGGCATCGAGTTCGCCAGCTTCTATTCCCAGATGGGGGCGGACGTCACCGTCGTGGAAATGTTGGATCAGATATTGCCGGTGGAAGATGCAGAAATCGCCGCCAAGGCCGCCAAGGCATTTACCGCTCAGGGGATCAAGATGCTCACCGGCGCTGAAGTCTCCCAGATCAAGAAATCCAAATCCGGGCTGACTGCCACGGTGGTCACCAAGGACGGCGGCCAGGAAAATAAAGTCGATCGCATGATCTCCGCTGTCGGTATCACCGGCAACGTGGAAAATCTGGGGGCCGAAGACGCCGGTGTGACCATTGATCGCGGCCACATCACCATCGACGAATGGGGGGCGACGGGTGCAGCGGGCCTGTACGCCATCGGCGACGTGGCAGGGCCACCATGGTTGGCCCACAAAGCCAGCCACGAAGGCGTGGTGGTGGTGGAACGGCTCCACGGTCTGGACGACACCCATCCGCTGGATACCTCCGCCATTCCGGGGTGCACCTATTCCACGCCGCAAATCGCCAGCGTCGGCATGACCGAAGCGGCGGCCAAGGCTGCAGGCCACGAACTGGACATCGGGCGTTTCCCCTATGTTGGCAACGGCAAAGCCATCGCCTTAGGCGAGCCCGACGGGCTGATAAAAACCATATTCGACAAAAAAACAGGTGAGCTGTTGGGGGCCCATATGATCGGCGCCGAAGTCACCGAATTGATCCAGGGCTATGTGGTGGCCAAGACCCACGAGACCACGCGGGAGGCCTTGGCCAACACAATCTTCGCCCATCCCACTTTGTCGGAGGCCATGCACGAGTCGGTCCTTGACGCCTTGGGCAAGGCTCTCCACATCTGATCCATGACAATTACTGACGAAAAACCCAGGCGCAAGCCAAGCTGGATCCGGGTCAAAGCCCCGGGATCAGCGGAATATTCCGAGACCGCCCGGCTCATGCGCGCCCACTCCCTGAACACAGTGTGCGAAGAAGCGGCGTGCCCGAACATTGGCGAGTGCTGGGCCCAGGGCCATGCCACGGTGATGATCCTGGGCGACGTGTGCACCAGGGCGTGCGGGTTCTGCAATGTGGCCACAGGAAGACCCCGCCCAGTCGATCCCTTCGAGCCCGAAAATTTGGCCCTGGCCGTGGGCAAACTTGGCCTGAAACACGTAGTCATTACCTCGGTGGATCGGGATGATCTGGCCGATGGCGGTGCCAGTCAATTCGTTGCGTGCATTCGTCACATGCGCGATCACGCACCGGACACAACGATCGAAGTTCTGACCCCAGATTTTCTCCACAAAGACAACGCCTCAGAATCCGTTGTTGATGCGAAACCGGATGTGTTCAATCACAATGTTGAAACGGTGCCGCGCCTTTATCCAACAGTCCGTAAAGGCGCGCGGTACGAACAGTCCATCGGGCTGTTGCGCCGGGCCAAGGAACGCGACGGATCGCTTTTCACGAAATCTGGGTTAATGGTTGGCCTGGGGGAAGAAATTTCGGAAGTCCACGCGGTGATGGATGATCTGCGGGCGGCCGATGTGGATTTTCTGACCATCGGTCAATATTTGCAGCCCACCAAAAAACATTTGGAAGTGGCGGAATTTATTACCCCTGAGGCGTTCGATGATTTGGCCCGTGTGGCGATGGACAAGGGATTCTTGAAAGTGTCGGCGACGCCGCTTACCCGGTCGTCCTATCACGCCGGGGAAGATTTCCAACGCCTGGTGGCGGCCCGCGCCGCCAAGCAATCCTAATGCCGTCCCATTCGGAACAACGGTTACTGCCGCACACGCCAGAACACTTATTTGATCTAGTTGCCGACATCGCCAAGTACCCGGAATTTTTGCCCTGGTGTGCCGATGCCAGCATTCTTTCCGAGGACGGCGATACCGTCACCGCAGATTTGGTGATTGGCTTCAAGATGTTCCGGGAACGGTTTACCTCGGAAGTGGTTTTGGATCGCCCCAACGCCATCGAAGTCCGTTACAAAGACGGGCCGTTCAAAAACTTGACGAACCATTGGAAATTTTTGCCCGGGGACGATGGGGGCTGCATCGTGGATTTCCAGGTGGAATTCACCTTTCGCAGCGCCACGATGGAAATGCTGATTGGCGCGGTTTTCACCCAGGCGGTCCACCGCATGGTGGCGTCGTTCGAGGATCGCGCGGACGAAATCTATGGGTCGTCCGCCGCGGACGAAGCCTCCGGTCAGCTCGCCCCAGACCACATCACCAAGTAAATCCAGATAAAGCTGATGCCGTTGTTGACACCGTGAAACACCATGGATGGCCACAGGGACCCGGTGATGTCGTACAAATAGGCCAAGGCTAGGCCGATCAAAAAGATTTGCAGGGCCCCAGACGTGCCCAAAAGAATATGGACGGCGGCGAACACCAAAGCGCTGCCCACCAACCCGGCGTAAAGCCCCCAGCCATCCTTCAGCCACCGAAACAACACTCCACGAAACAAGAATTCCTCGGCGATGGGTACTGCCACAGCGCCAAACGCCAGGACCGCAATGAAACCGGACACAGAGTTTGGCGTGAGGTTGGTCGCGGCGGAGATCAAATCCACGGTGCTGTTTTCGGTAAACCGGGCCACCACCAGGGCCAGCGAAATCAGAATGCCGTAAACGGCGATGGCGGCGGCGCCCCCCAATATGAGCAGGCCTGATGAGGCGGGCACCCATCCCAAATCTGCCCAGGTGAAACCTCGGGTTCTGATCAGCACGAAGTACAGGGCGCTAAACGCCCCGGCCGCCTCGATGAACATCAGCATGGGTCCGGAAAGAACCACGGATCCGCCGATCCCGATGATCACCACAATCGAGTACAGCAGCATAACGGCAACAGAGGCGACGAACGTCAGGCCAATCACCGCCAAAGCCAGATTGATGACATCGCGACCGTCCAGGATCGGCCGCACCGACGCCGCGAAGGGCTCGTTTTCGTCAGACATCGGTGGGTGGAATTTCGGACAACGCCTGTTGGATCATCTGTAACGCGCTGGCCACGGTTTGCAGGCGAACCCGTGATCGACCGATGTCACCAAAATCGAATTGCGTTGATGTGGGCGGCATGTCGGATCGGGCAATGGCGATATGAACCCGGCCCACGGGTTTGTCCGTTTCGCCTGCGGGGCCGGCGATACCGGTGACAGCTGCCGCCAAATCGGCATGTGCCGCCGCCAGCGCACCCGCCGCCATGGCCTGGGCGACTTGATCGCTGACTGCACCGAATTTATCGAACAATGCCGCAGGCACACCGATCATGTCGGTCTTGGCGGAATTGGCATAGGTTACGAAGCCGCGTTGGAAAACGTCCGAGACACCAGGGACCTCGGTGATCATTCCTGCCAACAATCCACCGGTGCAGGATTCTGCCACGGTAAGGGTCAAACCTTTGGCCCGGAAATCAGCCACAACTTTTTCCGCGCGTTTGACCTCGCGGGCTGGAAACATCACGAGCCACCCACACCCAGACCCACAAGAAACGCCATGATCACCAGAGCGTAAATCCCGGCCAGCACGTCGTCCACCATGACGCCAAATGCCCCCGGCAATTGCCGGTCGGCCCAGTTCACCGGCCAGGGTTTGAAAATGTCGAACACCCTGAACAGCACGAAGCCGATGACATAGAGCGACAGATTGGGCGTCACCAGAGCCACGGTGATCCACATGCCCACCACTTCGTCCACAACGATTTCGCCGGGGTCTTTTTGTCCCATGCTGTCGGCCAGAATCTTGGAGGCCCACAGGCCGACGATGAACACCACGCCTGCCGCCATCAGCATTCCAACCGATCCCCACAGGGAATGAATGACCCAAGCAAAGGGCAGGGCAGCGACCGATCCCCAGGTGCCCGGCATGATGGGTAATCGCCCCGCGCCAAACCAAGTGGCGATCATGGCGGCGGGGTGCCTGAGGGGGAGCTTTGGCTGATCGGTCATGGCCGCCCGCCCGCCAGCATGACCGTTGCGGTGGCCTGGGCGGCGATGCCTTCTCCGCGCCCGGTGAATCCCAGCCCTTCGGTGGTGGTGGCCTTCACGTTGATGTGGTTTTCGTCCAGGCCAAGCAATTCGCTTAAACGACCGATCATTTCAGTGCGGTGGGGGCCGATTTTTGGTGCCTCGCATATGATGGTGAGGTCCACGTGGGAAATCCGGCCGCCCCGGTCTTGGATTTGATCCAGGGCGAATTGCACAAAGGTGGCGGAGTCAGCGCCTGCCCACCTGGCGTCGCTGGGCGGAAAATGTACGCCGATGTCGCCGCCGCCGACGGTGGCCAACAAGGCGTCGGTCAGGGCATGCAATCCGGCATCTGCATCGGAATGGCCGATCAGTCCGTGGGCGTGCGGGATGTCCACGCCACACATACGGATGCGATCCCCGGGCCCGAATTTGTGAACATCAAACCCCGACCCCACGGCCACATGGTCGCCCGCGGTCATGGTACGGGCCGCCCGAGCCAAGTCGTCCGCTGTGGTGATTTTTAAATTGTCTTCCCTGTCTTCGATCAACGCCACCGACAGCCCGGCATGTTCGGCAACAGCCGCGTCGTCTGTCAGGTCCAATCCTTGCGCCGCACGATGGGCGGCAAGAATGTCGTCAAAACGAAATCCTTGGGGGGTTTGCGCTCGCCACAACCCGGATCGATCGACAGTTTCTTCGATGGTGGAAGCAGCATGTTTTTGGCGCTTCAAGGTATCGCGCACCGGCACGGCGGCAATGGCGCCTGGGGCCGCATCCAAGGCGCTGATCGTGTGGGCGATGATCGCGCCACTCACCAGGGGCCGAGCACCATCGTGGATCAATACCTTTGCCGGGTCGAATTCTGTCAGGCTTTCCAGACCCAACAACACCGATTGCTGACGGCTGGGCCCACCGGGAACGGGGTCCAATACATCCAGTCCTTGGGCGCTGGATTGGTACAAACCCATGTCGTTGGGGTGGATCACAGCGCGGACTTTTTCGACGCCGGGGTGTTCGGCAAAGGCTTTCATGGTGTGGGCCAGAACCGGGCGTCCGGCCATCTCCATATATTGCTTTGGCAGGTCTCCGCCCATGCGGACCCCACGGCCAGCGGCGACGATTAACGCGATGGTGGATGAAGTGCCCATTGGCGCCAAATTACCTCAAGGTATTGGTTTGGGGGGCGTGATTTGTGGGGTTCCTGCAAAAAAAGAAGAAATTGCCTGTTGATGGGGCATTTTTGGTCGCGCCCAGGGTGCTTTCCATTTATCTTGCCCAAGAATTGGGCATTTGCAGTGGGAGGCAGCAATTAAGATTGATCCAAACATTGTCCTGGCCGCGCTTCCCGACCCGGTCTTGGTGGTGGATCAGGATGATCGCATCGCCTGGGTGAACGCCGCTGCCGAAAGTTTCTTTGGTGCGGGATCCTCTAGCTTGCGCGAAAAGCCCTTGGCCGGATTGGTCACCCAAGACAGCCCGCTCATTGCCTTGTTGGCCCAGGTTCGCGCCCAAGAGTTCGGCCGCTCCGACCACGGGGTGGAATTGGCGGGGCCGCGGATCGGCTCCCACCGTGTGGACCTCAGGGTTTTGCCCATGGAGGATACCCCCGGCCGGATATTGGTGTGCATCCAACAGCGGGTCATCGCCGAGTCCCTGGATCGGCAACTGGCCCACCAAGGGGCGGCACGATCGGTGGTGGGGATGGCCAGTTTGTTGGCCCATGAAGTCAAAAACCCCCTGTCGGGCATTCGCGGTGCGGCCCAGTTGTTGGAGCAAAATGCCACCGACGGCGACGCTCAACTGACTAAGTTGATTTGTGACGAAACCGATCGCATTTGCGCGTTGATCGATGATCTAGACAAATTTGGCGACGAACGCACAGGGGATCCAGTGCCCGTAAACCTCCACGAAATTCTGAATCATGTGAAGGAATTGGCCTCCAGCGGGTTCGCCCGGGATATTCGGTTTGTTGAAAATTTTGACCCATCGATCCCTGATGCTGCTGCGGATCGCAATTCACTGATCCAAGTATTCCTGAATTTGATCAAAAACGCGGCGGAGGCGGCGCCCGCTCAGGGCGGCGAAATTACCCTGGCCACGGCCTATCGCCACGGGGTCCGGGTCCGGGTCCCGGGGGCAGACCATGCCCTGAACCTGCCTTTGCAGGTGACAGTGACCGACAATGGGTCGGGTATCCCAGAAGACCTGGAAGAACATTTGTTCGATGCGTTCGTGACCACCAAGGCGGACGGCAGCGGATTGGGTCTGGCCCTGGTGGCCAAGCTGGTGCGCGATCACGGCGGTGTTGTGGAATTTGACTCTGAACCACGGCGGACTGTGTTCACCGTACGTCTGCCGGTATTCCAAGGCTCGAACGTTAAGGAACTTGATGATGACTGATGCCAGCCAAACCGGTGGTGCCACCATTTTGGTCGCCGATGACGACAAGGCAATACGCACCGTGGTCACCCAGGCCTTGGGCCGGGCCGGATACGAGGTGCGGGCCACATCAAACGCCGCCACCTTGTGGACGTGGGTGTCCGAAGGGGAGGGGGATCTGGTGGTCACCGATGTTGTGATGCCCGATGGCGACGGATTGGAGCTGTTGCCGCGCATCAAGCAAATCCGCCCGGAACTGCCCGTGGTGGTCATGAGCGCCCGCAACACCCTGCTGACGGCGGTCACCGCCACCCAAAAAGGGGCATACGACTATCTGCCAAAACCCTTTGATATCAATGCACTAACGTCGGTTGTTGAGTTGGCACTTCGGTCATTGGATGCCCCCGGGATCAGCCCCGGTCTGGGGGCGGGCGCCGATGAAGATGAAGCCATCCCCATCGTCGGCCGATCCGCCCCCATGCAGGAAATTTATCGCCTTGTGGCGCGCCTGACCGATACCGATCTGACGGTGTTGATTTCCGGGGAGTCCGGCACTGGCAAGGAGCTGGTGGCCAAGGCCTTGCACGAATTTGGCCGCCGTCGAGCGGGGCCGTTTGTGCCGTTGAATATGGCCGCAGTGCCCCGCGATCTGATTGAAGCCGAATTGTTCGGCCACGAAAAAGGGGCGTTCACCGGGGCCACGCAAAAAGGGGTGGGGCGTTTCCAACAGGCCCATCGGGGCACCCTGTTTTTGGATGAAATCGGTGACATGCCCCTGGAGGCTCAAACCCGGCTGTTGCGGGTGCTTCAGCAGGGCGAATACACCACCGTTGGCGGACGAACCCCAATCAAGACGGATGTTCGCATTGTCACGGCCACAAATCGCAACCTCGGCCAAATGGTACGTCAGGGCCTGTTCCGCGAAGATTTGTTTTATCGGCTGAACGTGGTGCCGATCCGCATGCCGCCCCTGCGGGAACGGGCGGAGGATATTCCGGCCTTGGTGCGGCATTTTCTTACAAATGCGGTGAACGAAGGGATGCCGGCAAAAGTATTGGATGCCGGTGCTTTGGACGCCCTCAAAGCCTATGCATGGCCGGGAAATGTGCGCGAATTGGAAAATATGATCCGCCGCCTGGCGGCTCTCCATGCCGGGGACGTTATCCGCAAAGAGACGGTCCAGGCCGATTTGGCGTCTTCGCCGCCACCGGCGATGGCCGCCGACGGCACCCATTCGTTGGGAGCGGCAGTGGAAGAAAGTTTGGCCCGGTACTTTGCCGCCCATCCCGACAGCCTGCCACCATCGGGGTTGTACGATCGGGTGTTGGCCGAGGTCGAGCGGCCGCTGATCTCCCTCTGCCTGACCGCAACCCGCGGCAACCAAATCCGCGCCGCTGAACTGCTTGGGCTGAACCGCAACACCCTGCGTAAGAAGATTCGCGAGCTGGAAATCCCGGTTGTGCGACGCGGCGCCGAACCCACCGCCTGAGGGAAAATCTGACACGCACACTGTTACATTGTTGCAACAATGTGGTATACATGTGGCGTCTGGCATTTGTAAAAACTAGGCGGTTTTGGCGGGCGAGCGCGGCACGATCGCGCCACCCCTAGCAGACCATGGCAACTGAATCACACTTTGAAGCGCCGCCGCGATCGCGAATCATGGGATGGGCGCGGGCACTGGACCTTGGTCGAAACCTGCCTGTCGGGTTGGCCATCGCTGCGTTTTTTTCCGGGGTCGCCACATACGCGGCCCTGACCGGGTCGTCGCCATTTGGTCCCGACCCGCAGACTGTCCAAACATTGCTGTTGGTGGATTTGGTGCTGGTGCTGCTGCTCGGCGTGGTGGTGTCCATCCGTCTGGTGCGGTTGTGGATCCAACGGCGCCGGGACATTGCAGGGGCCCGCCTGCATACTCGCATCGTCGGTTTGTTCAGCCTGGTGGCGGTGGCCCCGGCAATCATTGTTGCTGTGTTCTCGGCGCTGTTCTTTAACTTCGGCATTGAATCCTGGTTCAGCGAGCGGGTTGGCACGGCTCTGGACGAATCTGTCGCAGTTGCCGACGCCTACCTGATCGAGCATCGCAACCAGGTCCGTGGCGAGGTTCTTTCCATGGCGGGCGAGCTCAATCGTCAAGCCGGTGAGATCCGCAATGATCCGGTGCGATTGCGGCAAATGCTGGCCACCGAAGCTGCCATTCACGACATCCCCGAGGCCATTGTGTTCCAGCGCGACGGCACAATCTTGGCGCGGGCGGGTCTGACATTTTCGATGGAATTTGATCTTCTGCGCGATATTCCCGCAAACCTTGATCGGGCCGCCCAGGGCGAAGTGGTGGTTTTGACGAAAGACGACGACGAACGGGTGCGCGCCTTAATCCGCTTGGATCGCTGGGTCGATACCTATTTGTACGTGGGCCGACTGGTGGATGCTCAGGTGCTTGTGCACGCGGGTCAAACCCGAAGTGCCGTGGCGGAATATCAACGCCTGGAAGACGAACGATCCAGAATCCAGATCACCTTTGTTTTGATCTACATCGTGGTGGCGTTGCTTTTGCTTCTGGCCGCAGTCTGGGTGGGGTTGGTGTTTGCCTCGCGGTTGATCAATCCCGTCAGCACCTTGATCCGCGCGGCAGAAAAAGTCCGCGGGGGTGATTTGGGAGCCAGGGTGCCCGAAGGCCCGGCGGATGACGAGCTCGCCTCCCTCGGCCGCGCCTTCAACCGCATGACCAGCCAGTTGGAAAGTCAGCGATCGGAATTGATGGAGGCTAATCAGCAGCTCAACACCCGGCGACGGTTCACCGAAGCGGTGCTGTCCGGGGTGTCGTCTGGGGTCATTGGATTGGATACCGATGGCAACATAAACCTGCCCAATCGTTCGGCCATCCAATTGTTGAATGTCAGCGCGGATAGTTTGATCGGTGAGCCGTTCTCACAGGCTGTGCCGGAAATGGCCCCCCTGCTGGCCGAAGCGCGGGAACGTCCCGGGCGCAAAGCCCAGGCCCAGGTCAACATGGTGCGGGGTGCCAGGCCCCACGTGTTGATGGTGCGGGTCACGGCCGATCGCAAAGACGATGCGATCACCGGATTTGTTGTGACCTTCGATGATGTGACCGAATTGGTGGCGGCGCAACGCAGTGCCGCTTGGTCCGATATCGCCCGGCGCATCGCCCACGAAATCAAGAATCCGTTGACGCCCATTCAGTTGTCAGCGGAGCGCCTGAAGCGCAAATACATGCACGAGATCGGGACGGACCCCGAGGTGTTTCGCCAGTGCACGGAAACCATCATTCGTCAGGTCTCCGACATTGGCCGAATGATTGATGAATTCTCATCGTTCGCCCGCATGCCTGCGCCGGTGTTTCATATGGCGGATTTGGTCGAGGTCGCGCGCCAGGGCTTGTTCCTGCAACAGGTCGCCCACCCCGGCGTTGAATACACCACCGAATTCCCAGCCGATGCGGTCGATGTCTATTGCGATTCGCGCCAAGTCGCCCAGGTGCTGACCAATCTATTGCTTAATGCCGCAGAGGCGATTTCTGGTCGCGACAAACCGGACGATGGCAGCGAGCTACCGTCGGGCAAAATTATTCTGCGGGTCACAGCCGGGGCGGACGAAGCGATGCTTGAGGTGTTGGATAATGGTCGCGGCTTGCCGGAAGAGGATCGCAACCGCTTGACCGAGCCATATGTGTCCACCCGGCTGAAAGGCACCGGCCTTGGCTTGGCCATCGTTGCCAAGGTCATGGAAGATCACAAAGGCACCATTTCCATCGAAGATCGCGCGGAAGGCGGCGCCTGCGTGCGCTTGGTTTTCCCCCGTGGCGATCACGACGAAATTGATCCGGACGGGGACTCCGCGTCATCCACACCCCCAATTGATGTGCCGGCCTATGGCACATGACATTCTGATCGTTGATGACGAGTCGGACATCTGCGATTTGGTGTCCGGCATCCTCGGCGACGAAGGGTATGAAACCCGCGTGGCCACCACCAGCGGTGCGGCCATGGCGGAAATTCAGTCCCGCTTCCCGTCCTTGTTGATTTTGGATATTTGGCTCCAAGGTAGTGATATCGATGGATTGGCTCTGTTGGACCGTGTGCTCGCGGATGATCCGGACCTGCCCGTGATTATGATCAGCGGCCACGGAAACATCGAAACCGCAGTGGCGGCGATCAAGGCCGGTGCCTATGACTTCATCGAAAAGCCTTTTAAGGCCGATCGCCTTTTAACAATGATTCAGCGGGCCGTCGAATCTTCGAAACTGCGCCGGGAAAATCGCGAAATGCGGTTGCGCGGCAGTCCGGAAACCGAATTGATCGGATCGTCCCCGGCGATCAACGCGTTGCGGGCGGCCGTGGAAAAAGTGGCGCCGACGGGGTCCCGCGTGCTGATCAGCGGAGCACCGGGATCGGGCAAGGAAGTCGTGGCGCGCATGCTCCACGCAATGTCACGGCAGGCGGAAGGCCCCATGGTGGTGGTCAATGCGGCGGCCATGGCCCCCGATCGCATGGAGGTCGAATTGTTCGGCACCGAAAAAGGGGCGTCGGACTCCGCCGATGGACGCAAACTTGGAACCTTCGAGCAAGCCCACGGCGGAACACTGTTTTTGGATAATGTTGCCGACATGCCCCTGGAAACCCAGGCAAAAATCTTGCGGGTTCTGCAGGATCAAAATTTTGAAAGGGTAGGGGGGTCGACAAAGATCCAGGTGGATGTACGGGTCATCAGCGCTTCGTCCCGGGATTTGTCGGAGGAAATATCCGACGGCCGGTTCCGCGAAGATTTGTATCACCGCCTAAATGTCGTGCCGGTGCGGGTTCCGGCCTTGCGAGAGCGCCGAGAGGACATTCCGCAATTGGCCCATTATTTCAGCCGTCGCACGGCCGAAGCCACAGGACTGCCACCGCGCAGGATCGACGAAGACGCTCTGGCGGTATTGCAGGCCTATGACTGGCCGGGCAATGTGCGCGAACTGCGTAATCTTATCGAACGGATCATGATTTTGGCCCCAGGAGACGCGGACGGAATTCGCGCGTCGATGCTGCCACCGGAACTTGGAGCCGGAACAATTGCTACTGTGCGCCCAGCGGGGGGTGAAGACATTATGGCCTTGGCGTTGCGGGAAGCGCGCGAGGTGTTTGAAAGGGAATATCTAACCGCTCAAATCACCAGGTTTGGCGGCAACGTTTCACGCACCGCCTCGTTTGTTGGTATGGAACGGTCGGCGCTTCATCGGAAACTAAAAGCCCTGGGCGTCAACAACGACCGCGGCACCGGACTAATTTCTTAGAGAGCATCCATGAAAGTAATTGTCTGCGGTGCGGGCCAAGTCGGCTTCAACATCGCCAAACAACTGGCTGCTGAACACAACGATGTGACGGTAATCGACCAGTCACGTGAATTGGTCAAACGGGTCAACGACCAACTGGATGTGAAATCCATTGTTGGCCACGCGGCCCGGCCAAATGTTTTGAGCCAGGCCGGGGCGAACGAGGCCGACATGATTGTCGCCGTCACCCAGATCGATGAAATCAACATGATGGTGTGCCAAGTGGCGCACTCGTTGTTCAATGTGTCCACGCGAATCGCCCGGGTGCGGTCCCAGGAATATTTACGCCCGGAATGGAGTAATTTATTTTCCCGCGATCACATGCCCATCGATGTGGTCATTTCCCCCGAGGTCGAAATCGCCAGGGCCGTGACCCGGCGCCTTCGTGCCCCCGGCGCAATCAATATGATCCCATTTGCCAATGACTCGGTTCGGGTGATGGGCTTGTTGATCGATGAAGGCTGCCCGGTGATTGACACACCATTGCGCCAGCTCACTGAACTGTTTCCAGGACTGCAAATTCGGATCATGGGGATCATCCGCAAAGACAAAATTCGCGTGCCCCATGGGGACGAAGAAATCAGCGTTGGTGACGAAGTGTATTTCGCGGTCGAAACCGGGCACATGGCCCGGGCGATGGCAGCGTTCGGCCACGAAGAGAAAGAAGCCCATCGGGTTATCATTTTGGGCGGCGGCAGCGTTGGCTTGTTCTTGGCGGAGCAAATCGAGCGGGACCACCCCGGCGTTTCTTTGAAAATAATCGAATCCGAAGAAGAGCGGGCCCGCGTTCTGGCGGAACATGTCAGCCGATCGGTGGTGTTGCACGGCAATGCCTTGGACAGCGATCTACTGGAAGAAGCCAACGCCCGGTCGGCAGAAACAGTGGTGGCGGTCACCGACGACGATGAGGTGAATATTCTGGCCTCTCTGCTGGCGAAACGTCAGGGGTGCCGTCGAGCGATCACGCTCATTAATGACCCGGCATACGGTGCGCTGATTACTTCGTTAGGCATCGACGTGGTGGTGGATCCCCGGGCCATCACGGTTTCCAGCATTTTGCAATACGTGCGCCGGGGCCGCATCCGCAGCGTCCACAGCCTGCGGGATGGCATGGCGGAGTTGATCGAAGGCGATGCCCTGGAAACCTCGTCCCTGGTGGGTGCCCCGTTGCGCGAGGTCAAAGTCCCCGAAGGCATCGTTGTCGGCGCCATCGTCCGAGGAGAAGAGGTGATCATTCCCCGAGGGTCCACGGTGATCGAAGCCGACGACCGGGTGATTTTGTTTTCCTCAGCGAAAGTCATCAAAAGCGCCGAAAAAATGTTTTCGGTCCGTCTCGATTTCTTTTGAGAAACCTCCCGTAGGATAGCTCGGAATGTCCTTCGCCAGCGCGTTTTCCATATTGGGATGGAGCCTCGCCATTTTGGGCGGCGCAATGTTGGGGCCGGCTGCCGTTGGCTTTTCTATGGACGAAAACGTTTCCGGCCTGGCCTTTTTGCTGTCTGCCGCCCCCACGATTTTTGTCGGTGGGGGATTGGTTTTTGCCACCCGCGGCCCGCGATCCCACACCGCCCGACGTGAAAGTTTCGTTTCCGTGGCACTGATCGCCGTGGTCGTCCCGGTGTTCGCAGGAATTCCGTTGCTGGGATCCGGTGCCATCGGTGGTGCACAGAACGCTTATTTCGAAGCGGTTTCCGGTTTGACCACGACTGGTGCAACGGTCATCAGCGATTTGGAGTCTGTTGATCGGGCGGTGGTGCTCTGGCGATCCTTGCTTCAATGGTTGGGGGGCTTGGGCGCGGTGGTGCTGGCTATTGTTCATTTCGCCCCACGCGGTGTCGGCGGAATGCAGCTGTACGCCAGCCCATTGGTTCACGGGGAACAAGACCCATTGGGGGAACGATTTCGCCATGCGGGGGTATCCTTCGCCGGGGCCTATGCGATCTTGACTGGGGCTTGCATTCTTGCCCTCTGGCTCAATGGCCTAGGATTTTTCGACGGAATCGTTTTAGCCCTGTCCACCCTCTCTACTGGCGGATTTTCACCCTATAACAACTCCCTCGATGGCCTGAACAATCGGACTGCCGAAGCAGTGATTTTGGTGTTCATGATTTTGGGCGCCACCAATTTGGCCCTGCATTGGCAAGCGCTTCGGGGTCGGGGATTCAAAGGCTACCGAAAAGACCCAGAATTTTCCTTGATCCTGGTCCTAATGATCGGGGCGGGGGGTGTCCTTGCCCTGGCGCTGTATTTGGGCGCAGGTACCGACCTGCTGGACGCCATTTGGCTGGGGCTTTTCCATGCGGTTTCGGCGCTCTCCACTACGGGGTTCGTGACGGGCCAGGGCCAAGGCGTTTCATGGCCAGTGTTTGCACCAATGTTGCTTGTGCTTTTGATGCTGGTCGGCGGATCCACCGGATCTTCAGCGGGCGGACTAAAAGTCATGCGCGCAGTGTTGCTAATAGACTTGGTTCGCCGCGAGTTCGATCGCCTGGCCCATCCCCATGTGGTCGTGCGCATTCGCTACGGCGGCATCGGCGTGGAAGAAGCCGCCCTGCGGGGTATTTGGGCGGTATTCATCGCCATGATGTTCACCTTTGGTGTGCTCACAGTGGCGGTGGCGTTCTCCGGCGTCGATTTCCAATCTGCCGCGCACCTCGCCGTTTCCGCCGTCACCAGCACCGCACCCATGCTGGGGTCGATGGTTGATCAGGGGGTCGTCGTCGGCGATTTGAATGGTGTTGCCAAAGGGGCGCTGGCGGTCGGCATGATCTTGGGCCGCCTTGAGTTCCTCAGCGTATTAGTTCTTCTTAGCCCAGTGTTCTGGCGGCGCTAGAGTGCAGATCGTGGCGAAGCAACCTGAATCTGAACGGAGACCAAGAGTGCAGATCGTGGCGAAGCAACGTGAATCTGAACGGAGACCAAGAGTGCAGATCGTGGCGAAGCAACGTGAATCTGAACGGTAAACAATATGTCGCGCATTGCCTACGTAAACGGCCAATACGTTTCCCATCGCATGGCCGGGGTTCACATCGAAGACCGGGGATATCAATTCGCGGATGGGGTGTACGAGGTCATCGCCGTGCGTGATGGCGAACTGGTCGACCTTGACCCACATTTTGATCGCCTCGATCGTTCTCTCGATGCGCTGGAAATTGCCCAGCCGATGACCCGTGGTGCGTTAGGCGTCGTCATCGACCAAACCGTGCGCCGTAATCGGGTCCGCGACGGCATTGTGTATTTGCAGGTCACACGGGGGGTTGCGCCCCGGTCCCACCCGTTCCCGCCTGATCCAGAATCAGCTCTGGTGATCACCGCCCGCGCAATGGCACCGCCGTCGGCCGCTATCATTGAACATGGCGTTCGCGTGGTGACCATGGCGGACATTCGATGGGGCCGCTGCGATATTAAATCGATTGCGCTGTTACCCAATATTCTGGCCAAACAAAACGCTGTTGAGTCCGATGCCTATGAGGCATGGCTGATTGATGAAAACGGAATTGTCACCGAGGGCAGCTCGAGCAACGCCTGGATCGTGAATGCCGACGGCGCGCTGATGACCCGGGATCTCAGCAAGTCGATTTTGGGTGGCATCACCCGTTCCGCGGTCCTGGATGCCTGTGCGGAGGACGGAATCGAAGTGTTGCAAAACGGCTTCTCCCTTGCCCAGGCACTAAATGCTCGGGAAGCGATGGTCACATCAACCACGTCTTTCGTTGTCCCGGTGGTTGATATTGATGGATCCCAGGTGGGGGATGGTCGGCCGGGGCCGGTATTCCAGCGCCTCCGGGCCCTTTATATGGCCCATCTCAACCCCCGGTAAAATTTTCGGCATCTGCCACTAACAATTGGCAAAAATTGCGCTAAATAATGAAAGGACTGGTGAGACGTTTTATCGTCTCTGAGGGGCGCCAGGTTCCCGCATGGGGAGCACAAAGCTCCAAATAAAAAGAAGAGGAAAACAAATGGCCGACAAGGCACAAAACCTTCAAGACGTGTTTCTAAACAATGTCCGCAAATTGAAAATTCCGGTCACCGTATTTCTGGTGAACGGTGTGAAATTGCAGGGCATAATTACCTGGTTCGATAACTTTTCGCTTTTGCTGCGTCGCGACGGGCATTCCCAATTGGTCTATAAGCATGCGATCTCTACCGTAATGCCTGCTCAGGCGATCCAATTGTTCGAAGGCGAAGGCGAAGGCGAGGACGAGGCTGAACCAGAAGACGCGTAGTCAGCCCCGACCGGTTGATGATGACCGGCCCCGGGCGGCAATAGTTCATCCATATGGGACCCGAGGCCAGAACGTTGGTTCTGGCCGGGGTGTTGAACAGGACCTGGCGGAAGCTGTGGGCCTGGCGAGGGCGATCGACCTGGATCTGGCCTTTGCCGAGGCTGCCAAGGTTCCGTCTATCCATCCAAAAACCTATTTGGGTTCCGGAAAGGTCGAAGCCCTGGCCGCCGCCATTGCCGGCGATGATGTGGGTTTGTTGGTGTTCAACGGCCCCCTGAATGCCGGGCAACAACGCAATTTGGAAACGGCCCTGTCTTGTAAAGTCATCGACCGAACTGGGCTGATCCTTGAAATTTTTGGCGCCCGGGCGCGGACTGCAGAAGGCGCCTTGCAAGTGGAGCGGGCGGCGTTGGAATACCAGCGTGGACGCTTGGTAAGGTCGTGGACCCACTTGGAGCGCCAGCGCGGCGGCTTTGGGTTCCTTGGGGGCCCTGGTGAAACCCAGATCGAAGCCGACCGGCGCCATATCAGCGCCCGCATTAAACGCATTGAAAAATCACTGGCCACAATCACCCGGACCCGTGGCCTGCATCGCCAAGCGCGGGCGCGGGTGCCTTACCCCGTGGTGGCAACGGTGGGCTACACGAACGCTGGCAAATCGACGCTTTTCAATCGCCTGACCGATTCCACCGTGTTCGCCGAAGACATGCTGTTCGCGACGTTGGATCCCACCATGCGCGGGGTAACGCTGCCCTCTGGGCGCACCATCATCTTGTCAGACACGGTTGGGTTCATTTCGGGATTGCCTGCCCAGCTGGTGGCAGCGTTCAGGGCAACTCTGGAGGAAGTGATCCATGCGGATCTTATTCTTCATGTGCGGGATTTTGCCCATCCAGACAGCGCGGCCCAGCGCGAAGATGTGGTCCGTATTTTGGCGGATCTTTGCCCGGAAGATGAAAATCCACCGCCGGTCATCGAAGTTCTGAACAAGATCGATTTGCTGGATGATGAGGCGCGGGAGTTCGCGGCCAACAGCGCCCAGCGCTTGGAGGGCCACATCGCCTTTTCGGCCCTGACGGGGGAGGGTGTCGATGCCCTGTTGGGCGCCATTGATCATGAGTTATCCAAGTCCAAAGCCGTTGTGGAAATCGATGTGCCGTTGGAAGACGGTGCCGCCATTGCCTGGCTTTATGAACGCGGGGAAGTCCACGACCGCCAGGATATGGATGCCACGGCGCGGTTCACCGTTGGATTAGATGCCGCAGACCTGGGCCGTTTCCGCAAGCGACTAAAGGTCGCAGAGTAACCCCAAAACCACCAAATTCACCCGGGTCGGTTGACACTGCCCGGGGCGCCGCATATATGTTTGGCACTCCAGATGCGGGACTGCCAATTTTGGATCATGGGCAGCCGGTCGGGACATCTAAATTTTTGAAAATCGAAAGACGGAGTTCTGCATGAAGATCAAGCCGCTGCACGACCGTGTTCTGGTACGGCGTTTGGAGCAGGAAGAAAAGTCGGCCGGGGGAATTATCATTCCCGATACCGCCAAGGAAAAGCCCGCCGAGGGCAAAATCGTGGCAGTTGGCCCGGGCCTGCGAGGAGACGACGGGAAGCTACAGCCCCTTGACGTGAAAAAGGGCAACAAGATCCTGTTCGGAAAATGGTCGGGAACCGAAGTCATGGTGGATGGGGAAGAACTCATCATCATGAAGGAATCCGACATCATGGGTATAATCGGTTAGGCGGAGATAAATCATGGCAGCTAAAGAAGTAAGATTTGAGCACGACGCGCGCGAGCGTTTGATGCGCGGTGTGGATGTTTTGGCGAAGGCGGTTCGCGTCACGTTGGGGCCTAAGGGCCGCAATGTTGTGTTGGACAAGTCGTTTGGCGCACCG
>JABHVE010000038.1 GCA_018658465.1 Alphaproteobacteria bacterium
AAGTCGCAATCTGCCGGCTCGGCAACGCGGTCAAAGGGCAGGCCATCCAGCAATCCCCAATCCCGCGCGGGCCCCAGATGGTAAAATTTTGGCCCCAATTTTTGGTGCCATGCATCGGGGCTGGCCAGGGCTGCCCGGGTCAGATCCCCAGACGTTACGATGCCATCGTATGCTTCGGGCGGAATGCCGAACCCCGCCACTTGTTCGGCCACAGATGCCGCCCGCCGGGGGGCGTTAGACAATAAAACCAGTCGCCAACCGGCCCCGCGCAAATGCTCCAAACAATCCACCGCCCCGGCCATGGGGTTTTCGCCGTCGTGCAAAACCCCCCACAAATCGAGGATGGCACCGTCGTAGCGGCCCACCAACTGGGCCATTCCAGCCAACGGAGTCGGAGTCATCTATGCAGAGTCCCGCGCCGGCATGGGTTCACCGAACAAATATCCCTGGCCCAGATCGACGTTAAATTCCAACAGACCAACCACTTCGGGTTCGTGTTCGACCTTTTCGGCGATCAGATCGATGCCAGCCCGCTTCATGGCTTCTTTCAGGTCGGAAATATGAATGGCCATTGTTGCCTGGGATTGGTCCGATAACAGCTTTTCCGCTTCCAGCTTTACGAACCGAAATTGACGTTCCGCTAGCGAATCGAAATTCAAATCCAGTGCGCGGACGTTATCCATGGAAAAACTGAACCCCAGGGCGCGGAGTTCAGCTAATCGAGGTGCAATCACCGGATCTTCTGCATCGTTCTGACTAAGCTCGAAAACCAACGCCTCGGCCAAATCTGAATTCCGTTCCAAAAACTCGGTCAACTGCGGGAAGAATTCCTGATCCGCTAGGGCATGACGAGAAAGATTGCAGAAAAACCCAACCTCCAATTTATCGCGGCGGACCCGGCGGACCAACTGGATACACCGGAACAGTAAGAAATTGTCGATGGTGGCAATCAGCCCGGCTTCGGCCGCAACGTCCAAATACTGTTGGGGCAACATCACCGTGCCATCGTCCCGGCGGATACGGCTGAAGACTTCGTAAAATCGCACCTTGCGTTGGGGCAAACTGACCACCGGCTGCAAATACAAATCCACGCGGTTTTGTTCCAGGCCGATCCGAATGGCGTCCAATATTTCTGCCGGGCTAAGATTCTCTGACATGATTTGCGGGGCAAAATCTTCGGTCATTGCATCCGCGGCGCCGGGCGTTCGTTTGTCGGTCAGCTTTTTCAACAGCCCGCGGATGACTCGCATTTCACCGACGACGTCTTGCTGTCCGCCCGATCCCTGGCCAATTCCCACGGTGGCGCGCACGTCATTAATTTTGGACTGGATCCGGGTAATTTTGCGTTCCAAAGCCCCTTGGGATTTCGCCAAGGCTTGTAACGCCGCCGCTGCTGACCGCCGCTGGGCTCTGGCAGAGACCGCCTCGTGGATCCAAACCAGGGCGAAAAACACCCCCGCGCCAACGGCCAGTCCAAAGCCAAGCCCGGCGTCGTCATTCCACCCTGCGGCCACCCACCAGGCGAATGCTGCAATCCCAACATAGGCGGCCAACAGAACGCCTTGGATTACCCCGCGATTATTCATGAGGGTTCGGATGCGGTCCCTACCGCATCGGCCACCGACGAAAATCCATCCTGTTTCAACAGTGCCGCCAGATCATTGTGAATGCGTTGAATCAATCCGGGGCCATTGTAAACCAGGGCGGTATAAAGTTCGGTCAACGACGCCCCTGCGCGAATTTTGGCATAGGCATCGGCCCCAGACGAAATCCCCCCAACCCCAATCAGCGTCACCCGTCCTTGGGTCAACCGATACATCGTCGCCAAAACTTGGGTGCTGAGAGAAAATAGGGGGTCACCGCTCAATCCGCCAAGCTCACCCGCCGATGGGTCGACAAGACCATCGCGAAGACCGGTGCTGGTGTTGCTGACCACCAGCCCATCAATGGGCCGGTCCAATGCGACCCTGGCAATTGCCTCGCACTGGGCTTGGTCAAGATCGGGGGCAATTTTTACCAGGACCGGCGTCTTTGCGCCCTTTTCGTCGCGGCCCCCGAGGACCGCCTGCACCAATTCATCCAGGGGTTCGGCATTTTGCATGTCCCGCAAACCCGGCGTATTTGGGGACGACACATTGACCACCAAGAAATCTACCAGGGGGGCCAATGTTCGGGCACATTCGGCACAATCAGCGGGTGCATCTGTGCTGTCGCGGTTGGGGCCGATGTTTGCGGCGATGATGCCTGAGACTTTATTCCGCCCGGCGAGGCGCGCGGCAGCAGCGTGCAGACCCTTATTGTTAAACCCCATTCGGTTGATCACGGCCCGATCAGAAGTCAGGCGGAATAACCGGGGTTTGGGATTTCCGGATTGGGGGCGCAGGGTGATGGTTCCCACTTCCACGAATCCCACCCCAAACCGCATGAACGCATCGGCGACCTCTGCGTTCTTGTCGTACCCAGCGGCTAGGCCCAGAGGGCTGGTAAATTTCAATCCCAGAGCGGTTGTTGCCAAACTCGGTGGGGTAATAGGAGGCAGCGGCCGAAACAGGCCGGACTTTAACGCCATAATTGTAAAAGTGTGGGCCACTTCCGGGTCCAAAACCCGGGCAACCCTGGCACCAAGATCAAAGAAGGCGGCCAATTTCATCACCTTGATCATGAAGATCCACAGGCTCAATGCATCCGGGATCATCGTTGGCGGGGGTATTGACCCGTTTGGAAACCGGATACACCACGAAATCTTCATCTTTTCCGGGCAGGGTCATGGTGGAAAGTTCCTCTGGGCTTGTTGCCACTTCGCCCAACCATCCCGCATATTGGTCCGGCCCCAGAATGACTGGCATCCGGGGATGAATCGGCCGGACGAATTCGGTTGCGGCGGTGGTCAAAATTGTGAACGATTGTATGGGCGTAGCGGTTTCAGGGCCTTGCCAGGTTTCCCAAACGCCCGCGAAGCAAAACACGCCATGGTCTTCGCGACGGAATAGATGGGGTTGTCGGCCGCTATCTGTGACGGTCCATTCATAAAAGCCGTCCGCCGGAACCAAGCACCGACGGGATTGAAACGCCAACCGGAAAGAGGCAACCTTTGCGATAGTTTCAGACCGCGCATTGATCAATGGCTTGGTCTTTAGTCCCGTGGAAGAATTTCCGGGAATTAACCCCCATCGCATGAGCACCAAAGCACGGTTTTCCGCCTCTGATTGGCACACCACCGGGGCTTGTTGAGTGGGGGCAATATTGTACCGTTCTGGGAAATTTGGCGATCCTTTGGCCTGGAAAATCCGCCCCAAGGCCTCTGGTGGCGACGTCAACTTGTAGCGACCGCACATTGAAGTATGCTTTGTGCATGGTCATTAATTGATCTCAATTTTGGGTGCACCCTAACGTTGAAAATCTGTAGGAATATTGTCTTAGTGTATCGACGCATGAGTTGTAAGATTATGCCCCAATGTTGAGTCATGAGGGAGTTTGGGCGGCAATCGACTCGGTTGCTAGGTCCAACGGGCTTTCGACCTCCGCGCTTGCAAAAATGGCAGGTCTGGACGCCACAACCTTCAATTCCAGCAAGCGTGTTACTGCGGACGGCAAACGCCGGTGGCCGAGCACAGAGAGTATTTCGAAAGTGCTGGCGGTCACCGGCACCAATTTGACGGAATTTATTTCGTACACCGGCGAACCGGGAAGCACGCCGGGACAATGTCGGCTGCCCATTATTCGATCCGGGCAGATACCCGGCGACGAATTTTTTGATGGCGACGGGAACCCGACCGGCCAGCAATGGGATGCCGCGATTGTTTTGGATGTGAGTCGCAAAAATCTGTTCGCATTGGAAGTGGGAGACCAAAGCATGATGCCGGTCTTTCGACGGGGCAGCATCGTCGTTGCTTCCCCATCGGAATCGGTGAAGCGCGGCGACCGGGTTATTGTCCGAACAACTGCCGGAAAAATGTTGGTTCGCGAACTGATCCGCCAATCCGCTAAAAAAATTGAGGTGCGGGAGCTTGGCCATCAGCAAACGGAATCCGAAATTCCCATGGACCAGGTGAGCTGGATCACACGGATCATGTGGGCTGGCCAATAGGCGCAGCCCGCCTGTTTGGGAATTGAGGCCCTAGTCGACAAGCTGCCCGTCGCGACCACGTTCAATCAATTGAATGGATTCCGCCACTCCGTACAGAGCGATGACAGACCCCATGCGCGGCCCCTGTGTTTGACCAAACAGGACTTCGTATAAAGTCTTGAACCAATCCCGCAGGTTTTCGTAGCCGTTTTCGCGGCCAACTGCATAGACTTCAGTTTGGATATCCTCTGGCATCGCGCCATCCGGGATCCCCTGCAAGGCCACAATCAAGTCATCCATGGCTTTTTGCTCCCGCGAATCTGGGGCCCGATGGGACTTCGTTGGCACAATAAAATCTTGGTAATAGCGGATCGCGTAGGCCACCATTTGGTCAAGAATCGGGTTCTTTGTGGGGCTTGCCCCGGGCGCATACCGCCCCAAAAATCCCCACAACACATCTGGATCATCGGTGTTACAGGCACTGACCAGATTCAAAAGCATAGCAAAGGAAACCGGGACCTGTTCGTCAGGTGGGGCTCCATGGTGAATAAACCACGCGGGATTTGCCAGTTGTTCTGAGGGCTCCTGATTCCCAAATTTTGAAAGATGGCTTAGGTACTCATCCACGGCCTTTGGGATGATATCGAAAAACAGTCGTTTCGCCCGCCCGGGAGATTGGAACATGTACAGCTGCAAACTTTCCGGCGAGGCATATGCCAACCAGTCATCGATGGTCAGGCCATTGCCTCGGGACTTGGAAATTTTCTCGCCATTTTCATCCAAAAACAGCTCGTAAATGAAGGTCTCGGGCGGTCTGCCACCAATGACTTTGCATATACGGCTGGAAAGCCGCACGGAATCAATCAAATCCTTGCCCGACATTTCATAATGGGCTCCCAATGCCTTCCACCGCATGGCCCAATCGGCTTTCCACTGAAGCTTGCAAAGGCCACCGGTTACCAAGGTTTCAGTCGGGGTCCCATCTTCTTCGCGGTACACCAGGGTTCCGGCTTCGGCATCGGTTTCGAGGATCGCGGCTTGCAGCACTTTTCCGCTGACTTTGCTGACGGGCAAAAACGGGCTGTATGTAGCGCGCCGTGCCTCCCCCAATGTCGGGGAGACAACGTCCACCACCGCCTGGTGGTGCCGTAAAACCGTTTTCATTGCATCGTCAAAACGACCGGATTGATAACACTCGGTCGCCGACAAAAATTCGTAATCGAACCCATACCGATCCAAAAAATCCCGCAGCATGGCGTTGTTGTGATGGGCAAAACTTTCATGGGTGCCGAACGGGTCGGGGACTTGGCTTAAAGGCTTGCCGATATGGGCCGCCAACATTTCCCCATTGGGGATGTTATCCGGGACCGCACGCATCCCATCCATGTCATCGGAAAATGCAATCAACCGACTTGGCACATCCGACATTGCATCGAACGCTTGGCGCACCATAGTTGTGCGGGCGACTTCGCCAAACGTTCCGATGTGGGGCAGCCCCGACGGGCCATAGCCCGTTTGAAACACTACCTCTGGAATCGGTGATTTGGAGTTTTCCAAGCGTTTGATTAGCTTGCGCGCCTCGCGGAACGGCCAAGCTTTGCTGGACATAGCGGCGTCGGAAATATCAGACATAGGGGCAGACGGTGACCAAATTTATGTGGGCGTGCACCCTTCGAAATTAGAGCACTATCCGGCGATAGGGAATCAATTTGATCCCAGATCGTCTGGTCGCCACGGAAATCCGCGCGGCAGAATTCGCAAACTCTATAATGGGGGATGCCCACGGATTTTGACCACCCCCCCACAACGGCCGCCACCCCCGCAATCCCAGCTCTCCAAGCCGATGCCTTGGTGGTTGGGCCGACGGGGGCAATCTTCCTTTCGCCAGACGGCGAGATCGACGAATTGCCCCGCCCACAGGCCGCCCGTCGGGCGCAAACGTCTCCGCCGCTTTTGTGCCACGGACCGGCAGTCGCCGCACAATTAGGGACCGGGCGGTTCCAGGCGCTGGATCTGCTGGAATTGTTTGCCTTCGTGCGCCCCGCCGATTTTTGCCTGCCCACCCCGCGCGGATTGGCGGCAGCCCTAATGCTGCCGCCGCCCAGGGATGCGGATTCTGCGGCAGCCGTTTTGCCCCTGGCGGCCCAGGCCCTGTTGGAAGAATTGGCGGCAGCCGGGGATCACCGATTTGCCCCCCAAATCGCCCAAATGATGGCCGCGTCCGGGTGGATTTGGGGGCCGTGGGTTTTAGGGGCGTTGCGCACGCCACCAAAGTCCGGGGCCCTGCCACCCAAAATTTGGGAATCCTTGCCCGAATGGCGGGAAGAAGCACCACCGCCGCCCCCCGGGGATGATCCGGTGGCACCCGATCAGGCGCTGAAGCGTTTGGCGCGATTGCTGGGATCAGGGGCAGAAAGCAGGCCGCAACAGCAAGAATTTGCCGCGGCATCGACCACGGCTTTTGCCCCAAGGGCCGAAGCCGGTGAGCCCAACGTGGTGTTGGCCGAGGCCGGGACCGGGGTGGGCAAGACCTTGGCATATATTGCCCCTGCCAGCGTCTGGGCAGAGCGCAATCAGGGCCCCGTTTGGGTGTCCACCTACACCCGAAATCTACAGCGCCAAGTGGACCAGGAACTGGACAAACTCTTTCCCGACCCGGCGGAAAAGCGGCGCAAGTCAGTGGTCCGCAAAGGCCGCGAAAATTATCTGTGCCTTCTGAATTTGGCGGAAAGCACCAACCGTGCCCAATTGGGCGGCGGCGTTGCCTTGGGGCTGATGATGCGATGGGTGTTGGCTACCCGCGATGGCGATACGGGGGGTGATTTCCCCGCGTGGCTGCCCAGCTTGGTGGGGTACGAGCCGACGTTAGGACTGACTGACCGGCGGGGGGAATGCATCTATTCGGCCTGCGATCACTACCAACGATGCTTTATCGAACGGACCCAGCGCCGCGCCCGCACAGCCCAATTGGTGATCGCCAACCACGCCCTGGTGATGGCCAATGCCGTACGCGCCTCCTCGGCGGTGGATCGCCCCACCCGCATTGTGTTCGATGAAGGCCACCACCTGTTTGATGCGGCGGATTCGGCATTTTCTTCTCATTTGTCAGGGGTCGAGACCGCCGAATTGCGGCGGTGGATTCGCGGTGCCGAGGGTGGCCGCAATCGTCGAGCCCGGGGATTGGAAAAACGCATTAGCGATTTGGCCGCCGATGGCAGTCCGGCCGCCGATGCCTTGCACCTCGCGGTGCGCGCTGCTGGGCGCCTGCCGTCCCAGGGCTGGATGACCCGGGTACGATCGTTGACCGGCAGCAACGGTTCGGCGGAGGCATTTTTGGCAGGGGTTCATCACCAAGTTCAAAGCCGCCAGAATGGCTATCCGGGGGCCTATTCCTTGGAGGCCGCGACCACCAACCCCGACTCGAATTTGGTCGAAGCAGCGGCGGAGCTCAGAACGACCCTGATCGCCTTGGCCAAACCGTTGGAGGCCCTGAATCAAGCTCTGGCGGCACGCCTGGACGAT
>JABHVE010000059.1 GCA_018658465.1 Alphaproteobacteria bacterium
AATGGTGATGCCGGGTGACAATGTAAGCATGGATGTTGAGCTAATCGTGCCCATCGCCATGGACGAAGGCCTGCGTTTCGCCATCCGCGAAGGCGGT
The DNA here is from genome assembly GCA_018658465.1 of Alphaproteobacteria bacterium. Lineage (GTDB taxonomy): Bacteria > Pseudomonadota > Alphaproteobacteria > UBA2966 > CAIVPW01 > JABHVE01. The sequence goes on from JABHVE010000059.1 coordinate 98, forward strand.
CGAACCGTCGGCGCCGGCGTTGTCGCCAAGGTCGTGGAATAGGGCCCTGGAATCGGCAGACGGATTAGAAGAGTAAAACAATGGACAGCCAAAACATCCGCATCTGCCTGAAGGCATTTGATCATCGCATTCTCGACCATTCGACGGCCGAGATCGTGACCACGGCAAAACGCACCGGGGCCGCAGTGCGCGGGCCTGTGCCTTTGCCCACCAACATCGAAAAATTCACGGTGTTGCGGTCGCCGCATATCGACAAGAAATCGCGGGAGCAGTTCGAAATTCGGACCCACCGGCGGCTTCTGGACATCATTGACCCCACGCCGCAAACCGTTGACGCGCTGATGAAGCTCGATCTGGCGGCTGGCGTGGACGTGGAAATTAAACTTTAGATCAGGGCTGACACATGCGTACCGGATTAATTGCCCGAAAAGTTGGCAGCTCTCGTGTCTTCACAGAAGACGGCGCACACGTGCCCGTCACTCTGTTGCACATTGATGGCTGCCAAGTCGTGGCGCACAAGACCCGCGCCAATGACGGATATGACGCCTTGCAATTGGGCGCAGGCCAGGCGAAAGCTAGCCGCGTGACCAAGGCAATGCGCGGTCACTTTGCTAAGGCCAAAGTTGAGCCCAAGCAAAAGCTGGCCGAATTCAGAATTTCCGACGACGCGTTTGTCGATGTGGGTGCTGAAATCACCGCTGCACATTTTGTTGCGGGGCAAAAGGTCGACGTGTCTGGTACATCCATCGGCAAGGGATTTGCCGGTGCCATGAAGCGCCATAACTTTGCCGGCCTGGAAGCCACCCACAGTGTCTCCATCTCCCATCGTTCCCATGGCTCCACAGGACAATGCCAATATCCCGGTCGGGTTTTCAAAGGCAAGAAAATGGCCGGGCACATGGGTGCGGAACGGGTGACCACCCAGAATGTTGAAATTGCGCTGACCGACGCCGACAAAGGCCTGATCGCGATCAAGGGATCGGTTCCCGGATCCGACGGCGGCTGGGTGCGGATTACTGACGCGGAAAAAATTGCGGCGCCCGACGATCTGCCGTTCCCCGCAGCCACGGCGTCCGACGCAGCGGAAAATGGCGCAGTCGAAGATGCAGCGCCCGCCGATGACACAAATGACGATTCCAGCGCACCTGAAGAAAATACAGCGTCCGATGACGCCGGTGGAAAAGAAGAAAATACTGCGTCCGATGACGCTGGTGATGGGGACGCCAAGTAAAATGAAAGCCAACGTCGTAACCCTTGAAAACAAAGCCGCTGGCTCCATTGAATTGGATGATGGTGTGTTTGGTTTGCCGTCGCGCCCTGATGTGCTGCATCAGGTGGTGCGTTGGCAACTTGCCAAGCGCCAGGCTGGCACCCACAAAACCAAGGGCGTTTCCGAAGTGCGTGGCACCACGGCCAAGCCATTCGCCCAAAAAGGCACGGGCCGCGCCCGCCGCGGCACCAACCGCGCTCCGCAAATGCGCGGTGGCGGCACCGTGTTTGGCCCGGTTGTGCGCAGCCACGGTCACAGCTTGAACAAAAAAGTCCGGGCATTGGGTCTGAAGACCGCATTGTCCGACAAGCAGCGCGAAGGCAAATTGGTGATTGTCGATCAGGCCACCATGAAGGACGCCAAAACCGGCGGGCTTTCGGCGACCCTTAAAAAGCTGGGCCTGACTTCGGCCTTGGTCATCGATGGCACCACCACCGACAATAATTTTCTCAGGGCCGCGGCCAACATTGCGGAGATCGATCTGCTCCCCGCTCAGGGCGCAAATGTTTACGACATCATGCGCCGCGATACCTTGGTTTTGACCAAAGCGGCGGTGGATCAGCTACAGGCACGGTTGTCATGAAGACCGCAAAGATTACGAAAGAACGCATGTACCAGGTGATCGTTGCCCCCGTGGTGACGGAAAAATCCACCATGGGATCCGAACATAACCAGGTGACGTTCACCGTGCGGCGCGACGCCACAAAGAACGAAATCGGTGCCGCAGTCGAAGGCTTGTTTGACGTGAAGGTGACTAAAGTGAATACCCTGCGTAGGCCCGGCAAAGAAAAGATTTTTCGCGGTCACAAAGGCCGCAGAGCTGCCACCAAGATGGCCATGGTGACCTTGGCCGAAGGCAACTCCATTGACGTGACGTCGGGGATTTAGTCATGGCATTGAAGACATTCCGCCCAACTACTCCCAGCCAACGGGAATTGGTGCAGACCGACCGCAGCACCTTGCACAAAGGTGGTCCGGTTAAGGTGCTGACCAAGGGTCTGACCAAATCAGGCGGTCGCAACAACTTGGGCCGCGTCACCGCTCGACGTCGTGGTGGTGGGCACAAGCGCAGCTATCGGATCATAGACTTCAAGCGCAAGAAATTTGATATGCCGGCCACGGTGGAACGCCTGGAATACGACCCCAATCGTTCTGCCCATATTGCCCTGGTGAAATACGAAGATGGCGAACAGGCTTATATCTTGGCGCCTCAACGTGTGGGACCGGGCGATACGGTGATCGCCGGTGACAAGGTGGATGTGCAGCCGGGCAACGCCATGCCCATGCGCAACATTCCCGTAGGCACGGTCATCCACAACATTGAAATGAAAGTGGGCAAGGGCGGCCAGATCGCGCGCTCTGCCGGAACCTATGCCCAGTTGGTGGGCAAAGACTCGGGCTATGCTCTGCTGAAATTGGGATCAGGCGAACAGCGCATGATCAGGGCCGAATGCATGGCCACGATCGGCGCGGTATCCAACCCCGATCAAAAGAACATCAACCTTGGCAAAGCAGGCCGCAATCGCTGGCTGGGCAAACGCCCGTCGGTGCGCGGTGTTGCCATGAACCCGGTGGACCATCCCCACGGCGGCGGCGAAGGCCGGACGTCTGGTGGTCGTCATCCGGCAACGCCTTGGGGTAAGCCCACAAAGGGCAAGCGTACTCGCAGCAACAAAAAGACCGACCGGCTGATCATGCGCCGGCGGCACAAAAAGAGGTAGGGCATGTCCAGATCTGTTTGGAAAGGCCCCTTCGTGGACGGCTATCTGCTGAAAAAAGCGGATGAGTCCCAGAAATCAGGCCGCAAAGAAGTCATCAAAATTTGGTCCCGGCGTTCGACCATTTTGCCGCAATTCGTGGGGCTGACCTTTGGTGTGTACAACGGTCGTAAATTTATTCCGGTGCTGGTGACCGAAAGCATGGTCGGGCACAAGTTCGGCGAATTTTCTCCCACCCGTACCTTCCTCGGCCACGCGGCTGATCGACGGGCGAAAAGGGCTTAAGGGCGATGGGCAAGACAGCAAATCCTCGGCGTGTGGCCGAAAACGAAGCATTGGCGGTGGCGCGACGCATTCGTGTTGGCGCGCAAAAGCTGAACTTGGTGGCGCAGTCCATTCGCGGCTTGGATGTGAATGGGGCTTTGGCGACTTTGACGTTCTCGAAACGTCGGGTTTCCAATGACGTGAAAAAGGTTCTTCAGTCGGCGATTGCCAATGCCGAAAACAATCATCAATTGGATGTGGATCGCTTGTATGTGGCCGAGGCCAGCGTTGGCCGGTCCATGGTGCTGCGCCGTTTCCGGGCACGGGCTCGTGGGCGCGGGGCATCGATCCAGAAACCGTTTAGCCGTTTGCGCATCGTTGTGCGCGAACGCGCGGAAGCGGAATAGGGGAATACTGGGATGGGTCAAAAAGTAAATCCGATTGGACTGCGCGTTGGCGTAAACCGTACGTGGGATTCACGTTGGTACGCGGACGGAGCGGAATATTCCAAAATCCTGCACGAAGATTTGGGGATCCGCACGTATTTGGAAAAAGAATTGGAACAAGCGGGTGTCAGCAAGATCGTGATCGAACGGCCAGCTAAAAAGGCCCGGATCACTATTCACACGGCACGTCCGGGTGTGGTCATTGGCAAGAAAGGCGCAGACATCGAACGCCTGCGTACTGAATTGTCCAAACGCACCGGCGGCGAAGTGCATTTGAACATCGTCGAAATTCGCAAACCCGAAATTGATGCCAAACTGGTGGCCGAAAACATCGCCCAGCAGTTGGTTCGCCGGGTGGCGTTCCGTCGGGCCATGAAGCGGTCGGTTCAGTCGGCCATGCGTTTGGGCGCGGAAGGCATTCGTATTAGCTGCAGCGGTCGTTTGGGCGGCGCGGAAATCGCCCGCACCGAATGGTACCGGGAGGGGCGCGTTCCCTTGCATACTCTGCGCGCGGATATTGATTACGGGACTGCCCGGGCCGATACGGCCTATGGCACATGCGGCGTAAAGGTTTGGGTTTTCCGTGGAGAGATCATGGCGCACGATCCCATGGCTCAGGACAATCGCCGCGCCGAGCAACAGGTTCAGCGCTAGAGGTCGCCGAGAATGCTACAGCCAAAACGCACAAAGTATCGCAAGGCCCACAAAGGCCGGATTCATGGAGTCGCCAAAGGCGGCTACCGTTTGAATTTCGGATCCTATGGCCTGAAAGCAACAACAGCTGGCCGGGTCACAGCGCGCCAGATCGAAGCCTGCCGTCGTGCCATTACCCGGCACATCAAACGGTCCGGGCGCATGTGGATCAGAATTTTTCCCGACGTGCCGGTCAGCGCCAAGCCGACCGAAGTGCGGATGGGTAAGGGTAAGGGCACACCGGAATATTGGATGTGCCGGGTAAAACCTGGCCGGGTGATGTTTGAATTGGACGGTGTGCCGTCTGACCTGGCCGAAGAAGCATTTGCCAGAGGCGCCGCAAAGTTGCCGATCCAGACCACTGTGGTCGCGCGCGCGGGCTCGGTTTAGGCAGAGGGACGAAAAGAAAAGACGATGAAAGCCGAGGATCTAAAGGGCAAGACGCCCGACGAAATGACGGGGGAGCTCCTGCAATTGCGCAAGGAAGCTTTCAATCTGCGGTTCCAGGCGGCCTCGGGCCAATTGGAAAACACAGCCAGAATCCGCCAGGTGCGCCGGGATATCGCCCGCATCAAAACGGTCCAAGGCAAAGCCACGGCAGACGCCGCGGCGAAGAAGTAGGAGAGACGATTTGACTGGGCGGGTAATGCAAGGATTTGTGGTCAGTGATCGACCGAACAAGACTGTGGTGGTCGAAGTGGAGCGTCGTGTGCAGCATCCGCTGTACAAAAAGTATATTCGCCGCAGCAAAAAGTTTCACGCCCACGATGCAGCGAACGAATACAAGGTTGGCGACAAGGTGCGCATTCGTGAATGCAAGCCGATTTCGAAATTGAAGACTTGGGAAGTAATCGCCCGGGCCGAATAGGCGGAGCGAAGGTAGAAGCGATGATTCATCCAGAGACAAATCTAGAAGTTGCCGATAATTCGGGCGCGCGCCGGGTGCAATGCATCAAGGTGCTGGGCGGCTCAAAACGGAAAACCGCATCTGTGGGCGACACCATTGTCGTTTCCGTCAAAGAGGCAATTCCCCGGGGCAAGGTCAAAAAAGGTGAAGTGGTGCGCGCTGTGATCGTGCGCACGGCCAAAGAGGTGCGCCGGGCCGACGGCAGCGCCATTCGGTTTGATCGCAATGCCGCGGTGTTGATTACCCCAACAGGTGAGCCGATTGGCACACGTATTTTTGGCCCGGTGACCCGTGAATTGCGTGCAAAGCAGCACATGAAGATTGTTTCCTTGGCGCCCGAAGTCCTGTAACTGGTTGATTTTGATGACAAATTCTAAAACCCCAAAAGTCCGGATCAAAAAAGGCGATACCGTCTTGGTAATTTCCGGTCGTGAAAAGGGCAAGCAAGGCACCGTAATAAAAGTGCTGCGTCGGGAATCCCGCGTGTTGGTCCAAGGCGTCAACATGGTCAAACGCCACACCCGCCCGTCCCAAGTTTCCGCCGGCGGCGTCCTTGAAAAGGAAGCCCCCGTCCATATTTCCAACGTCGCATTTGTCGACCCGAAGGAAGGTGGCCCCACCAAGCTTGGCGTCAAAATCCTGAAGGATGGTCGCAAAGTGCGCGTCGCCAAGCGTTCCGGCGAAGTGGTGGATGCATAAAATGACCCCTCGCTTTTTGACTCTCTATGACGCTGAAATTGCGCCGAAGCTGCGGACAAGCTTTGGTCATTCCAATCCCATGGCCGTTGCCCGGCTGGACAAAGTGATTTTGAACATGGGCGTTGGCGACGCCGTCAATGATCGCAAGCACATCGAAGGTGCAGTGAATGATCTCACCGCCATTTCCGGGCAAAAGCCAGTGGTGGTAAAGGCCCGCAAATCCATCGCCGCATTCAAATTGCGCGAAGGGATGGCGATCGGTGTGAAAGTCACATTACGCCGCACCCGCATGTACGAATTTTTGGATCGCTTGATCACCATCGCGCTGCCCCGGGTTCGGGATTTTCGCGGGGTCTCTCGGGCCAGCTTCGATGGCCGTGGCAATTACGCCATGGGCCTGAAGGAACAATTGGTGTTCCCGGAAGTTGATTACGACAAAGTGGATACCGTTCGCGGATTCGATATCGCGATCGTCACCACTGCGGACAACGACGACGAAGCCCGGGAGCTTTTGGCCGGGTTCGGAATGCCGTTTCAAAGCTAGGAAGAGTCAAAGATATGGCGAAAAAAAGTTCCATCGAGAAAAACAACCGGCGTCGTCGGATGGTTGCGGCCTATGCCGATCGACGGGCAAAGTTGAAGGCGTTGGCGCGAGATAAAAGCCAACCGCAAGAAATCCGCTTCGAAGCGCGATTGAAACTTGCTCAGTTGCCTCGCAATTCGTCCGCCACGCGTGTTCGCAACCGCTGCGAACTTTCCGGGCGTCCGCGTGCGTACTATCGGAACTTTAGAATGTCGCGCATTGCTTTGCGCGAACTGGCCTCTCGGGGACAAATCCCCGGCATGGTCAAGTCAAGTTGGTAACCCGGAATATGGGAAAGGAGATGCCTTCATGTCGATGACCGATCCCATCGGGGATATGCTAACGCGTATTCGTAACGGCCAGCGCGTTCGCGCCGGATCCGTGGTCAGCCCGTTGTCCAAATTCCGCATCAACGTTCTCGATGTGCTGGAAAAAGAAGGCTACATCCGTGGCTATGGCCGCGAAGATGCTGACGATGGCAAAGAACAATTGCGTATCGAGCTGAAATATCACGAAGGTGAGCCGGTCATTCGCACCATCGCGCGGGTATCCACCCCTGGGCGCCGGGTCTATTCGGGAATTGCTGACCTGGCCGACGTTTGCAACGGCTTGGGTATTGCGATCATTTCCACGCCGCGAGGTGTGATGTCTGATTCACAGGCCCGCGCTGCCAATGTTGGCGGCGAAGTTCTGTGTAACGTGATTTAGGGAACCACCATGTCTCGCATCGGTCTTAAACCAATCCCTGTGCCTGATGGCGTCACGGTGGAAATTTCCGGCAAGGATGTTTCGGCCAAGGGAAAAATCGGCACCCTCAGCTTGACGTTGGTCGAAGAAGTTTCGGCGGCCCAGGCGGACGGCAAAGTCGTGGTGACTCCCCAAGACGATACGGTACGCGCACGCTCCATGTGGGGCATGCAGCGGACCATGATCAACAACATGATTACTGGCGTGTCGGCAGGATTCGAGAAAAACCTGGAAATCCAAGGCGTTGGTTACCGCGCCGCGGTGAAGGGCAAAAACTTGCAGCTTCAGTTGGGGTTCAGCCACGATGTTTTGTACCCGATCCCTGAAGGCATCAAGATCACCTGCGAAAAGCCGACCATGGTCAAGATTTTCGGGGCAAACCGTCAGCAAGTTGGTCAAATCGCCGCTGAAATTCGCGCTTATCGCCCGCCGGAGCCGTACAAGGGCAAGGGCGTGCGCTATTTGAACGAGCAAGTATTCCGCAAGGAAGGCAAAAAGAAGTAGGTCAAGAAACATGGATGCCCGTACCCAAAGATTTCAGCGTCGTCGCGATCGTGTGCGCTACAAGGTCCGTGAACATGGCCGCGGTCGTCCGCGCCTTTCGGTCCACCGCACAAACGAACACATTTATGCCCAGATCATCGACGATGGTAAGGGCGAAACGGTGGCGTCCGCGTCGACCTTGGAAGTCGATATGCGCAAGGCCTTAAAGACCGGCGCCGATAAAGACGCTGCCACCAAAATTGGCGCACTGATTGCCGAACGGGCGAAGGCCAAAGGCATCACCGAGGTCGTGTTTGATCGCGGCGGGTTCATTTTCCATGGCCGAGTAAAGGCTTTGGCGGATGCCGCGCGCGAAGCCGGCCTTAAATTTTAGATTTAGAGACAGGAACAGGACAGCACCATGGCCAGAGGCAATTCCTTTAACCGGCAAGAAAGCGACATCGTCGACAAGCTCGTCGCGGTGAATCGCGTCGCCAAAGTGGTCAAGGGCGGACGCCGGTTCGGGTTTGCAGCGTTGGTTGTGGCCGGTGACGGCAACGGTCGCGTGGGCCAAGGCCATGGCAAAGCCCGCGAAGTTCCCGAAGCAATCCGCAAGGCAACCGAAGCGGCCAAACGCAACATGATCCGCGTGCCGCTGCGCGATGGGCGGACCCTACATCACGACTCCGAAGAGCGTTATGGCGCCGGATTTGTGGTGTTGCGTTCTGCCCCTCCGGGCACCGGGATTATTGCTGGTGGGCCGATGCGCGCAGTGTTTGAAACGTTAGGTGTCCAAGACGTGGTTGCAAAATCACTCGGGACTTCCAATCCTTATAATATGGTCAAAGCAACCTTTGCCGCCTTGGAACAGGCCATGTCACCGAAATCGGTGGCTGCACGTCGCGGCAAGACGGTGGCCGAGGTATTGGGTGGCGGACGACGCAAATCCCAAAAATCGGCAAAAACCGCCGAACAGGGGGAGGCCGTCACCGAATAGGTGGCGGATTGAATTGTGGCAAAAGGCAAAATTAAAGTGACCCAAACGGGTAGCCCCATTGGTCGGCCCAACGACCAACGCCAAACATTGATTGGCTTGGGACTGAACAAGATGCACCGGACGCGGGAATTGGAAGACACTCCAGCCGTGCGCGGTATGGCGGCCAAGGTAAAGCACCTGGTCCGCGTCGAAGAAACCAAGTAGCAAGAGTTGAGCGGGTCATCAGGACATGAAACTTAATCAAATTGCCACGAAGAATGGCGCGACCACGGCACGGCGCCGGGTTGGCCGAGGCCCCGGATCGGGTCTTGGCAAAACCAGCGGCCACGGTCAAAAGGGTCAGAAATCCCGGACCGGCGTTGCCATCGGTTCCTTCGAAGGCGGCCAAATGCCGATCTACATGCGCCTGCCAAAGCGCGGGTTCAACAACGTTTCCTCCAAACGGTTTCAGGTGGTGAACCTGGGTCGTTTGCAACAGGCTGTGGACGCTGGGAAGCTTGACGCGAAGGCGACGGTTGATGCCGCCGCGTTGCAGGCAGCTGGCGTCATCCGACGGCCCCGGGACGGGGTTCGTATCCTCGCCAAGGGTGACCTGAAAGCCAAGCTGACCCTGGATGTTGCCGGTGCGTCAGCGGCCGCGACTGCGGCCATCGAAGCAGCGGGTGGCTCCATAACCGTGCTTCCGCCCAAGGTTAAGACGGAGAAAAAGGGCCGGACCAAGGCATCTCGAGCCAAGGCCAAGGGTGCCGCGGCACCAAGCGAGCCTGCAAAGGAATAAGTCATGGCGTCCGCCGCCGAACAACTAGCCGCGAATATAAATTTCGGCGCCTTTTCCAAGGCGACGGAACTAAAAAAGCGCCTGTGGTTCACGGTTATTGTGCTGGTCGTCTACCGCCTGGGCACTTACATCCCCATTCCTGGGATCGATCCGCAGATTCTAGAACAAATTTTCGAGCAGAATCGCGGCGGAATATTGGGCATGTTCGACATGTTCGCCGGCGGCGCCCTCAGCCGCATGACGATTTTCGCTCTGAACATCATGCCGTACATTTCGGCGTCCATCATCATCCAGCTGATGACGACGGTGTCCGATCGCCTGGCGCAGCTTAAAAAAGAAGGCGAATCCGGGCGCAAAAAGATCAATCAATATACCCGCTATGGCACCGTGCTTTTGGCGACGATTCAGGGCTATGCCATTGCAGTGGGTCTGGAAAATATGTCGGCCGGTTCCGGCAGCGCGGTGATCGACCCCGGCCTGTATTTCCGGTTTACCGCCGTGGTGACGTTGACGGGCGGCACGATTTTCTTGATGTGGCTGGGCGAACAGATCACGGCGCGCGGCGTCGGCAACGGTATTTCGCTGATTATCATGGCGGGAATTGTTGCCAATCTGCCCGGGGCCCTAGCCAGTACGTTGGAATTGGGGCGCACAGGGGCTCTGTCTGTTGCCTTCATCCTGTTGCTGCTGGTTATGGCAGTTTCCATCATCGCCTTGATCGTGTTTGTGGAACGGGCCCAGCGGCGCATTTTGGTGCAATACCCTAAACGCCAAGTGGGCCAGCGCATGTTTGGCGGCGAAAGCTCGCATCTGCCGTTGAAGCTCAATACTGCTGGCGTCATCCCGCCGATTTTCGCCTCGTCTTTATTGCTGCTGCCGATCACCATCGCTCAATTCACCGCGGGCAATGCCCCGGGGTTCATGACCACGGTGACCGCCATGTTGGGGCGGGGACAGCCCTTGTATTTGGCCCTGTATGGCCTGCTGATCGTGTTCTTTTGCTATTTCTATACCTCGGTGGTGTTTAACCCCGAGGACACAGCCGACAATCTGAAAAAATACGGTGGGTTCATCCCCGGTATTCGGCCCGGCAAGAACACTGCGAACTATCTCGATTTTGTCCTGACCCGATTGACCACCGTTGGCTCCGCATACTTGGTGCTTGTGGCGTTGTTGCCCGAAGTGTTGATTTCGCGATACGGGGTGCCGTTCTATTTTGGCGGCACATCGTTGCTGATCGTTGTGACAGTGACGTTGGATACGGTGATGCAGATCCAATCCCATCTGTTGGCCCACCAATACGAAGGGCTGATTAAGAAATCAAAGCTGAAGGGTAACCGCCGGTGAACAAGGGAAACCGCCGGTGAACAAGGGTAACCGCCGTTGAACCTGATCATGCTTGGGCCACCAGGGGCGGGAAAAGGCACCCAGTCTCAGCGTATCGAGGCCGCCAGGGGCCTAAAACAGCTTTCCACCGGCGATATGCTGCGCGCTGAAGTCGCGTCAGGGTCGGATCTAGGGATATCTCTGAAGAAAACCATGGACGCCGGTCAACTGGTAACGGACTCGGTGATCGTCGCAATGATTTCCAGCCGTATCGACCAGCCCGATTGCGCGAACGGCTTCATTTTGGACGGGTTCCCGCGCACTGTGGCCCAGGCCGAAGCCTTGGATACGATGCTGGAAGAACGCAAAATGAGAATGGATCACGTCATTCAGATCGTTGTGGACCAGGAAGCAATGGTTCAACGCATTTCTGGGCGGATTACATGCGAACAATGTGGCACCGGGTACCACGACACGTTTGATCCGCCGAAAACCGCGGGTGAGTGCGATAAATGCGGCCCAACCAATTTAATTCGCCGATCCGATGACAATCCGGACACCGTGCGGGCCAGGCTAAAAGCCTACGATGAGCAAACGGCGCCGCTGCTGCCCTATTACCAGGATCGAGGGGTGCTGCAAGACGTAAATGGCATGGCCAGCGCCGACCAAGTGGCGACCGAAATAGCGGGGCTTTTGGATGCCGCGTAACACCTTGACTTGGATGCCGGAATTTCTATACTCCAAGCGGTTTTCGGGCTCTTCGGCGGCGCGATGCTGTGGGCTGGAAAATTAACAGAATTTTTCAGATTTGACGTTTGTTCGGCCTGTAAGGGCCGGTTTTCTGCGGTTTTTTTAACGGAGCTTAGCGATGGCGCGAATCGCCGGCGTAAATATCCCCACCGATAAACGGGTGGTCATCGCCTTGACCTACATTTTTGGCATTGGCCGTACCAAGGCAGTGGAAATCTGCGCCAAGGTCGGGGTGCCTGCGGACCGCCGGGTAAACGAGCTGGCCGATGCAGAAGTCATGCAAATTCGCGACGTGATTTCCCACGATTATGCCGTGGAAGGCGATCTGCGGCGGGAAGTCGCCATGAACATCAAACGACTGATGGATTTGGGCTGCTATCGCGGCTTGCGTCACCGACGCAAACTGCCGGTGCGGGGCCAACGGACACACACGAACGCACGCACCCGTAAGGGACCATCGCGGGCGATCGCAGGCAAAAAGAAGTAGGTCAAAGTTAAATGGCGGAAGCACGAGTAAAGCGCAGCGCGCGCAAGAATATTACGTCGGGGGTCGCCCATGTTTTGGCGACCTTCAACAATACGATGATTACCATTTCCGACGCCCAAGGGAATGCAATCAGTTGGGCATCTGCTGGCCAACAGGGCTTTAAAGGATCACGGAAATCCACACCGTATGCCGCCCAGTTGGCGGCCGAAGATGCGGGCAAAAAGGCTATGGAACACGGAATGAAAACCGTGATCATCGAAGTAAAAGGGCCGGGATCGGGCCGGGAGTCTGCATTGCGTGCGCTCCAGGCGGTTGGACTTACCGTTACCTCAATTAGCGACGTTTCCGGGGTTCCCCACAATGGGTGCAGGCCACCCAAACGGCGGCGGGTTTAACCCCGCAAACGGTTTACTCCAGGGACCATGGGTCCTTGGCGCATATTTTAAGCTCTCACAGCCAAGCATTGGCTTGGCGCAAGGAAGGTTGATCGCACGTGGTCATTCAACGCAATTGGAAAGAACTGATCAAACCCAACAAGCTGGTCGTCGAACCCGGATTCGATCCGGGCCGAGTGGCGACAGTGGTGGCGGAACCCTTGGAACGGGGATTTGGCCTTACATTGGGCAACGGGTTGCGGCGGGTTCTTTTGTCGTCTCTCCAAGGGGCGGCGGTCACATCGATCCAAATCGAAGGGGTGTTGCACGAATTCACGACCATCCCCGGCGTTCGCGAAGATGTCACAGACATTGTTTTGAACATCAAGGGATTGGCCGTTCGCATGCACGGGGAAGAAACCCGTCGTATGACCTTGAAGGCCAAAGGCCCAGGTGAAGTCAAGGCCGGCCAGATCGAAACCGGTCACGATGTCGAAGTCATGAATCCTGACGCCGTGATCTGCACCTTGGACAAAGGCGCAAGCCTGGCCATGGAATTGACCGTGGAGTCCGGCAAAGGCTACGTCGCCGCAATCATGGATCGGGACGAAGAATCCCCCATCGGTGTGATCCCGGTGGATGCGGTTTACAGCCCGGTCAAAAAGGTCTCCTACAAGGTGGAAAATTCCCGATCCGGCCAGTACATGGATTACGACAAGCTGACCTTGGAATTAGAAACCAATGGCACGATTACCCCAGATGATGCCGTGGCCTATGCGGCGCGGATCCTCCAGGATCAATTGCAGCTGTTCATTAATTTCGAAGAGCCGGTGGTTGAAGAGGTCAAGGTTGAGTCGGAAGAGCCGGAATTAAACCGTCATTTGCTGCGCAAGGTGGATGAGTTGGAGCTGTCTGTTCGTTCCGCCAATTGTCTGAAAAACGACAACATTGTGTACATCGGTGACTTGATCCAAAAGACCGAGGCAGAAATGCTGCGGACTCCGAATTTTGGCCGTAAGTCATTGAATGAAATCAAAGAAGTCCTGACCCAAATGGGACTTCACTTGGGCATGGAAGTGCCCGATTGGCCGCCGGAAAACATCGAAGATATGGCCAAAAAGCTCGAAGACCATTATTGATCTTCGAATAACCCAATACGAAGTCACGGAAAGTAGGAACCTAAGATGCGGCACGGCAAACATGGGCGCAGATTGAACAGAAGCAGTTCGCACCGCAAAGCGATGCTGGCAAACATGGCCGCCTCTTTGATCAAGCACGAGCAGCTAAAGACCACACTGCCAAAGGCCAAAGAATTACGGCCCTATGCCGAGCAACTGATTACCTTGGGCAAGCGGGGCGGGCTGCATGCGCGGCGTCAGGCGATCAGCCGCATTGGCGATGCCAAGTTGGTGGACAAACTGTTCACCACCCTGTCGGAACGCTATGCCGATCGTGCCGGGGGCTATTCACGAATTTTGCGCGCAGGCTTTCGCTATGGCGACTCCGCCCCAATGGCGGTAATCGAACTTGTTGATCGGGACGAGGACGCAAAGGGCCAGGATTCCGGCCCCGTCCAACTGGCTGGCGAGGACGAAGAGGAACTGGTCGCCGCAGGCTAGCTGCCTAACGATCCCAACACGGGCCGGGGGGGCGATGACGATCACGGGGCAACGACCCGCCACAAAAACTTTCGAAATGATCGCGGCCGTTTTTGCTGCCGCCTTTGCCATGCTTGCCGTCAGCGCTGCACCGGCAATGGCCCAGGCTCGCGTGGCGCCCCAAACCATTGCCGAGGCCCAAATTTCCTTCGGGCCCATTGTCGCCCGGGTCGCCCCGGCGGTTGTCGACATCGAAACAGTTGGGGCAGCCCCTGGACGCTCGGTATATTTCCCCGGGCGGCCACCGGGGAATTCCCGCAATGTGGTGTCCGCCGCATCGGGTGTGATTGTCCGCGCCGACGGATGGATTGTTACCGCCACCCATGTGGTGTTGGGGGCCGAATCGATCATTGTCGAATTGGCAGATACCCGGCGTTTTGGCGCCGAAGTCGTGCTGATTGACCACCGCGCCGGACTGGCCATTCTGCGCATTAACGTCGGGGCTGAGGCCTTGCCGTTTGTACCCATCGGCGACTCTGATCTGATCCAAGTGGGGGATTTGGCCTTGGCGTTCGGCAACCCCTTCGGCATCGGTCAAACCGTATCCATGGGCATTGTCTCGGCCTTGTCCCGGACATTGTCCGAAGTCTCCAACTTCCAGTCGTTCATCCAAACCGATGCGTCCCTAAACCCGGGCAGCTCCGGTGGGCCCCTGGTGGCGGCCGATGGCACACTGGCCGGGATTAACACAGTGATTTTCTCGCGCACCGGCGATTCCGTGGGGATCGGCTTGGCAATTCCATCGAACATGGTGTCGCAGGTGTTGGATGCCGCCATCGACGGGTTCCTGACCATTCGGCCGTGGATTGGTGCCAGGCTGTCGTGGCCCGACACCACCCACCCCGCCCTCGCCGACGGCACACCGCGTGAACGCGGCGCCGTTGTCGATGACCTGTTCCCAGGCGGCCCAGGGGACCGTGCCGGCCTGTTGCCCGGTGATCGGATTACCGCCCTGAATGGTCGCGCCGTCGCCGATCCCATCGATCTGACCTTTAGGGTTGCTTCGTTGACCATCGGCGATACCGTGCAAATGTTGGCCATGCGCGATGGGGCTGAAGTGGCGATCACCTTCCCTCTGGATGCCTTGCCGGGCAGCCCTGAATCCGGATACGCCCGGGCCCCCAACAAATTGCTGAATGGGATATTGCTGGGCGATCTTTTCCCGGCCTTGGCGGATGCCTTGGGGCTTCATCCCATGGATAAAGGCGTGGTGGTGTTGGAATTTCAGGGCTTGGGAACTAGTGGCCGCCCCAGGCTGGAAATCGGCGACATTCTAGTGAAAATCAACGACCACGTTATCAATGTGGTTCAACAAGTCGCGGACTCGGTGGTCGAAGTCCGCCGCGATTGGAAAATCACCGTTCGCCGAGGCGGCACCGACGTCATCTTCGACGTATTTTTGTGAGCGACCTGTTCGAGGCGGCGTCCCTGTCAGACGCAGCGCCAAAACCTTTGGCGGAACGGCTGCGGCCGGCTCGCCTGGGGGATGTGGTTGGCCAAGATCATTTGCTAGACGCCCAAGCCCCCATCGGTCGCATGGTGGCCCAGTCGCGGATTTCTTCGATGATTTTGTGGGGGCCCCCGGGCACCGGCAAAACCACCATCGCGCAACTTTTGGCCAACTTGGGCGGCCACCATTTTGAACAATTGTCGGCGGTGTTTTCCGGGGTCGCAGATTTGCGCCGGGTGTTCGATGGCGCCAAAGCCCGTCGCCAAGACGGCCAAGGCACCGTGTTATTCGTCGATGAAATCCACCGGTTCAATAAATCTCAGCAAGATGGCTTTCTGCCGTTCATGGAGAACGGCACGGTTATTCTGATCGGCGCCACTACCGAAAATCCGTCGTTCGAATTGAACGCGCCGCTGTTGTCGCGGGCCCAGGTTTTGGTCCTGAAGCGCCTAGACGACGATGGGATCGAAACATTGTTTAGGCGGGCCGAAGACGTGGTTGGCGCCAAACTGCCCCTTGACCACGATGCCCGCAACGCCTTGGCGGCAATGGCGGATGGGGACGGTCGCTATGCCCTGAACTTGGCCGAAGAATTGTTTGCGGTGGGCGGCGACACACCGTTGGATACCAAACAATTGGCCCAGGCGATCCAACGGCGCGCCCCGCAATACGACAAGGCCGCCGAGGGCCATTACAATCTGATCAGTGCCCTACACAAATCCGTGCGCGGTTCCGATGTGGACGCGGCGTTGTATTGGCTTGCCCGCATGTTGGCCGGTGGCGAAGACCCCTTGTTTTTGTCACGCCGGGTGGTTCGCATGGCGGTGGAAGACATCGGCTTGGCCGATCCCAATGCTTTGGTTCAGGCCATCGCCGCCAAAGATGCCTTTGATTTCTTGGGATCGCCGGAAGGCGAATTGGCCATCGCTCAGGCGGTGATCTATTTGGCCACCGCCCCCAAATCCAACGCCGTGTACCGGGCATTCGGCCAAGCCACCAAGGATGCGGCGGAGACCGGGTCGTTGGCACCCCCCGCCCACGCGCTGAATGCTCCGACGAAAATGATGAAGGACCTGGGCTATGGCAAGGGATATCAATACGACCATGACGCCAAAGGCGGCTTCGCAGGCGACAATTATTTTCCCGACGACATGGATCGTCGGGCCTATTACCAACCCACGGATCGCGGATTAGAAAAACAGATTGCCGAGCGCCTGGCGGCTTGGGCGGGGGTCCGCAATCAGTCGGATACTCCATGACCGAGGTTCGCATTTTCGAAGTCTCCGGGACTGAGGCCGACATTCGCCTGGACCGATGGTTTAAACGGCGCATCCCCGGCCTGACCCATGGACGCCTGGAAAAACTGTTGCGCACTGGCCAAGTCCGTGTCGATGGGGCCAAGGCAAAATCCGGCCAGCGATTGGAGCCGGGGCAAAAAATCCGCGTGCCGCCAATTCCCAATCTTGAATCTCGTCCACCCCGTGTTGACAAACCGGTTCCTGAATCCCAGGCAGCGGATTTGCGTGACCGGGTGTTGTTCAAAGACGACGATGTGATTGCCCTGAACAAAAAACCTGGGCTGGCAGTGCAGGGGGGCACGGGAATTACCCGTCACCTGGATGGCATGCTAGATGCCTTGCGATTTGGTTCAGACGAGCGCCCCCGATTGGTGCACCGGCTAGACAAAGACACATCGGGGGTTTTGCTGCTGGCGCGATCGGTCTGGGCGGCGACGGCCCTTACCCAGGCCTTTCGTGATCGCACGGCCCGCAAAACCTATTGGGGGCTGACCGTGGGAGTTCCCACCCCGCGCGCTGGCACGGTGGATTCGCGATTGGCGAAAATCGGCGGTGAAGGCCACGAAAAAATGCGCGAAGAAGCCGATGGCAAGGTCGCCGTCACCCGCTACCGCGTGGTCGACCGGGCCCAAAGCAAAGCTGCCTGGGTGGTTTTAAACCCCGAAACCGGACGCACCCACCAGCTTCGTGCCCACATGAATGTTTTGGGGACGCCCATCGCCGGTGATCGCAAATACGGCGGCGCCAACGCGGTAATCGCTGGGATATCCCCAGCCTTGCATCTGCATGCCCGGCGGCTGGATTTGCCATCGCCATCCGGCGGGCGCATCCAGGTGGAAGCCCCGTTGCCAAAACACATGGCGGAGTCGTGGAAGTTTTTCGGGTTCGACGAAAACGATGCCGGCGGCGCGGGCTGATGAAATTGCCTGGGCGAAACCCAACAGGGCACCCCAGAAAACTCTGGGATGCCCTGTCGGTACGAGGCCGCCTGTTGGGGGGAGCGACGGCTCGTTTGCGTAATTCCGGATTGGGCCAAAGCCCCCGGGAGGACACGCATTTCGTTTTGTCTTGAGGGCAAGTGTATCCAATCTACATGTGGAAGGAATGCGGTGAAGTGTCGCATCATGGAGTAGGCAGTTGAGGCCGAAAGCAGTCATCAAAATTTCGGAGTCTAAGGACGGGTTTGCCGTTAGCGGCCCTGTTCCGCCACTGTCATTGGGGATTGGGGTGTGGTGTCCGACCCGGGCCTTGGCTGACGCCGTTGCCGCCGAATGGCGTGATCTGCGAAACGACCCCGACGACAAACCGCAACAAATCATCACCCATTTGGCCATCCAGGCCGCAGGCATCAAATCCAATTTCGACGCTGCGGTGGAAAGTGTCGCGGCGTATGGAGCCAGCGATTTGCTGTGCTATCGCGGCGCGGAAGGCTCCCCCCTGGCAAAGCGCCAAGCACAACTCTGGCAGCCGATTTTGGATTGGGTGTTGGATCGTCACGGGATTGCTCTGGCCGTCACCCACGACATAGCACCGATCGACCAAGACCCTAAAACCCTCGATCGGATCACGCAATTGGTGGAAAAATTCGACCCCTATCAATTAGCCACTGTGTCCCAGGTCACATCTCTTTGCGGATCGGTACTTATTGCTCTGGCGTTGTTGGACAATGCAATTGATGAGGCAAGGGCCTGGGAAGCCGGTGCTTTGGATGAAAATTTCCAAATCGAAACCTGGGGCAAAGATACCGAGGCAATGATCGCATTGGCTGCCAAACGCCGGGCTCTGGCGGCAGCGGTGCGGTTCGACCAGTTGGCTCGGGATCATGGGTGACGGCACCCGCACCGTCCGCGTCGTCGTGCGCGGACGGGTGCAAATGGTGTGGTTTCGCGCGTGGACCCAACAACGGGCGGGTGAACTTGGGCTGTCCGGGTGGGTCCGCAACTGCGATGACGGCAGCGTCGAGGCCGTGTTCCGGGGCAGTTCTGAGCGCGTCGATCAAATGATTGAGGCCTGCCACGATGGGCCTCCCATGGCCGAGGTCGAAGCCGTCGATGTCACCGACCACACCGACCGGGTGGGTGATGGTTTCGCGGTGCGCTAGCTCTTTTGTTCGAAAACGTTGCGAAACGCTTCCATCAAAGCCAAGTCAAATTCTGCCATAGCCGGGGTGACCCCAAGTTCGGCCATGGATGTCACCCCGTGGTCGGCGATCCCGCAGGGGACAATTCCTTGGTATTGGCCCAGGTCCGGATCAACGTTGATCGCGATCCCATGAAACGTCACCCAGTGGCGCACCCGAACACCCAACGCCGCGATCTTTTTCTCCATGCCGTTGTGTGCGACCCAGATGCCGATGCGGCCTTCCCGGCGTTCGCCGCGAATACCAAATGTCGCCAGGGTGTCGATGATCCATTGCTCCAGATTGGCCACATAAAGCCGCAAATCTCGGCCTCGGGTGCCTAAATCCAACATCACATAGGCGATACGCTGGCCGGGCCCGTGATAGGTGTACCGCCCGCCACGGCCAGTTTGAAAAACCGGCAGTTTATCGGGGTCCAGCAATTCATTGGGGTCGGCGCTGGTCCCCGCCGTGTACAGGGGGGGGTGCTCCACCAACCACACCCATTCGGGGGCCGTGCCCTCGCGGATGCCTTTTACCCGCTGCTCCATTGATTGCACGGCGTCTGGGTAGGGCACCAAATCTGCGGCCATGGTCCACTCAACGCCGGAAACCGGCTGTGTCATTGTTGAGTCACGGTTAACCAATTGCTAATGCCTTCCCCTCAGACTACGGTTTCGCAGACCAATTTTAGCGGATTTCCTGGTGAGCACCCATGGCTGATGACGACGACGACACAGCGGCTGACGATTTCGAAGCGGTTCCTGCCGGTGGCGAGGATATGGAAGACGCTGGCCAGGCGGCCATTGACGCCATGGGCCTGGGCGAAGCCGCAGAACCTGCACAGGTTTCCATCAGCGAACTCACCGATGGCGCGGTGACATCAATGCGCCCGCGGGATCTCGAGGTAGATGAAGACAACGCGGTCAACGAAGTCGCCGTCGAATTGTCGGTTGTGTTGGGTGAAACAGACATGCCCATCAATCAGTTGCTGAAGATGGGTCGTGGGGCTGTCATCGAATTGAACGCAATGGTCGATGATGATGTCCAAATTTTTGGCAATAACCGCATGATTGCCCGTGGCCAGGTTATCGTGGTCGGGGAAAATATCGCGGTTTCCATCACCGATACGGTGTTGATTACCGACACTTGATCCCTGCCAGACCCCTTGATTGGGCTCTGCACCCACTTCATACCAACCGCGTCTTGTACGGGGGCCAAGGATTTGCTATCCCCCAAGGCATTCGTGCGGTCGTGGCGGAATTGGTAGACGCGCAGCGTTGAGGTCGCTGTGGGCGTAAAGCCCGTGGAAGTTCGAGTCTTCTCGACCGCACCACTTTTTTGAGATTCCCTTAGGTATATCTTTGGCATTGGGCGGCTGCCGCTGGTTTGTCATCCCAATCTGACCAAACCTTTGAGCACACCATGACCGGACCGAACCCCACGGCGGCTGAAAAACGGATGAACGCTCCGGAAAACCATGCCCGGGCGGTATCCGAGGCCTTGGCTTCGGGTGAGGTCGACCGCGCCTGCGCCATCGTTCTTGACCTCCATGCGGCGGATGCCGCGGATGTCATTTCCCAGGTCCATGGGTCCGCCCGCAGTCAACTGGTCGAAGGTTTGCGGGAAACCCTGCACGCCGATGTCCTGGCGGAACTGGAAACCGGCATTCGTGAAGAGGTGCTGGAGCAGCTCGGCCATGGCCACATCGCCGACGCCGTGGTGCGCCTGGAAACCGATGACGCCATCGGTTTGTTGGAAGACCTGGATGCCGGGGTGCGGGCCCAGGTGTTGGATGCGGTTCCGGCCATGGACCGCGCCCATTTTGAAAGCGGTCTGGGATACCCGGAAGACAGCGCCGGGCGGCTCATGCAGCGGGATTTTATTGGCATCCCGGAATATTGGACGGTGGGCCAAGCCATCGATTTTATGCGTGAGTCCGAGGATCTACCGGAAGATTTCTACGAACTGTTCGTGGTGGACCCGGCCCAGCGGCCGGTGGGCACCTTGCCCCTGAACCGATTTATTCGGACGCCCAGGGATGGGGTGATCAGCTCCATCATGGACAAAAACCTGCACCTGATTCCTGTCGACATGGACCAAGAAGACGCCGCGTTCGAATTTCAGCAGTACGATTTGATGTCGGCCGGGGTGGTCGGATCATCGGGGCGGTTGTTGGGGGTCATCATGATCGATGACATCGTCGACGTGATTCACGAAGAAGTGGAAGAAGATCTGTTGCGCCTGGGCGGTGTTGCCGAAACCGATTTGGCGCGATCGGTTTTTACCACCACCCGGCGACGGTTTTCCTGGCTGTTCGTGAATTTGCTGACGGCGATTTTTGCATCCTTCGTGATTTTCATATTCGAAGCCACCATCGAAGAAATCGTCGCGGTGGCGATTTTAATGCCCATCGTCGCATCGATGGCCGGCAACGCCGGCACCCAATCGTTGACCGTCGCCGTGCGCGCCTTGGCGACCCATGATCTGACCGCGGCAAATGCCAGCCGCATTGTGGTCAAAGAACTGTTGGTGGGGTTTGCCAACGGCGTGCTGTTCGCGGTGATGGTCACCGTTGTCGGCGGCCTGTGGTTCGGCATGCCGGAATTGGGCTTGGTGGTGGGCATGGCGACCTTGTTCACCATGACTGTGGGAACGGTGGCGGGAATTTTGGTGCCTCTGGGGTTGCAAAAATCCGGGGTCGATCCGGCCATTGCATCCAGCGTGTTTGTCACCACCATCACCGATGTGGCGGGATTCTTTTCTTTCCTGGGGCTGGTGGCGCTGTTGCTGCTGTGACCTGTTTAGAATCGCACGCCGGTGTAAACCCCGGCGTAATATTGATTTTCCTTGGTGAAGGCGGCGTCATTAGCTTTACCCAAAAGGCGGTCAAACCGAACGTTTAGTCCGGCGTACCCGCCTTCGCCAATTTCACGGATGATGTCTGCATAAAGGGATGCGCCTGTGAACCCATTGCCCTTTTGCCCGAAGTACGCCACGTTATATTGGGAATTGGTGTAGTGAATTCCGCCGCCGACGATCAGCGTGTTGGCTTCGGACAATCGCCCCCCAAGGGCGGCACGGAAGTTTGCCCGCACTCCCTTGTGCCCTGACCCCAGGCCCTGCTTGATATCCGCCTCAATGCGCCACGGCCCGGTGTAATGGATGATAAAGGCACCGGCCTCCACGCTGGCCTTGACCTTGGTGGTGTTCGCCAACGCCGAGTCGTCGGTGGGATTGCGGCCCCAATCAAAGGTCAATCGCGGCCCGGCCACAGTCTGGCGGTTGCCGAACAGGTTCATCCCGATACCGCGCTGGGTGCTGGCGAACACCGACCCGCGCCATTCGATATCCACAATTGGCAAAAAATGCGCCTTGCCCTGTGACCCGCCGATAAAGCCTGGGCCGAACCCCACTCCGGCACCCAAATTAATTTTCCAATCGCTGTCGGATTGTTGGCGCATAGAGGTGGCACCCAGCAACCAGCCCTCGTAATTTTGGGCGGCGGCGGAGGATGCCATACTGAAGGCAATCGCTACTCCGGCAACCAATTTAAGCAGTCCTAGACGCATGTTTGATCCTAACAAAATTGTCGCGATTATTTGCACAAAGCTACCACATAGTCGGCGATGGCCAGGGACGCGGTGAGCCCGGGGGATTCTATCCCGTACAAGTTCACCAACCCACGAAGGCCGTGGTCTTTCATCCCGTGAATAATGAAATCCGCTGGGGGCTCCCCCGGACCCTGAATCTTGGCCCGCACCCCGGCGTAGGCGGGTTTTAATGACCGCGCTCGCAGGGTGGGAAAGTATGTGGCAATCGCCTGGTAAAATGCCTCTCGCTTTTCCGGGTCCACATCATAGTTGGCTTCGTCCACCCACTCCGCGTCGGGGCCGAACCGGCCTTGGCCGGCCATGTCCATGGTGAAATGAATGCCAAGTCCGTCCGAGCTTGGCAGGGGATAGATCAGATGCGAAAAAGGTGCGGGTTCGGCGAACGAAAAATATGACCCCTTGGATAGGTGCCGTGGCGGGATGGTATTTTCTGGCACCCGGGAAATCCGCGATGCCACGGATTGGGCGTTCATTCCGGCAGCATTCACCAAGGCTTGGCATTGCACGTTGTCCGCCGATTTTCCTAGGCCAGTTTTCACGTGAAACGTCATGCCGGTGGCCTTGGCAGAGCGAAACGGTGTTTGAAAAGCAAAGGTCACTCCGGCATCTTCGGCATCTGCGCGCAACGCTGCCAGATACGCATGGGAATCAAATATCCCGGTGACCGGCGAAAACAACGCCGCTGAGCACTGCAATTTGGGCTCCAAAGCGCGGGCCCGTTCGGCGCTCATACTTTCCAATTTGGTGACGCCGTTGCCCACGGCGCGGGCATGCAAATTTTTCAAGTCGTTAACTTCATCGTCGGTGACGGCCACCACCAATTTGCCCACGGTCTTAAAGGCGATGCCCTTGTCTTTCAGGTAATCGTACAAAAACCTCCGGCCACGGGTGCACAGTTCGGCTTTCAGGCTATTCTTGGGGTAATACAATCCGGCGTGGATGACCTCGCTGCTGCGGGCACTGATCCCTTTACCGATATCATCGGCGTTTTCAATAACCAGCACTTCGCGGCCGGATTTCGCCAGGCCCCGGGCCGTCGCCAGCCCGATCACTCCGGCGCCGATGACAACGCATTCAACAGTATTTGCCATGTTTCCTCACACAACAGTGACCGGGGGTGAATTGATGCACACCCCCACCGACCCGATATTCTAAAGGAACAACAAGATCCTGATTGGAACTATACCATGCGCCTTGTGTCTACAATTTTCGCGTTCACAGCAATTTTCATCGCCACAGCCGTCTCGGCCCAGCAACCGGTGCCAAACCAATGGGCCTTTGCATGGCCTGAAACCGATTTCACCAAGGCATCGGTGGAATTCCGCACCATCATATCCGGCGGGGTGCCAAAGGACGGCATCCGCGCAATCATTGATCCAGCGTTCGCGCCCATTGGCGATTTGGACAGTTTGGCGGGCACGGAGCCGGTGATCGGCCTGATCGTCAATGGCGTCGCCAAGGCCTATCCCCTGCAAATTTTGACCCGCCACGAAATCGTCAACGATGTCATCGGCGGGGTGCCCGTGGCCGTGACCTTCTGCCCCTTGTGCAACACGGCAATTGTCTTTGAACGCACCGTGGGGGATGTGGTCCTGGATTTCGGCGTGTCCGGCAAACTGCGCAATTCCGATCTGATTATGTTTGACCGGCAAACCGAATCCTGGTGGCAGCAATTCACCGGCGACTCCATTGTCGGAGAATTTATGGGAGCCGAACTGGCAATTCTGCCGTCGCGGTTGGAATCCTGGGATAATTTCCGTGAACGCGCCCCAGACGGTGCCCAGGTCATGGTCGCCCAGTCGGTGTTTTCGACCTATGGCCGCAACCCCTATGCTGGGTACGACTCGTCCACCCGGCCTTTTCTTTTTGTTGGCGACCTGCCCACTGAAATTCCGGCCTTGGCGCGGGTGGTGACACTCGAGACCAGCGCTGGCAAAGAAGCCTGGAGCCTGGAATTGCTAAAGACTTTGAAAGTGGTGGAGGTCGACGACCTGATCATCACCTGGGAGCCCGGGCAGAATTCCGCCCTGGATCACTCCATCATCGCCCAAGGCATCGACGTGGGCAACGTGGTGGTGCAACGCAAAACCGACGGCGGCTTAGTGGATGTGGTCTACGGGGTCGACTTCGCCTTCGCCTTTCGGGCATTTTTCCCCGACGCCCCCCTGCACCAATAGGTCCTTTTCCTCAGCATCTTGTCGGATAGTGCCCTAACCCCCACATCAGTTTAGACTTGTTGGGGTGAAGTGGGCTTTTCATGGCCGAAATGAAGCGTTGGGGTGATGGCGAAAACCCAGCCGGCAAAACGATCAAAGGCCCCGGCACCCGGGGTCGATACGTTCCTGAAACGCTTGGCAGCGACACCCAATGCCGCGCCGCCGGGGGCCAAAGGCCGCCTGCTGTTCGCCATGGACGCCACGGCCAGCCGCGAGCCAACCTGGGATCGGGCCTGTCAGATTCAGGGGGAGATGTTTTCGGAAACCGCAGCCCTGGGCGGTCTTCAGGTCAAATTGGCGTTTTTCCGAGGGTTCGGAGAATTCCGCGCCACCGGCTGGATCGGCAATTCAGCCGAACTGGTGCGCAAGATGACCGCCGTTCATTGCCTGGGCGGCCACACCCAAATCCATCGGGTTCTGGACCACGCTTTGGCGGAAACCAAGAAAAAGCCGGTCAGCGCGGTGGTCTACATCGGCGACGCCATGGAGGAAGAAGCCGACGATCTGTGCGCCTTGGCGGGGGAGCTAGGCGTCCGCAAAGTCCCGGTATTCGTGTTCCAAGAAGGCAGGGACCCGTTGGCCCGCAGCACCTTTCAGCAACTAGCGAAGCTCAGTGGTGGGGCCTATTGCCAATTCGATTCCTCCAGCGCCCAGCAATTGCGGGATTTGCTCAGCGCCGTGGCGGTATACGCCGCCGGTGGCCGCCGGGCTTTGGCCGATTTCGGCAAACGCACACGCGGCGACGTGCTGTTGATCGCCAATCAAATCAAATAACCCGGTGGTGAATCCATGCCTTGGCTAATTCTTGGAACCAGCGTCCTGGTGGCGTTTGTGCTGGCCGGGTCGTTCTTCGCCAACGCCCCACCCAAGACTTTGGCTAAGGCGTTGAAGTGGGGCGCCATTGGCCTAGGCATTTTGCTTCTGATCGGGGTTTTGGCCACGGGCCGCGGGGCACTGCTGCTGCCTTTGGTCCTGTTCGGCATACCGGCGGGGCGGCGCATGCTGCGCGGCGGCGGCTTTCGCATTCCAGGCATGGGATCGGCCCCCAGCTCTGGCAACACATCAGAGGTCGAAACCGCCACCCTGCGCATGGTGTTAGATCATGATTCCGGCACGGTGGACGGCGAAGTCATCGCCGGGACATTTGCCGGTCGCGGCCTGGGGGATCTTAAAGTGGAAGACTTGGTCGATCTGTTGGACGAATGCCGCCGCGATGACGCAGAGTCCGCGCCCCTGGTGGAAGCCTATCTTGATCGCGCCCACCCGGAATGGCGGCAATTTGCCGGCGAAGGCTACGAAGAACAAGCCGAGGGCGAACCTGCGGACCCCAACGACCCCGGTGGCTATGACACCCCCATGAATGCCAAAGAAGCCCGTGGCATTTTGGAAGTCGGGGCGGACGCCACTGGCGACGACATCAAGAAAGCCCATCATCGCCTGATGAAAAAGATGCACCCGGACCAGGGCGGCTCCAACTACCTGGCCAGCAAAATCAACCAAGCCAAAGACGTCCTTCTCGGGTCTTAACTCTGCCGATCAGAGTCACGTGGTGTTAAGCGACGCCACGATCTGCTCTCAAATCTGCCGATCAGATTCACGTGGCGTGAAGCCACCCCACGATCTGATCTCAGCCCAATAGTTTTTCTATGGCAGGAGTCACTTGGGAATAGCCTCGCTCGATCTCGACAAGGATTTCTGGGATTGCTTCCAAGGCCCCGTCCCTTGCGGCAGCTTCCGCTTTACCGGCCCATTCCGAAAGTTCCTGTGCGCCCAACATGGCGCTGTTCCCCTTAATCTTGTGCGCCGCAGCCTCGATTGATTTGCGGTCTCCACCGGGCACGGTGGAACGCATTTCGTCTATCAGTCTGGGAATCGAGTCGAAACTCATTTGCAAAGCGTCCTCATAGGCTTCCCCAAGGGTTTCTCGGGAGCTTTGAATGACCTGAACGGCTTCGGGGGAGAGAATGTTATCCCCCCCCCTTCAAACCATCTCGGTCCGGAGGAGCCGCCTCTACTGCCGAGTAACCCGCTACCCGATCGGTAACCTCAGCGATGGCCCGCCAGACATCAGGGACCTTGAATGGCTTAGTGATGTAACGATCAAAGCCGTCATTTTTTGCGGCACTTGTGTCAACCTCCAAGGCGTTTGCGCTGATTGCAATTACGGGGATGTCTTTCGTCAACGGATCTTGCTTCAGCAAGCGGGTGGCCTCAGACCCGCTCATACCCGGCAAATTGATATCCATAAGCACTATATCTGGCGGGCTTTTTCTAATTGAGGCCAATCCCATCTCCGCAGTTTTGGCGACCTCGAGCTCGAAATTCGGCGCTTCGGCCATGATCGCCTTCATCAATTGGATGTTGGCCGGGTTATCCTCAATATAGAAAACCCGCTTGTGGGAAGCTTCGATGCCAGGAGCAACTGAGAAAATCTCTGCAGCAGAAACGTAATCTTCCTTGATCGCACCACTCTCTGGGGTGGTGAATGGGGCTGCGGGAATTTCGAACCAAAAGAGGCTGCCTTTTCCAAGGGTGCTTTCAACGCCCATGCGGCCACCCATTTGCTCGACCAATTGTTTGCTAATGGTAAGACCGATGCCGGTCCCCTCGACAGGGCTGCTCGCTTTGTCCAAACGATCGAACGGCTTGAACAGGGCGTCAAAATTTTCCTCTGGGATTCCTTGACCGGTATCGGATACCGAAAAACGAATTTGGCCCCCCTCAACGGAGGTGCAACTAAGATCTACGCTGCCGCCCGGTCGATTGTACTTCACGGCATTGGACAGCAAATTAAGAAGAACCTGTCTGGCACGGGTGAGGTCGGCAAGAACCCCATCGGTCAACGTTTCAGGCTCACTAGCCTCCACCTTGATCCCGTATTGCTTCCCCAGCGCTTTTGCCATCCCCATGGCGGGTGAAATGAGTGCGTCGATGCTGACGGCTTCGATGGAAATTTCAAGGTTGCCGGATTCAATTTTCGCCAATTCCAGGACATCGTTGATTAAGTCCAGCAGATGATGGCCGCTTTCCAGAATGTGCCCCACGCCTTCACGCTGGATTTCGCTGTAAGAAATCCCCGGATCGTTCAGAATTTGACCGAACCCGATAATGGCGTTTAGGGGTGTCCTCAATTCATGGCTCATGGACGACAAGAATTCTGACTTCGCGTTGTTGGCGGTTTCGGCCTCTTCCTTGGCCACAAGCAGCGATTTTTCGGTTTGTTCGCGGTATGCCACGAAATGCCGGAGCCGCAAGAAGATGATCAGGCTGATCCCGATCAGCAAAAACAGCGCGATCGTAAAAGCGACAACGGAGTAAGTTCGCAATTGGCTTGATTGGGTCTCTCGGTCGATTAAAAGAGTCTCTTCTTCGGCGGCCAATTCCTGAACAATCATTCTGATTTGGTCCATGATCTCTTTGCCCACATTGGTTGTGACCAATTCAAGGGCGGCTTCCAACCCTTCGGATTGGTACAAATCGATTGTCGTTTCCAGCTCGTCTACCTTTTCGTCAATCAACGGGGAAAGATTTGAAATTCTTAATTGTTGGCGAGGATTGTCCGCCGTTAGGGTACGGAGATTTTCGAGGGCCGAATTGACATTTTGAACAGCCGTACGGAACGGAGCGAGGTACCCCACCTGGCCGGTAAGCAAAAATCCGCGCTGCCCGGTCTCTAGATCCTGCATTGTTGACAAAAACCCGACGATCGCCGTCTGGACTTGGCGTGTATGGGTTACCCATTCTTCGGATTTCTCCGATTCATTTTCGACGAAGTAGAAAATGGCAAGCATCGACAGCAGGACAAGGAACCCCACCACAAGGGACGAAGAACCGAAAACGCCGATTGGGTTGACCCGCGCCATGGGTCCTGGCCGTCCGGTTTCGATGCTAAAATTCGCCACGGTCACCTTTTTCAAAGCGGTAGAACTGCCAAATGACCCCCGGTGCCCAGGTGCGGGTGCCCATCCGTAAAGATAGAGGGGTGCACCATTGTTTCAACTATCAAATCTAAACCATGATCCCCTCTGGGCGTGGGGTGGGGAACGATCACAGCCCCGATGTTGACCCCATGATGAGGCGGCCTCAATTCAATCTGGCTACTCACGGGCCATGTGCCCATCATTTCCTGCCAAAACCGCCCTAACCCGGTTGCCCCCATCCCGCCGCCGTGCCATGAGATGTGGCGTAGAGCAGATCGTGGCCCGCTCCTGGGCCACGTGACTCTGATCGCAAACTAGAACAGATCGTGGCCCGCTGTTGGGCCACGTGAATCTGATCGCCAAAAATGTCCGATTCCTCATCCAATAGACCAGTCCGAAAAGCGGTATTTCCCGTGGGCGGACTTGGCACGCGGTTCCTGCCCGCCACCAAGGCGATGCCAAAGGAAATGCTGCCCATCGTCGACAAGCCGGTGATCCAGTACGCCGTGGAAGAAGCCCAGGCTGCGGGCATCGAAGAATTCATTTTTGTCACCGGCCGCGGCAAATCGGCCATCGAAGATCACTTCGACCGATCCGAAGAATTGCGCCAGCAATTGAAGGCCAAGGGCAAGACGGCGGAGGTCGAGGCTATGGAACGTTGGGTGCCGGGCCCGGGCCAAGTGGCCTATACCCGCCAACAAGAACCCTTGGGGCTTGGCCACGCCGTGTGGTGCGCCCGCCATTTGGTGGGGAATGAACCGTTCGCCGTGTTGCTGGCCGACGATTTGGTGCAATCCGACACCCCGTGCCTGAAACAAATGACTGAAATGCACGCCAACACTGGCGGCAATTTGATCGCGGTGGAAGAAGTCCCCATGGAACACACCAGCCGCTATGGTGTCTTGGACCCGGTGGACGACGACGGCACCATTGTCACCGTCAAAGGCATGGTGGAAAAACCTGACCCGGCCGATGCGCCATCAAACCTGGCAGTCATTGGCCGTTATATTTTGATGCCCCAGGTTTTTGAAAAACTCGACCGCAAAGAAGAAGGCAGCGGCGGCGAGATCCAGCTGACCGACGCCATCGCCGCCACCATCGGCGATGTGCCCTTGCGCGGTTATCGATTTGACGGCCGCCGATTTGATTGCGGATCAAAGGCCGGATTCGTTCAGGCAAATGTTGCCTTTGCCATGGGCCGCGACGATTTGCGCGATGATGTGGGCGCGTATCTAACAGAGATTACCAAGGGCCTGTAAGGAGCCAAAACGCGATGCGAATAGCGATGATCGGAAGCGGCTATGTGGGCCTGGTAACGGGCACCTGCATGTCGGAATTTGGCTTTGACGTGGTGTGCGTGGACAAAGACGCCGCCAAAATTGCAGCCTTGAAGGATGGAGAAATCCCGATCTTCGAGCCCGGCTTGGCCGACCTAGTGCAGACAAACGCAGAGTCCGGTCGCCTGACATTTTCCACGGATTTGGCCACCTCAGTGGCCGACGCCGACGCAGTGTTCATTGCTGTTGGCACCCCCAGCCGCCACGGGGATGGCTTCGCCGATCTGTCATATGTCTATGCCGCGGCCGAAGAACTTGCCCCGGCCTTGCGTGGTTACACCGTGGTGGTGGACAAATCCACGGTCCCTGTGGGCACGGGCCGCGAGGTCGCAGGGATCATTCGCAAGGCTGCCCCCAACGCCGATTTCGATGTGGTGTCCAACCCAGAATTTTTGCGCGAAGGATCCGCCATCAACGATTTTATGCGCCCGGACCGAGTGGTGGTGGGGGCCGAAACCGAGCGTGCCGAGGGGCTGATGGAAGAAGTTTACCGGCCACTGTTTTTGCATGAAACGCCCATCATGATGACCACGTTAGAGACGGCGGAGCTCACCAAATACGCGGCCAATGCGTTCTTGGCGGCCAAAGTGACGTTCATTAATGAGATCGCCGCCTTGTGCGAAATCGTCGGCGCGGATGTCCAAGACGTGGCCCGGGGCATGGGTTTGGATGGCCGCATCGGTGCCAAATTTCTCCATGCCGGGCCGGGCTTCGGTGGCAGCTGTTTCCCAAAGGATACGTTGGCCTTGGCGGCTCAGGGGCAAAAGGCGGGATCGCCCATGTCGATTGTCGAGGCTGTGGTTCAGGCCAATGACTCCCGCAAGGTGGCCATGGGCGAAAAAATAATCGCCGCCTGCGGTGGCTCGGTGGAGGGCAAAACCATCGCCGTCCTTGGCCTGACGTTCAAACCCAACACCGACGACATGCGCGCGGCACCCAGTTTGGTGATCGTCCCAGCGTTGCAGGCGGCGGGGGCAACTGTGCGCGCCTATGACCCGGAAGGCATGGGCGAGGCAAAAGAATTGCTGGCCCATGTGACCTGGTGCGACGATGCCTATGACGCCATGGACGGCGCCGATGCCCTGGTCATCATCACCGAATGGAATGCCTTCCGCAGTCTGGATTTGGACCGTGCCACGCAGTTGCTGAAAAGCCCGATCATGGTGGACCTGCGCAATATTTATTCCCCGGAAGAAATGGCGGCGGCAGGGTTTGAATACACCTCCATTGGCCGTCCCGACACCAAACCCGCGGCCCAGCCGCGCTCCGTCACCTCCGGCGGGGCATAATCGGTGGGCCATCGCTTTGATCCCGTCATTTTGCGGGAATACGACATTCGTGGAACCGTGGGCGCGACGTTGTTCGAAGACGACGCCTATGCCATTGGCCGAGGATTTGGCTCGGTGGTGGTGGGCGCAGGGGGCAAGACCATTTGTGTTGGGCTGGATGGCCGCACAACATCCCCCGGATTAGAGGCGCGGCTGGTCCAAGGTCTGACCGAATGTGGCTTGGATGTTCTGCGGGTGGGCCTTGGCCCCTCGCCGTTGCTGTATTTCTCGGTCCATCATCTAGGGGCCGACGCCGGGGTGATGGTCACCGGCTCTCACAACCCAAAAGAACACAACGGCTTCAAAATGATGCTGGGGACCCATTCGTTTTTTGGGGAAGACATCACCGCACTGGGTGCGCGGGCCGAAGCTGGGGATTACGTCGATGGGGCGGGTAGCGCCACGGACGTGGACACCATTACGGCCTATTTGGCCGAACAAGCCGCCGTGTACGCGGACGCCCCTGAAAACCCGCCATCAGTGGTGTGGGATCCCGGCAACGGGTCGGCGGGGGACATCGTGAGTGCCCTGGTCAAACGATTGCCCGGCCGTCACGTTCTGATCAACGCCGACATCGACGGCACCTTCCCAGCCCACCATCCGGACCCCACGGTGCCGGAAAATTTGGTGCAATTGCAGCACGCCATCGCCGACAACAAATGCGATTTAGGCATTGCCCTGGATGGCGACGGCGACCGTATCGGGGTCATCGATGGCCGGGGTCGCATTCTGTGGTCCGACCAATTGTTGGCCTTACTGGCGCGGGACGTGTTGTTGGCTCATCCGGGGGCCCCGGTGATCGCCGACGTGAAATCCAGCTCTGCCTTGTTCAGTGAAATCGACCGCCTAGGTGGCAAGCCCATCATGTGGCGCACCGGGCACTCTTTGATTAAGAAAAAAATGGCGGACGAAAAAGCGCCCCTGGCGGGTGAAATGTCGGGGCACATTTTTTTCGCCGACCGCTACTACGGCTTTGATGATGCGGTGTATGCAGGGGTGCGATTGCTCGCCCATTTGGCCCGCACCGGCACAACCTTGGCTGCCCTTTATGACGAGCTGCCGGGGTTGGTGAATACCCCGGAATTGCGCTTTGACTGCGCTGACGATCGCAAGTTCGATGTCATTAAAGAATTGAAAGCCCGTCTGGCCGCATCAGGCGCCGAGGTGAATGATATCGATGGGGTGCGGGTGACAACATCAGACGGCTGGTGGTTGGTGCGAGCATCGAACACCCAGGCGGTGTTGGTGGCCCGGGCCGAAGCGGAAAACGAAACAGCCTTGGCGGCGCTGAAATCCGAAATGGCGGCGGCCCTTGCGGCAAGCGGGGTCGAACTACCCGACTAGTGCTCTCGGGCTATTGCGCCGGTCGCAAGGGCAATAACATGCGCAGCACATCGGCAATGGCCGTGGCGCGGTCCACGGGGGCTTGTTCCACCGTGTCCTCCGCCGCATCCAAGCGCACCTCCAGCCCCCCCGCAGGCGCTGGCCGCCCACTCACCACAATGCACGGCACCCCGGCGGGCTCCAAAATACGGCAGGCCGTGGTCGCTTCGGATTGGGTCAAGCCCACTAGCCGCGCGTGATACAGGGCATTGTTCGGGCCGGGCTCTATTTCTGGCCGGGCATGGAGATATCCCAGTGGCAAAGCCAGTGTTGCCTCTTGCAGGCGCCGTTGAGCGCCGTCATAGCCGCGATAGGCCCCTACCTGTACCGACCAATCTGAAACACCGGTTGCGATGACAGGGGCTGCGTCGGCAAGCACCCTGGGCAAGGTTGCCGGGGCAGGGGCCGGCAATACCGTTTGTGGCGTAAGCGCGGCAACTTCTACCAATGGCGCAGGCACCGGCGGCGGTCGCGAAATATGCAACCGCATAAACGCCGTGTCGAACAAATCTGCCATGGCCCGGTCGCGGTCGGCCGCGGTATCCCCACCCAACACAACGCCCACCAGGCGGGTTTGATCGCGCACCACCGAGGCCGCCAAATTGTATCCGGCGGCGCGCACATACCCGGTTTTTAGGCCGTCCGTGCCGGGGTATCGCCCCAGAAGATTATTGTGATTGGTGTAGGTGGTGCCCTGATAGGTGAAGCTGGTGGTGGAAAAATACCCATAGAATTGCGGGAAATCGCGGATTAGTGCGATGGCCAGATTGGCCATGTCCCGCGGCGTGGTGTGCTGGTACCGATCATGGAGGCCAGAGGCATTGCGGAACGTGGTGCGATGCAGGCCCAAATCCCGCGCCTTCATGGTCATGCCCACGGCGAAATTGCTTTCGCTGCCGCCCAGGGCCTCGGCCAAGACCACCGCAGCATCGTTCGCCGATTTGGTCACCAACGCTAGAATTGCGTTTTCCACCGAAATTGTCTCGCCCGTGCGCAGGCCAAGCTTCGACGGCACTTGGCGGGCGGCGTTGGCGGAAACCGCCAAGGATTGGCTCAGCGTCAGTCGCCGCGTGGCCAGGGCGTCAAAGGTCATGTACAGGGTCATCATCTTGGTCAGGGACGCCGGGTAATGGCCACGGTCGGCATCATCGGCGTACAAAATGGCGCCGGTTTGGGCGTTGACTATGATGGCCCCGGCCATTGCCCCTTGGGTCCCCACAAGCGCGGCGAATACTAATCCAAAGGCGATCGCAATACGCGCGCGCGCTGGCTTGGGGTTGTTCTGGGCGAATTCCGTCATAAATTGAGTATAGCTTTTGTGGTCACGAAAAATTGGCCGGGCGGGGGTTTTTGGCCCAACCCGGCAGCTTGCCAGTGTCGTTAACCTAGGCTTCCCTTCGTCGTTAACCAAAATGTCGTCGGATTGGCTAACAAATCGTAAACACATCGGTTGGTCGGGTTAATGTGATGCTAAGCCCGATAGTGTATAGTTCTTCAAAGTCAGTGGATACGCGAGCAACTATGCGAATTGTTATGGCCAACGGGCCCGAAAATCCGGGCGACGATGGAGCACCATCGGTCGGATTTGCGACCCGAACAAAGCCGAAAACGAAGAAGCCGGACATGTTCAAGGTCTTGCTTCTGAACGATGACTACACACCTATGGAATTCGTCGTTCAGGTTCTGCAAGATGTGTTCCACCGAGATCGCGACACGGCAATGAGAATCATGCTGCATGTTCATCAAAAGGGCGTCGGTATCTGTGGCGTCTATAGTTATGAAGTAGCCGAAACAAAGGTGAGCCAAGTGGTCGAATCAGCGCGCCAAAACCAGCACCCCCTTCAGTGTACGATGGAGAGAGAGTAGTGCCAGGATTTTCAAATCAGCTTGAACGCAGCCTTCACCGGGCTTTGACCCTCGCCAACGAGCGGCGTCATGAATTCGCGACACTTGAACATCTGCTGTTGGCGTTGACCGAGGACCGAGACGCGGTCTCCGTTCTGAATGCCTGCAACGTGGATTTGGGAGTGTTGCGCCAGGAACTGATCGGGTTCTTGGATCAACAGTTGCCGGATCTGGTGACCGAAAGCACCGAAGACGCAAAACCCACGGCAGGGTTCCAGCGGGTGATCCAACGAGCACTGATCCATGTGCAATCTTCCGGGCGCGAAGAGGTCACCGGTGCCAACATATTGGTGGCCATTTTCTCCGAACGGGAATCCCACGCGGTGTTCTTCCTGCAGCAACAGGATATGACCCGGCTAGATGCGGTCAGCTACATTTCCCATGGGGTCGCCAAAACCTTAGGGGCCTCCGACGAGCCGCCGGTTCGTGGCGCCGATGACGACGACGCCGAAGACAGTCCGGGCAAAGAAGCCGAAGCCTTGGCCGCCTATTGCGTTGACCTGAATGCCAAGGCGGTAAAAGGCAAAATTGATCCTCTGATCGGTCGCAAAGCCGAGGTCGAACGGACGATCCAAATTCTTTGCAGGCGGTCGAAAAACAATCCGTTGTTTGTAGGGGACGCAGGCGTCGGGAAGACTGCGATTGCCGAGGGTCTTGCCCTGCGCATCACCGAAGAAGACGTCCCCGATGTTCTGAAAACCGCAACGATTTACAGCCTGGACATGGGGTCGCTGTTGGCCGGAACCCGCTATCGCGGCGATTTCGAAGAACGGGTCAAAGCGGTTCTCACCGAATTGGAAGATGACGACACGGCCATTTTGTTCATTGATGAAATCCACACGATCATCGGTGCCGGGGCCACGTCTGGGGGCGCCATGGATGCCTCAAATCTTTTGAAGCCGGCATTGGCCAATGGGTCCCTGCGGTGCATCGGGTCCACGACCTATAAGGAATACCGCACGGTTTTTGAAAAGGATCATGCACTGGCCCGGCGTTTCCAGAAGATCGATGTGCGCGAGCCCAGCATTGATGACACGGTAAAAATCCTGCGCGGCCTAAAGCCGTATTTCGAGGAATATCACTCCATCCGCTATACGGCGGAGGCTTTGCGTACGGCTGTTGAATTGGCGGCGCGCTATATCAACGATCGCAAGCTGCCGGACAAAGCCATCGACGTGATCGACGAAGTCGGCGCTTCTGAAATGCTGAAACCCGAAAACCGTCGCCGCAAGGTGATTGGTGTGAAGGAGATTGAAGCGGTGGTGGCAAAGATCGCCCGCATTCCTCCGAAATCGGTCAGCCGCGATGACAAACTGGTTCTGCGCCACATTGACCGCGATCTAAAGGCTGTGGTGTTTGGCCAAGACAAGGCAATTGGTGCCTTGTCCAGCGCCATCAAGCTGGCCCGTGCTGGGCTGCGGGAACCGGAAAAGCCCATTGGTTGTTACCTATTTTCTGGCCCCACTGGCGTCGGCAAAACCGAGGTCGCGCGGCAATTGGCCAGCACCTTGGGTGTCGAGCTTTTGCGCTTTGATATGTCGGAATATATGGAACGCCATTCGGTGTCGCGCCTGATCGGGGCGCCTCCGGGCTATGTTGGTTTTGATCAAGGCGGGCTGATGACCGATGGGGTCGACAAAAATCCCCATTCCGTGTTGCTGCTGGACGAAATCGAAAAAGCCCATCCGGATGTCTTCAATTTGCTGCTTCAGGTCATGGACCACGGTAAGCTGACCGACAACAACGGCAAGAGCATCGATTTCCGCAATGTGATCTTGATCATGACCACCAACGCCGGGGCATCAGAACTGCACAAACAATCCATCGGCTTTGAGCGTGGAATCAAAGAGGGCGAGGACGAAGAAGCAATCACCCGCATGTTCACCCCTGAATTCCGCAATCGTCTGGATTCAATCGTCGGGTTCGATTCGTTGACACCGGATGTGGTGGCCAAAGTGGTGGAGAAATTCGTTTTGCAGTTGGAAGCCCAGCTGGAAGACCGCAACGTCAGCATCGAAATGGGCGAAGATGCCCAGGCTTGGATTGCTGAAAAAGGCTTCGATAAAATTTTCGGGGCACGCCCCTTGGGCCGGTTCATTCAGGAACATGTGAAAAAGCCCCTGGCGGACGAGCTATTGTTTGGCAAGCTGGTCAAGGGCGGCCACGTGGTGATCACCGTGGTCGACGGAAAGTTGGCGTTTGATCTGACAGAAGAACCAGCCGGATCAAAACGCAAACCCCGCAAAGGCGGTTCCGGTGGCCCTCGCAAATCCCCCGACGGCGATTCCGGCGGCGATAAGGTTCCAGTACTGGTCGACTAGCCGGGACGCTATATTCCGGCGATTTTTAGTCCAGCGCTGCGGCTGCGTTTGATGCCTGAGTCCTCCGCACGTCCATGTCCAGGTCGTCGAAAATCCCGGCAGCCAATCGGAAATTGACCGACGCCTCGCGCGGGTTGGTTTCGCTCAACGCTGCCGCCAATCCAACATGGGCCCAGGCTTCCCCCGGTCGGTACAAGGATGTGTGGAACAGATCCAGGGATCGTTCATAGGCCGCAACGGCTGCCGCCAAATTCCCAGCTTCCCGATCCAGATCGCCTAAGGCCAATTCAGCTTCGCCTTGGCCGCGGGTGTCTGCCGCGTCGGCGAACATCGCCCGTGCCCCTTGGAATTTCAGCCGGGCTTCGTCGTCCTGACCCGCATTGTGGTCTAACTGGCCCAGGCCCAGCAACACTTGACCCTGGCCACTGGAATGTCCGGCGGCTTCGAAACTCGCTTGGGCTTCCTGGTAGTGGTTGCCTCCAACCTGATGGTCCATCGAGGCCAACGCGCCCTGGCCCACCAACACGGTCGCGGCCCCCACATCGTCTCCGGCGTCTTGATAGAACGCAAGAGCGGCGCCATAGGCGACAGCGGCGGCTTCGAAATTCTCGACCGCACGTTCCAGATCGCCGAGCATGGCCAGGGCTCGCCCTTGGCCCGCAGAACTTCTTTCCCCGGCCCACAGCGCTGCGGCCTGGGTAAACGCGTCCCGTGCCGATTCTATGTGGCCGCCGCGATGGTCCAATTCGCCAATGCGCACCAACACATCCGCCTCTGCCGATGGATCCCCTGCCTGTTGGGCATTGGTGCGCTCAACAATCAATTCTTCTTCTTGGCGGTCATTTTGATCTTGATAGGTTTGCAGCTCGTCCACCGATTGATTGGCGGCTCGTAACCCGGCGGAATCATCCAGGATTTCGTAAATGGCCATGGCCCGGGCGACGCTGCGGCGGGATGCCAACACCAGATGCAGGCGGCGTTCTGCATGGCCGCGCCCCAACAGGGCCTCGGCCTCAGCGCTCCAATCACCCTGATCGTGGAACAGTGCTTGGGCGTTGGAGAATGCGGCAAAGGCTTCATCGTTATTGAATTGCGCTTTTTCCAAATTCCCCAGTGCCAATGCCACCCGGGCTTGGCCCACCGGGTCGGCGGCAGCGACAAAAAAGCCTTGGGCTTCGGCAAACACGTCGCGGGCGCGCTCGCCCTGGCCGACAATCTGATCCAATATTCCGGTCTGGAGTTTGACTTCCCCCATCCCGGCGTTCAGGCCAGCCGCCTGGAACAAATCCATGGCGCGGGCGAACAATTCCCGGGCGTCGTCATCGCGCCCGGCGTTGGCGGCGTTGCGCCCCTGTTCGATCAGATCCGCGCCTTCCGCCTCGATATCGGGTGCCACTGGGTCTGGTGCAGGGGGGCGGTTCAATCCTGCCAAGGCGTCGTCCGGGTCAGCGGTTTCCACTGAATCGCCCGTGCCATCGTCGGTCAAGCTAAGCGCTGCCAACACCAACGCCACGGCGGTTAAAATGCCCGGCAGGGCGAACCTTATCGCCGGGGTCGTACGCCCCAAGAATGGAAAACTAATTCCAGCCGCCGCCAGCAAGATTACGGCGGCAATCCATAAATTTGTCACGGTTAGGTGTCCTCGTTACACATCCCGGCGCCCATCACTCTGACGCCCGGGATCGCTAATTCTGGGTGCTGATGAATTCCAACGCCTCGGCCACCCGGGCTTTGATGTCACGGATCAGGGTTCGCGCTGCCGCGTTCTGATTTGGATTAGCCGCCAAGTTATCCGCCACCAATTGTTCGTGGCTTATGGTCTCTTCCTGATTGATGACGTCTGCTTCCCCGGCCATCTGATAGGGATCGCCTTCGTCTCCCATCAAACGAACGCCAATGGCCTCGATTGCGGGAAGTCCCAAATACCGATTGGCTTCGGTAACCGGGAATTCCAGGGCGGCGAACAAGGCGCTGGCCTGGGTGTAGGCATCGACGGCCAGGGCGTTCTTGGCGATCCCCCGGTTCACGTCGCCGGTCCCCAATGCGGCGACAATCAGCCCAACGGGTGCAGCCTCTCGCTCGAACATCGGCGCGGCTTCCCGGAACATTTGTAGAGCGCCTTCGTCGTCATTGATTGCCGCCAAGACGCCGCCAAAGGTCGCCAGGGTCCGTGCCGAGGCAACAGTGTCACCAACATCGACGAATAGCTGCCCGGCGTTTAGTAAATGTTCCGTCGCGGCGCGGGGGAGGTCGGAGGCGATGGCCATTTGGCCCAGGCCGAAACTTGCCCGGGCCTCGCCGTCATCGAAGCCGAACCGATGGTACAATTCGTTGGCACCGCGATAGGCGACGGTAGCTTCTTCAACGTCCCCCAGCATTGCAAGGGCGTCCCCCAGGCCCAGCACCGCGTCGGGTTCCTGTTTGTCGGACAACGCCTTTAAATCGATGGCGGCTTGGGCAAACAAATTCCGCGCGGACTCAAAATTGCCCACCATCATTTCCACTTGGCCCCGAAGAATTGCCACCCGCGGGCCACCCGATGGATCGCCGGCCTGTTCAAAAAGCACGGCGGCGAAATCCAGGGCGGCGTTTACCTCGAAATTATTGGCGCGGTGGAGCTCAACAAACGCCAACGCCATGTTGGCCTCGGCTTCTTTGTCTCGGGCATCGGTGCCCTGATATGTCGCGCGGGCATCGGAATATTTGGAACGGGCGGCTTCCAAATTGCCCAGATTGAATTCCATGTCCCCCAGGATATGGGCGATGTCGCCCTTGCCAATGCCGTCGTCAGCCTGGAAATACAAAAGCTGAGCTTGTTCTAATTGGTCGCGGGCTTGGGACTCGCCATCGGGCATGTCCGCCAGGGCTTCCAACCCTAACAGCACGTGGGGGTCGCTTTTGGGGCTGGGGGCGCGATCCCACTGGATCCGCGCCTGGCGGTAATGGTCCCGGGCAGCATCCCAATTGAATGTGTCCTTTTCCAAATCACCCAGGGCAGCTAGAACCCGGGCCTGGCCGATGGCGCTGCCACCTTGCAAATACAATGACACGGCTTCGGAATAGTTCGCCCGGGCTTTGTCGCTTTGGCCGGTGAAGTGCTCCAACTTGCCCATACCAAAGGCTACCGAGGCCTCCCCCAACACGTCGCCCATTTGGCGGTA
This sequence comes from Alphaproteobacteria bacterium, assembly GCA_018658465.1. GTDB lineage: Bacteria > Pseudomonadota > Alphaproteobacteria > UBA2966 > CAIVPW01 > JABHVE01. The sequence continues at coordinate 40,330 of JABHVE010000059.1, forward strand.
TTGAGAGCGCGCTCGTTCATAAGTTTCCCGCGCCACCCGAGTGTCGCCGGTGTTCAGTTCCTGTTCGGCGCGCTCCATCAAGGCGACCGCCATTTCGCGATCGGTATCGGGGATATCGGTGGTTAACCCGGCCAGGGCCTCGGACCCCACATCGCTTTCGGGCGCTGCGGTGACAAGGGCGACGACCCCCAAGATCGCCCCCACGGCAAACCCCAGAATTGACAGAAAAATGCGCATCTGGCCGCGCATTGCGACCACCGCGACGACGCCAAGTGCCACAAGAACAAGTGCCGCGATGCCTGATGCCGATGTTGCCGCCGCTGAAAGCTGATCCATAGACTCTAACTGTGCTGATTTTGGGACTGAAATGCCTGTCTGGCCCGCCGTTTCAACGGGCGGCAGCACTTTAGCAGCAAGGTTTGATTGCCGCCTAGTCGGGTTTTTTGAAGGGTGAGCGGGCGGTCAATGCGCCAATTTCATCGTCCACCTGGTCGCGCTCTTGGTCCAGGTATGCGGCCACCCCATTGCGAAACGCCGGATCAGCGATCCAATGGGCCGAATAGGTGTGTACCGGCAGGTAGCCGCGGGAGATTTTGTGGGGCCCTTGGGCGCCAGCCTCCACCCGGCCCAAGCCGTGCTTAATGGCGAAGTCGATGGCTTGGTAATAGCAGACCTCGAAATGCAGGGCCGGAATGTATTCGCTGCATCCCCAATACCGCCCGTACAAGACGCTCGGCCCGGCCATGTTCAAGGCTCCGGCAATAGGGGTGCCGTGTTTGTAGGCCATGACCAGCACCACCTGGTCGCTCATAGTTTGGCCCAACAGGCTGAAGAAGTCGCGGTTCAGGTACGGGGTGCCCCATTTGCGCTGGCCGGTGTCCATGTAAAAGCCGAAAAATGCATCCCAGTGGCCTTCGGTCAGGGCCGCCCCGGTCAGGGTTTCGATGGTGACAAGGCCGTCGGCCAAGGCTTGGCGGCGCTCACGGGCGATTGCCTTGCGCTTGCGTGATGCCAGGGCCCCCAAGAATTCCCCGAACGATTGATAGCCGTTGTTCAGCCAATGGAATTGTTCCCCGGTGCGCAGCAACAGGCCTTCGGCTCCCATCATCTGGGACTCCGCCTTTGTACAAAATGTCGCGTGCAGGGACGAAATCCCTAGGCGCCGCGCCGCATCAATGCCCCCTGCCAACAACGCCCTTGAGGTGGTCGCCCCGTCCGCATCGGGGTGCACGCACAACCGCGGGCCGGTCACCGGAGTAAACGGCACCGCCAATTGCAGCTTGGGATAATACGTGCCCCCAGCGCGCTCAAACGCATCGGCCCAGCCGTGGTCGAACACGTACTCCCCATAGGAATGGGATTTCAGATAGGCCGGGGCGACCCCCAGAACCGATCCGTCCGCGGCCTTGGCCACCAAATGATGGGGCGTCCATCCCTGTTCAGCACTGGCCGATCCGCTTTGCTCCAGGGCACTGAGAAATTTGTGGGAAACGAACGGGTTGTCGGGGCCCGCGCACACATCCCAATCGGCTGCGGCGATGTCACCGATGTGATGGATCACATCAACGGAGTGGACCAAAGCTTGTTCGGTGTCACCCATGGGGTCAGTCGATCTCGAACACCGCGTCTATTTCAACAGAGGCATCGAAGGGTAGGGACCCGGCACCGGCGGCAAACCGTGCATGGAGCCCGCGGTCGCCCAACACTTCGCCGATCAGTTTTGATGCACCGTTCAGCACCTGGGGGTGATCGACGAAATCCGGCGTTGCATTCACAAAGCCCCCTAACTTTACACACCGCACCCGATCCAGATCGCCGTCGGCAGCGGATTTCGCCTGGGCCAGAATATTCAGGGCGCAAAGGCGCGCGGCTTCTTGGGCTTGGTCTGTGGTCACTGCATCGCCGACCTTGCCGGTGATCGCGACCTTGCCATCCGCCATGGGTAGCTGTCCGGCGATATAAATTGTGTTCCCCGCGATCACATAGGGGGCGTAGTTGGCGGCGGCCTTGGCGGGCTCCGGCAAGGTGATGCCCAGCTCGTTTAGGCGCTGATCGGTTTGTCCTGTCATGGTCTGCTCCCCTTAAAGATTATTCTGGTCATTTACTCTGGGATTTGACTGGGCCGCGTCACGATCCACGATGCGATGATTGCCAATACAGCCCCCACGCCAACGGGCAAAATCCAGGTATCGGCCAGCCAACCCAGAATGCCGACGCTAACCGACATCATCGAAACCGCCAACACCTTGGCCTTAACCGGGATGACTCCGTATTGGTTCCAGGCCCGGGCGGTAGCACCAAATCGCGGGTGGTTATACAGCCAATCATGAAAACATTGGGATGAGTTGGAAAAGGCCCAAAGCGCCAGCAATATGAAAATGGTCGAGGGCCAAACCGGCAAGAACACACCGACGACGCCGAAACCCACCATAATCCAACCAAAGGCGAACAAGGCGTGCCGAGCCGGTGTCGATCGGCGCACGCGATTGCTGAACGAAAGGTGTTTCTGGGCCATCGCCCAAGTTTAGCCACCCCCGGTCCGGGCGACCAGGGAGCAGCTGATGGTCGAGAGGTCTTTTTTGGGCCTAGCTTGCGGCGGTGGCGGGGGCCACCGTCAGGTCGTCGATGGGGGTATAGCGCAGTCCCTTGGACCGCTTGTCCTTGTACATGGCCAAATCGGCCCGGCGCAGCACCTCGGCGAATTCGGATTTGGCATTGTAGTTTGCCGATCCAAAACTTGCCTGAAGCGGGATTACCCGACGATCATGTTCACAGTCGGATTGGCGCAACAAGGTTTGCAGTCGCTTGGCCCGGTACATGCCCTCCCGGGGACTGGTGTGGGCCAGAATGACTGCAAATTCGTCGCCGCCCAAACGGGCGACAAAATCTGTGGTGCGGATGTTGTTGCCAAGAACTTCGGCGACGGCCTTCAGGACTGCATCGCCGCAATCGTGGCCGTGGCGGTCGTTGACATCTTTGAAGTAATCCAAGTCAGCAAGAACAATGACGCCGCTGTCCCCATGGCGGGTGGCGGCGGCCAGGGTACGACGCAATGTTTCGTCAAAGCCCCGACGATTGGCGATCCCGGTCAGAAAATCCGTCCGTGACAAAGATTCCAAATTTTCGATGTGGGTTTCAAGGTCTTCGATTTTGCGTTCGGCGTTTGCCACCATTCCGATTGCCCGTTCCAACAATCTGAGCTGATCGGTTTGTTCTTGCTTAGACATGTCGGAACGATTGCGGATCGAGTCGACAATCTGCCGGGCCAATTGGCCAACATGGGCGGCCAATTTTGGATCGGCGCCACGGTCATCGACCAATGGGCCGTTGGTGAGTTCAGCTTCTGGCAGAGTGGTGGCCAAAGACGATTGCATGACTAATCCTTCCAACAGTCGAACACAGATAAAAACTTCGGGAACTACCGCACTTTGTTCCCCAGACTTTGTTCCCAGATAGAGAGCAAAGGTCGTGCCACGGAAATTTCGTTGAATTTCAGTCAGTTGCCTGGGTGGAGGTCGGCAAAAATTGCCCCCCGGCAATAACTGCGGTGGGGACATTTCCGGGTGGCGGTTTCAGCGGCTTAAGCGGTCTCGTCGATTGGAGTAAGGTGGAGGCAGTCTTCGCCCCACATTCAGGACATCCATGTTGAAATCCTCTGTCGCGTTTTTAACTGCAACGGTACTTGCAACCGGGCCACTTCTGGCCGGGCAGAGTCTTGCCGCCCCCTTGGCATCGCACCGGGCCACATACGCAATGAATTTGGTTTCTGCCTTGCCACAAAGCGGCATCGTTGGTGTTACCGGCGTGTTTTGGGTGGAACAAATTCCGGGATGCGGGGGCATTACATTGCGCCAAGCCGTGCAGTTGACCATGAGCGCCGAGGGCGGGGCCGCCGTGGGCACGCGCTTCGCCGCCACGGTGTGGGAAAGCGAGGACGGGACCTCTATGACCTTTTCCACGGTCAACGAAGTGGCGGGGGATGTGGTGGAAGCCTTTACCGGAACTGCTGAACTTGGCGGACCTGGGATGGGCGGCGTGGTGGAATATACCGAGCCCGCGGCCATGACCATGGCGTTGCCATCGGGGGTGCTGTTTCCCTTGGCCCTGACCCGCACGGTGCTGGCGGCGGCCGATGCCGGTACCCATTTTTTGGATCTCACCGGGTTCGATGGCGGCGGTCAGGACACCCTAACAGCGGTGTCGGTGTTCATTGGCGCAGCGTTTGGGCCAGGGGAAGAAACCCCACCCAATGGGGTGAGTTTCTTGGGCGATCAACGGTCGTGGCAGACTAGGTACGCCCATTACGATCTTGCGTCACAAGCCCCCGAACCAATTTTTGAAGTGGGCTATCGGCTGTTCGAAAACGGGGTGATTACCGATTTGATCTTGGATTACGGCGATTTCCAGGTCAGCGGCATCCTGGAGTCCCTGGAAGATATTCCGCTCCCGGCGTGCTAATCCGATCCAAATATGAAAGGGCTACATGGGGGGGGAATACCCGGGCAACTGGCCGCGCGCTTGGCCGATCATCCCCGGCGGCACCTCTAAAGCCCGGCAAAATTCGATGACCATGGCTTCGTTGCTCAGCAAATAATCCAGAACACCTGCCAATAATTCCGGGTCGTCGGCCTTATCGCGAAGCTCTTCTGGGCCCAAGCCGGTAGACCCAAGAAAACGCCCCAAGCGCTCAGCATCCGCCGCCAAGAACGCCAGGGCCTTGAAGGCAATGCGCTCTGCTTCCTCGCTATTCATTGTTGAAGCTCTACTCTCATTATGAGGCCCTAGATTGCCTGGGTTGGCGGCTGGGGTTCAAGGTGGTACTACGGGTAGTAGCGTACCGCGAAGTACCGGATTCTATGCGGTTTTTTCCGGTTACCCAATTATTTTGCAGGGCCCTATGACAAAAACCATTCTTATTGTTGAGGATAACGAGCTCAACATGAAGCTGTTTCGGGACCTGTTGAAGGCCCACGACTTCGAAACCCTTGAAACTAGGGATGGGATGGAGGCCCTGGATATGGCCCGCGCCAACAAGCCGGACCTGATCCTGATGGATATCCAGCTTCCCGGTGTTTCGGGCCTAGAGGTAACGCGCCAAATCAAAGCGGACGACAGTATCAAATCCATTCCGGTGGTGGCGGTAACGGCCTTCGCCACGAAGGGGGATGAAGATCGAATTCGAGAAGGTGGATGTGAGGCGTACATCGCCAAGCCCATCCGCATTGAAGAACTTATTTCCACCGTCCGCCGATTCGTAGACGGCGACTGACATTCGGACCCCCAATGTTTGCTAGCCCAGTGGTCAGAGTTGAAATAGGGGTGCGGTCATGACCGCCCGCGTTTTGGTCGTCGACGATATTCTCCCAAATGTAAAAGTCTTGGAAGCCAAATTGGCGGCCGAGTACTACGACGTCACCACCGCCCTAAGCGGTAAGGAGGCGTTGGAGGAAATGGCCAAGGCCCCGCCGGATATCGTTTTGTTGGATGTCATGATGCCGGGCATGGATGGCTTCGAAGTCTGCCGAATAATTCGCGCCACCCCTGAAATTGCCCATGTGCCCGTGGTCATGGTCACCGCTTTGTCGGACCCCGAAGATCGGGTGCGAGGCTTGGAAGCCGGTGCCGATGATTTCCTCACCAAACCGGTCAACGATATTGCGCTGATTGCCCGACTGCGTTCCCTTGTGCGGCTGAAATTGATGATGGACGAATTTCGTCTTCGCGAGGAAACCTCTAGCCAGTTTGGGGTGATGGATGGCCAGGGAATAGACGCTGATGACATCACAGGTGCCCGGGTGCTGATCGTCGAGGATGAGCCAGCGGACGCAGAAGTAATGCACAAGGCGTTGGACAGCTTGGTCACAGTGATCGAAGAACCCGATGGGGAAAAAGCCCTGGCCACAGCGCGAGACGGTAATTTTGATTTGATCATTGTCAGCCTCAGCCTTCGGGAGAGCGACGGCATGCGTTTGTGTTCCCATTTGCGGGCCATGGCGCAACCCCGCCAGACCTCGATTTTGGTTTTGATTTGGGAAGATGCCACCAAAGAACTGGTTCGAGCCCTGGACATCGGCGTCAATGATTACGTCACCAAACCCATTGATCGCAACGAACTGGTGGCCCGCACCCGCACCCAAATTCGCCGCAAGCGGTACCAAGATGGCCTGCGCTCCTCTTACGAAAAAAGTATGGAAATGGCCACCACAGATGGTCTGACCGGGCTCCATAACCGCAGCTATGCCACCAGCCATATCGAAAATCTTGTGACCCGCGCCAACACCGATGGGAAGCCGATTTCGGTGATGATGCTGGACATCGATTTTTTCAAAAAGGTCAACGACACATACGGCCACGCGGCTGGCGACGAAGTGCTGCGTGAATTTGCCGAGCGCCTCAAAGCCCAGCTGCGCGGCATTGATTTGGCGGTGCGCTATGGCGGCGAAGAATTTGTTGTGGTGATGCCCGATACCGATGGGGCCACCGGCAATTTGGTTGCGGAACGCTTGCGTCTGGGGATGGCCGACAAACCGTTCAAACTGGAATCCACAAAGGATCCCTTGGCGGTCACGGTCAGCATTGGGGTTGCCTCATCCCATAGCAGTCACGAATCTGCCGCTTCGATGTTGGAGCGCGCCGACAAAGCCATGTACGCGGCAAAAAATTCGGGCCGCAACAAGGTCGTGGCCGACGATGTGATTGGCGGCAAGGCCGACAAGACAGCCGCCAGCTAGCGCTTTTTTTTGTCGTTCAGATTCACGTGCCCCCAAAGGGCACGATCTGCACTCATATTTTTGCCGTTCAGATTCACGCGACTTTGTCCTGACGTTCAGATTCACGCGGTGCAAGCGCACCACGATCTGCACTTAGCCCTCTCTTCGGCGGTCAGCAGGACCGATCTGCTCGCGCGACCATTCCTGCATTTCAGTTGTGCCCAGAAGGCCAACCCTACCGACCCCGTCACCCCCGGACTTGATCCGGGGGTCCAACGTACGAAAGGCCGGGTCAAACCCGGCCTTGGAATCCTGCCTTCTTAATTTTACCTTTCAGATTCACGTGCCCTCAGAGGGCACGATCTGCACTATTTAATCTTAGCTTCCTTGAAGTCCACGTGCTTGCGCACAACCGGATCGTACTTCTTCATCACCATTTTTTCGGTGAGATTCCGGGGGTTCTTCTTGGTGACGTAATAAAAGCCGGTGTCGGCTGTGCTCACCAATTTGATCTTAACTGTTGATGGTTTGGCCATGGTTCTCGGTACTTTCCTGAACGGTGGCGGCACAATACCCGTAGGCGGCTGTATGTCAAGGTAAGTGCAGATCGTCGCCCAAAGGGCGGCGTGAATCTGAACGACAAATCTAGGAGTGCAGATCGCCGTCCCTCTTATCTGGTCGCTGCTCCGCAGCATTGGGACGGCGTGAATCTGAACGTAACAAATCAGCCCGTCCGCTGAAATATCTCCCGGTGGCGAATTGCGATCAAAACCGCGAAGCCGCCGCACAGAACGGCCAGGGTCCACGGCAGGCCGTTGGGGCCAAAGACATCCATGGCCACACCCGTCAGCGCCGGCCCAGCGGCACCACCGGCCCCATACAGAATGGAAATGGCGGAAATGGCGGTGACCAACTCGGTGCCCGTGAAACGCGCCCCCACCTGAGCGACGGCGACGGTGTAGATGGACATGATAAATCCGGCCCAGACGAACAACAGCGGCCAAAATAATATCGGGATCGAAATGACCAACGGGATGGCCAAGGCCCCAGCGAACCCAACCAGTGCGCAGACAAATAGGATGCGAAACCGATCAAAGCGGTCTGAAAGCATGCCGGCCGGAACTTGAAAGGCCATTTCCCCCGCTCCCACCGCAGCGACGATTAAAGCCGCGATCCCGAAGCTGAAGCCCAGTTGCACACCAAACACCGGGAACAGTGCGGTTGCTGCGGTTTCGAAGAAGGCGATAACAAATGCCGCCGCCATCAAGGTGGGTGCTGCGGCCATCATCGTAAACAACCCCTTGGGCAAGCCAATACCCAAATCCGGGGCCGCGCGCCGTGCCAGAAACATGGGCGGTGCCACCGCCACCGCCAAGATTAGCGCAGCGACCACAAATGGGGTCCAACCCTCGATCCCAGTCATTGCAACCAGCACCGGCCCCAATGCGAAGCCGCCGGCGATGACCGAGGCATAAAACCCAATGGTGCGCCCTCGGGTTTTTTCTGACGCAGCCTCAAGGATCCAGGCGTCACTGACGACAAAAAGCGTGTTGATGCCAAGGCCCAGCACAAAGCGAACCCCAAACCACGCCCAGATGTTGGCGAACAGGGGCAGGGTCAACAGCATCGTGATGGTCAAGCCGATAGCGGCCATCATTGTCCCGCTTGGCCCTAGGCGACGCACCAAAGGCGGAATAAGGGGGGCAGAGGCGAGGACGCCGACAAAGGTCGCGGCGCTGTTGAGCCCAATCAGGGTGCTGGAATATCCCTGATCCTCCAGGATCAACGACAACAACGGATGGGTCAGGCCCAGGGTCAGGCCATACCCCCCCATGGCTCCGGCGATCGCCACCACACTCCATCGCCGCGCAGACAGGGTGGGGGGCGGCTGGGTCATTTCTTAGGGCGGCGTTTGGTACGGCGTTTGGATTTGGGTCTTGGACCACGCCCAGGTGCGCCACGCCCCGGTGCGCCGCGTCCCGGTCGCCGGGGTCGGGACACCGCCGCGTCGTGATCGATTTTTCCGCCCGATTTCATTTCTAGCAACAAGCCGCCGGTGGCTGGGACGGCCTCCAGAATCCCCACGGTCACAGAATCGCCCAACGTGTACACCCGGTGGCCGCGCTCGCCGATCAAGCGGTGGCGGGGTTCATCCCATTGATAGAAATCATCCTCCAAGGTGCGCATGGGAACCAGGCCATCGGCACCGGTTTCGGTCAATGTGACGAACAGTCCAGCCTTGGTGACACCGGCAATCCGCCCAGGCAATTCGGCGCCAATTTGGTCGGCCAAAAAGGTAGCCAGGTACCGCGCCAAGGCATCCCGCTCCGCCGCAATGGCACGGCGCTCGGTCATGGAAATGTGTTGGGCTATGGCTTCCAACCCTGTGCCATCTGTGCCGGCCATCCCCCCCGATCCCAACCCAAGGGTCGAAATTAACGCCCGGTGAACCAGCACATCCGCATACCGCCGGATGGGTGAGGTGAAGTGAACGTAGCGGGTCAAATTCAGGCCAAAGTGCGGTGCAGCGTGGGTGCTGTATTCGGCCTTGGCCTGGGCCCGCAACGTTGCCTGATGGACGGCTGGGGCATCCGCCGTGTCAGCCGCCTTGCGCAGAACCCCGTTGAACATGCGCGGGGTGGGGCGCTGGCCTTTGTCCAGGCGCAGCCCCAGGGAGTCCAAGAATTCGGCCAAGGCCACAACACGCTCACGTTCGGGTTGGTCGTGGACCCGGTACATGCATGGTGCCTGGGCTTCGGTCAGAACTTCAGCGGCGGCGACGTTGGCGGCGATCATCAAGTCTTCGATCAGCTGATGCGAGGCGATGTGGGCCACGGTCTCGACCCGTTCCACATGGCCATCGTCCCCCAGCACCACGTTGATTTCGGCTGTCACGATTTCCAAAGGCTCGCGGGCTTTGCGGGCTTTGGCCAAGACCTTGTGGGCGCCATACAAATTGGCCACCAGGCCGATGATGTTTTCGTCGCCGCCGCCTTTGTCGTTGTCGTGGATATCCTGAACTTGCCCATAGGTCAGCCGCTTCACCGAGCGCATCAGGCCACGATCAAATTGATGGCGGGTCACCTGACCGCTGGCATCCAACCACAGGGTCGCCACCATGCACGCCCGGTCTTTGGCTTCTTCCAACGAGCACAGACTTGCCGATAAGGCCTCGGGCAACATCGGCACCACCCGGTCGGGGAAATACGCGGAATTACCGCGGTTCTTGGCCTCAACGTCGAGGGCGCTGCCCGGGGTCACGTAATGGGCGGCATCAGCGATGGCCACCCGCACGATCCATCCGCCGTCATTGTCTGTGTCGGGTTCCGCCCACACCGCATCGTCGAAATCCCGGGCGGTTTCCGGGTCGATGGTGATGAACGGCACGTCGCGAAAATCGGTGCGGTCGCCCAGATCAGGCACCTTCGCCGCCTTAGCTTCGGCCAACGCATCATCCGAGAAATTGTCGGGCAGCCCGTGTTCATGGATTGCGGTAAGGCTGAGTGTTCGGGCGTCGGTCATGGGCCCCACCCGGGTTCGCACGCGCACGCGTGCGGGACCATAGGCCTTTCCGGGGACAAGATCGGCCACCACAACATCCCCCGGGGCGGCATCGCCCGGATCGTCGACAATAAATTCTGTGCGGGTTCTGCGGTTCACCGGCGCCAAGCGCAGCTCTCGTCCGCTCTCTTCGATGACTCCCAAAATCTCTGACGGCGGCGATGGCAGGACCCGCATGATCTTGCCTTGGTAGGCACCACCGGATTTGGCAATGCGCGCCAACACCCGATCGCCGGGGGCGCAGGCCAAAGCACGGGAGCTGCCAGTCAGATGAACCGATGGACGAGGGACATCATGCTTCCAAGCAGCCGGGGCCCCAACAAGATCGCCGTCATTATCGACGCCGGTAATTTCCAACACCATCACGGGGGGCAACCCGGGCCGTCCCCGACGGGAACTGCGTCCGCCTTCGATCAGGCCCTCGACCACAAAGTCGCGCAGAATGTTGCGCAGCCATACCCGGTCGTCGCCCTTCAAGCCAAACGATCGGGCGATTTCACGCTTGCCGGAGTTGTTGGGATTGTCTGCGATGAATTCCAGCAGCGCTTCCCGGCTTGGCCGACGTGACCGGGGCGCGGTGGATTTTGCCATGGGTGCGACCGGGGTCAGTCGGCGGAGGGTTGGGGATCAGCGTC